>CABQHM010000130.1 GCA_902464015.1 uncultured Coriobacteriales bacterium | reverse complement strand
GGCCGAAGAGGGGCTTCCCATGGCCGCGTAATCCCTCGAGCTTCCGTGTCCGAAAACTTGACACAGGTCATAGAAATCCCAGGCTATAAAAGCGTCGGCCAAATAATCGCCCAAGGGGAAAACCTCGGGAGAAGACGGCGCACCCAGCATCCACGACGCTTTGAGCTTGCAAGCCTCGCCCAGCATTCCAATCGCGCACGCCGCATCGGGCACGGCGGGCTCATCCGACACCCCACGCGCACCCGACCTCCTGGGTGCGCATGCCGCATCGGGAACACACGACGATTCGTCCGTGTCGCCAAAGAGCTGATGCGCGCCTTGCAATGCCATGCGTGTGCCTCCCGTCGTTTTCTCGATTGGCGCCATTGTAGAACGTGCGTACGAACCCGTCTGTCCATGCTTTCGGACAGTCGCAGCCCAACTGGAAGAGTTTTCCGAAGCGTATCCCGCGCCCCTCGCCGCCGCTTGCAACGCAAACGAGAAGCGAGGACAGGAACCGCGAACAGCCCTCGCGTTCGGGTGGCCTGTATCGGGTATCATGAGGCAGCGGCATGCCATTCACGACATGTCCCATTGACGGAAGGACGTCCCCTTGCAAACGCAGCAAACCACCTCCCCCGCAAGCGAGCGCCTTGTCCGCCATAGTTTTGCAGCAGTTTTAGCCAAATCCTGATTAAAGCCGCAGCTCAGCGGCTTATTTTGTGTCAAGTTTAGTGATTTTTTCTTGTCGATGGATGTTAATGGAATCGGCAGTTCATGGTATAATGGGGCATCTGGAAAACACGGAGAACCGCAGGTGGGGCCATGTATCTGCACAAGTCGAAGCGCAAGGACGGCAGGGTCTACCTGGCGCTGGCCGAGGGCTACCGCCAGGACGGCAAGCCCAAGATGAGGACCATCGAGTCGCTGGGCTACCTCGACAAGCTCCAGGAGGTCTACGACGACCCGATCGCGCACTTCCAGGCCATCTGCGAAGAGCGCAACGCCGCCAAGGAGGCCCAGGCCCAGGCCGTCGCCATCGAGATCCACCCCCAGCAGAAGATCGACAAGCGCGCTGCGGCCCGCAAGAACATCGGCTCGGCGGTGCTGCTCGCCGTCTACAACGCGCTCGGCGCCGAGACCGTAATCCGCAACGCCGCAAGGGGGTCCAAGGCCGACTACGACGCCAACGCCGTCATGAGGCTGCTCGTCGTCGAGCGCATCCTGGACCCGGGGTCGAAGAAGCGCGCCTGGGAGAACAGGGACAGGTACTTCTTCAGGACGGAGTTCGAGCTCGAGGACACCTACCGCGCCCTCGACGTGCTGTGCGCCTGCCGCGACAGGATCGTGTCGGCCGCCAACCGCGCGGTGGACAAGATGGGGATGCGCGACACCGCCTGCGTGTTCTACGACGTCACCAACTACTACTTCGAGGCCGACGAGCCGGGCGGCCTGAGGCAGAAGGGCGTGTCCAAGGAGCACAGGAGCAGCCCCATCGTGCAGATGGGGCTGCTCCAGGACTCCGGCGGCATCCCGATCGGCTACAGGCTCTTCCCCGGCAACACCCCCGACGCCTGCACGATGCTCGACGTGCTTTCCGGCATGAAGCGCGACTACGGGTGCCAGCGCGTCGTCGCCGTCGGCGACAAGGGCAACAACTGCTCCACCAACATCGCGGCGCTGACCGCGGGCGGCGACGGCTTCGTGTACTCGCAGTCCATACGCGGCGCGAAGTCGGACGCCGAGCTGAAGGAGTGGGTGCTTGACCTGTGTCAAGTTTTCGGACACGGAAGCTCGAG
>CABQHM010000129.1 GCA_902464015.1 uncultured Coriobacteriales bacterium | reverse complement strand
CTGTACGCCTAGGTTCGTAGATGTGAACCTAGGCCTCTACCTGCGAAAATATAAAGAGCCGCCGCGAGGGCATTTGCGCCCACGCGGCGGCTGAAAATGGCTATGAAAGCTTGCACTAGCGGCTGTGGCGCTTAGACGCGACGAAGCCGGTGCCGATGACGGACGCACCGGCGATGCCGAGGGCGGCCGCGGCCGTCGCGGCGTTGTCGCCCGTGGCGGCCAGAGTGCCCACGGACTTCTGGGCAGCGGTGGCCTTCGCGGCCGGCTTGGAGGCAGCAGCCGTGGAACTCGCCTGAGTCGGCGTCACGGACGGCGTGCCAGTCTCACTTCCGCCGCCTGGCTGCGGCGTGGGAGCCGGGGTGGGCTCAGGCTGCGGCGTGGGCTCAGGCTCGACCGCATCTCCAGAGCTGATTACCACGCTGCGGGCAACCTCGTCGGAGGTCCTAACATCCTGGATAGTGGACGACCCGGCAGCACCGATGACGAGTCCGTTTCCCGCAGTTTCTCGCACGGTGCCTCCGGCGGGAGTCGTAACTACCGATCCGCCATCAATTGAGAGACAAGGGGCTGCATCACCTTGATTGACAGCGTAGATTGCCGCCGCATTACCCGACACCTCAACATTTGAATTAATGATGTCAATTCGAGGGATGGCGGACTGGGAGCCGGACTGGGAATATATTCCGTAGCCATGTTTACGACTGTAGCCAGTTCCGTCACCGCATCGAACCGTAAGGCTCGAATTCTCGACGAGCACCCGCGACACGCCGTCCCCCGCGCGCATCCAAACACCATCCAAAACGTCGGCCCTATCACTCGCCACGAGCGTAACATCCGCTCCGTTGGTAATACTCAAATATGTATCCTTACCCCCGGACGAATACAGGGCGACCGACAACATGTTTGCATTGCGCGCCGCCGCATCTAATTTTGCGTTATCCACCGCGATGCAGCCTCCATGCTCGGAGGAGATGTTTTCGGCATAGACTGCAACGGCACCGAACCCCCCATTCGCCTCCGCCTCGACGTGGACGTCAGCGCCCTCGTTAATGGTTATGTTGCCCGCCCGCGTATGAATGCCGATGGTATGAGGCACTTTGTTCGTTGCCGTCACGTTAACGCTGGCACCGCGGATGTCCACGTCGCCGCCGGTCTTACCGTCCCCCGAAACCGCTATCGTATCGGTCCCGGCCGTCGCGTTGAGAGTCACGTCGCCCGAGATGGCGAGGCTACCGCACTCGACCTTAACAGCGCTCCTGCTCTTCTGTGGTTCGGCCGTCGCGTTGAGGGTTCCCTCCCCCGTGATGGCAAGGTTGCCGTCCTTGACCTCGATAGCGCTCCGCAAGGAATCGGCCGTTACGGTGTTGGTGCCCGTCACGCCGATATTGAGGTTGCCCTGAGCGCTGATACCGGCGCCGTTGTAGCCATTGAGCTTCATGTCGTCGGCGCCGTCCCAGGACCACGTTCCGGCCTCGTCACCGGCGGCCCTGTTGTACTGCGTGCCGCCCACGTTGACCCAGTCGGCGGCGAGTGCCACGCTCGGCAGCAGCAGCTGGCCGGCCATGAGCGCGCAGGCCCCCGCGCAGGCGAGCTTGGCGCCCACGCGGCGCCACGTTCCGTGGGCGAGCGAGCATGCGCGGTCGCGGTTGATTGAGTTGTCATGGATTTGCTTTCGCATGTGAGCCTCCTTGTCGTAAGGGGTGCTTCTGTAACACCATGTTACGAAAAGTTATCCGGATCCCAGGGCACAAATTCGCATGTGGGCCATCTTCCAGCGCAAAAGGCAACGAGCACGCGATTGCCAAGCGCGCCCTGTCTTTCGAAAGGCCCACCCCCTACCGTCCTGGTCTAAAATCGGGGACACAATCATTCGTCCATCCAAAGGACCGTCCTTGAACCTAAGCAAGCCTAAA
>CABQHM010000128.1 GCA_902464015.1 uncultured Coriobacteriales bacterium | reverse complement strand
ACACCAGCTCGCCCTGACTGTGGGCGCCGGTCTTGCGATAGATGCCCCGTAAGTGCGTTTTGACGGTCTCGTCTCCCACGCAGAGGGCCTCGGCCACCTCTTTGCGCGTCATGCGGCGGGCGAAGGCCCCCACGACGTCCGACTCCCGGGCGGTGAGGCCGTTTTCGCCCGCGAGCAGAGCCACGGCTGCGTCAAGGTCGCCGTAGGGGTCGACGTCCGACCCGATGCGGAAGGTTCCCCAGCCGGATCGCATGTTGTGTTCCGAGAGCAAGAACAACGAGGCGGCGAGCAGGAGGCACGCGGCAAGCAAGGGCATCTCCACGAGGGCGAGCATGCCGTCGAGCATGAGGTGCCAGGCCACTAGAAAAGCAAGCGCCCCCATCGACGTCCCCAGGAACAGCGTCCCGCCGGGGAGGGAGGCAATCCAGCACGCGGGCATGCCCATGTCTTTGATGATGTAGGCACCCAGGCTCCAGAGCACCAAGTCGGTGAAGACAGCAGCGATGCGATAGAGCATCTCGCCCACTTCGCCGCAACCCGAGCACACCGCAAGGATACCGAGCGAGACGGCGAGCATCGGGAAACCGACCTTGTATATGAGCTTGTTGAAGTTAAACCGCGCCATGCCGCAGACGACGAGGACGAGGGCCGAGCCGAGAACGAACGAGGCGGCCGCCATGACGGGCTGGGATGTCGCGCCCTGCGACATCCCAGCGTGCCCGCTCATTGCCAGACCGGCATAAAAGACCCCCGAAACGACACCCTGGACAAACGACGTCGCCGTGAACTGCACGGGTATAGGCAGGGGAAGCTGGGGGTCGACCGAGAAGTAACGGCGTTTGGGAAGAGAGCGGACCTCATGGTTGAGCAGCAACGACGCCGCAAGGGGCAGCGCGATCGCAAGCGCATGGGCGGCAACTCCCGGCAGCAGAATGCAGCATGCCAAGACCGGGCCGAGCACGACCGAGCCGGCCATCACAACGTACAGGGCCTTGGTTGCCCCAAGCCAGCCGAGCATCCGATCCATTTCGATTCTGAACAGCGACATTCCCAACGCCACAAGCAGCCAGCCGAAGCAGTACACGAGCCAGAACATCCCGCCGCTGCGCCCTTGCGCGGGCTCGAGCGACAGGAAAAGCCGAAAGAGGGTCCCCGCGCACATGGAGGCGCATGCGAAGACGCGTATCCCCAACCCCTCGAGTGGGTTGCGCGTGCGCCTGAAGACCAGCGCTATGGAGAGGCTTGCGATGCCGATGAGCGCCGTCGGCACGATGAGCGTGACGAGAAGGGGCGCGCCTTGCGTGCCCTCGTTGGCCAGCTGGCCGAAGAGAGCGCTCTGGACCCATGCGATGTAGAGGCAGTAGGCCAGCGCGACGCAAGGGTGGGCCCGTGCGGCAGCGCATGCCGCGCGCGCGTCGTCTGCGAGCCGGGTCCGGCAACGCCCGGTCGCCCCAGCGGGCCTCGAAGCCATATGTCCCCCTTGTCTGCCATCGAAACGGGCCGAGCAGGTCGCCCGGCCTCGCCAAACGATTGTAGGGGGTAGGCGCTTCGCCCGCCTACCCCCTGCCGGGGGAAATTGGGGGTAGGCGGGATTTGAGCAGGTGTGGGGGAAGATGACGGCCCGTCCGTCGCGCTAGTGTCGAGTCAGTCGCCGCAAGCGAGGCACCGACTCTTCAATCTGGCAACAAACGCTTGCGGCGCGAGGTTGCCCAAAATGGTGCAGGCGCAACAGGGACGCCCGCACACAGACAAAGGGGGTAGAACATGCAGGCAGCAATCAACAGGCGCACGTTCGTGGTTGGCTCGGCCGCCGGCGCGGCGGTGAGCGCGCTCATGGGAATCGGCCTCACCCGCGCCCAGGCCGAGGAGGCGGCCGCAGCCAACGGCGGGCAGACGCCCGGGTTCCTCATCCCGCCCCAGCCCGTGCCCCCCG
>CABQHM010000127.1 GCA_902464015.1 uncultured Coriobacteriales bacterium | reverse complement strand
AGGCGTCGGCCCTCCACATGGGCGTCGTGACGGCGATGCCGCGCTTCTCGAAAGCGGTGAGGCCCATGTCGATGACGCCGTCCTCGTAGCCTGCAAACGCGCTCACGGGGAGCTCATCGCCTTTCTGGGCGTTCACGGGGCGCAGGATGTTTGCGACCACAGCTGGCAGGCCCTCGTCGCATGCGCATGCGTCAAGCTCGGCGTTTGCCCAGCTCGCAGGGACCGCGACCTCCACGCACCTCTGGGCGCCCTCCTCGATGGCGGCAACGTTGCTCGCCACCACGGCGTCTCCCTTGCGCGCGTAGGTCTTCCGCGCCGCGTCTTTCATGTAGTCGAGGGCTTGCTCGACCGGCATGAGCCCCGCGATCTTGAAGAACGCCGCTTGGAGCACCGTGTTGATATGGCTGCCAAGGCCCACGCGCTGCGCGATTTCGACCGCGTCGACGGTGAACAGGCGGATGCCGTTGTTCGCGATGTAGCGCTTCATCGCTCCGGGCAGGTTGGCGTCGAGCTCCTCAGGCGTCCAGCCCGTGTTCAAAAGGAACGTGCCGCCCGGCTTCACCTCCTGCACCATGTCGTACTGGCGCACGTAGCTCTGGTTGTGGCAGGCGACGAAATCGGCGCGCTTCACGTAATACGTGCTGCGGATGGGCTTTTTCGACAGGCGCAGGTGCGACTTGGTCACGCCGAAGGACTTCTTGGAGTCGTACTCGAAATACGCCTGCGCGAACAGGTCGGCGCAGTCGCCCAAGATGCGGATGGTGTTGTGGTTGGCGCCCACCGTGCCGTCGCCGCCTAAGCCCCAGAACTTGCAGCTGTAGGTGTCGGCGTCCTTGAAGTCGTCGAGTGGACGGACGGGGAGCGACAGATTGGTCACGTCATCGTTGATGCCGATGGTGAAGCCGCGCTTCGGCTCGGATGATGCAAGGTTCCTAAACACCGCGACGATTTGGGCAGTGTCGGTGTCCTTGGAGGAAAGCCCGTAGCGCCCGCCAATGACCGTCACCTTGCCCGCACGATCGCTGTTCGCGATGACGCTCGAGACGTCCAGGTAGAGCGGCTCGCCGGCCGAGCCCATGCACTTGCAGCGGTCGAGCACCGCGATGCGCTCCACGCTTTCGGGCAGGGCACCTAGGAAGTGCTTCGCCGAGAAGGGACGGTAGAGGTGCACCTGCAAGAAGCCGTAGCGCTTGCCGGCACCCGCAGCCTGGGCCTTCGCGTTCAAATAGTCGCATGCCTCCTGCGCGGTGCCCGAAACGCTGCCCATGGCGACCACGACGTCGGTCGCATCGGGTGCGCCGTAGTAGTCGAACACGTGGTGCTCGCGGCCTGTCACGCTGGCGACCTGCGCCATGACGCCCTCGACCACGTCGGCCAGCTCGTCGTAGGCGGTGTTGTTCGCCTCGCGCACCTGGAAGTACACGTCGCCGTTCTGCACGGTGGCGCGCAGCATGGGGTGCTCGGGGTTGAGAGCGCGCGCCCTGAAGCGCTCGAGCGCCTCGGTGTCCATGAGCGCGGTGAGCTCCTTGGTGTCGGGCATGTCGATGCGCGAGAGCTCATGCGAGGTACGGAAACCGTCGAAGAAGTGCATGAACGGGACGCTGCCCTTCACGGCGGCGAGGTGCGCGACGGCCGCCATGTCGGCCGCTTCCTGGACGCTTCCCGAGCTGAGCTGCGCAAAGCCGGTGTCGCGGCATGCCATGACATCGGAGTGGTCACCGAAGATGCTCATGGCGTGCGTGCCCACCGTGCGGCTCGCCACGTGCAAGACACCCGGCAGGCGCTCGCCGGCGATGCGGTAGAGCACGGGAACCATGAGCATGAGGCCCTGGCTCGAGGTGAAGCTCGTGCCCAGGCCTCCTGCCTGCAGCACGCCGTGGATGGCCCCGATGGCGCCCGCCTCGGACTGCATCTCGGTCAGCTGCACGCGCTGGCCGAACATGTTCAGGCGGCCCTGGGC
>CABQHM010000126.1 GCA_902464015.1 uncultured Coriobacteriales bacterium | reverse complement strand
AGGTCGCCTTCCAGCTCTCCGACGAGGGCGCCGAGGACGCGCTGTGGGACTCGGCTGTGTTTTGTCAAGTCGAGCTGAGCCAAAAGGCTCGACGATTACGACATTCTAGTCTCCCTGATGTTTGTCAAACCGTCGAACATCCGCTCCAGCGACCTCGCCCGATTCAAAGAGAGACACTCGGATGACAACCGCGAGCAACAGGTTGAAGTAATCAACGCCTGATACCCCATTTCGTCCGGCAGACGTTATATTTCTCAACCTGTTGCTCGCCAAACCACGTCAAGCGCATCAAAAAGCCTCCCATTCCTCGGACGTCACCTTCTTTCGTCCAAGAAATGGGAGGCAATGTATTCACAGGCTGGGGGCACTCGAGTTTTGGGCGATGCCCTCGTCAGGCCGCAGCTTCTACCTATCTGCCGCAGCGGGATCGGTCATCGAGTAGGGGTCCTCAACTGCGTCGAGCGTTTCCTTGTCCAGCAGGCCCTGCTCAAGAACAAGCTCGCGGACGCTGCGCTTGGTGCGCAGGGCCTCCTTGGCCACAGCGGCAGCCTTGGCGTAACCGATGTAGGGACACAGCGCCGTAGCCACGCCCACGCTCATCTCCATGAGCTCGCGGCAACGCTCACGGTTGGCCGTGATGCCGGCGATGCAGTTGACTGTCAGCGTGTCGATGGAATTGCGCAGTACGTCGATCTCTTCGAACAGGGCGCGGAAGATGACCGGCTCGAACGCATTGAGCTCCATCTGGCCCGCCTCGACGGCCATGGAAACCGTCACGTCGTTGCCCATGACAAGGAATGCCGCCTGGTTCACGACCTCGGGAATGACAGGGTTCACCTTGCCGGGCATGATGGAGGAGCCGTTCTGCATGGCCGGCAGGTTGATCTCGCCGAAGCCCGTGCGCGGGCCGCTCGACAGAAGGCGCAGGTCGTTGCACATCTTCGAGATGGACATGGCGCAAGACTTAACGGCGCCCGAAACAGCAGCGAAAGCGTCGAGGTTCTCGGTTGCGTCGAAGAGGTCGGCCGCCTGGTGCAGCGGGTAACCCGTAAGCGCCACGAGGTTGGGCACGATGGTGCGCAGGTAGTACGGGGGCACGTTGATAGCAGTGCCGATTGCGGTACCGCCCAGGTTCACCGAGCACATCTCGCTTTTCACCGAGACAATGCGCTCCTCGCAGCGCGCCACCATCGACGAGTAGCCGTGGAACGTCTGGCCCAGGCGCATGGGAACGGCATCCTCAAGCTGGGTACGCCCCATCTTGATCACGTCGTCAAACTCCTCCGACTTGCGGTCAAGCTCGGCGCGCAGGGCCTCGAGGCTCTTCTGGAGCGTGCCGAGAAGATCGAGCACCGTGAGCTTGCCGGCAGTGGGGATGACGTCATTGGTCGACTGCGACATATTGACATGGTCGTTGGGATGCACGGCCGCATAATGGCCCAAGGGGTCGCCAAGCATCTCGCCGGCGCGGTTTGCCAGGACCTCGTTCATGTTCATGTTGGCGCTGGTGCCCGCACCGCCCTGAATGTTGTCGACGATGAACTGGTCGGCCAACCTACCAGCCATGACCTCTTCACAGGCCCCGATGATGGCAGCGGCCTTCTCGGGGTCGAGGTTTCCAGCCGCGCGGTTGGTAATGGCGGCGGCCTTCTTCACCAGGGCAAGGTTGCGGATAAACATCGGGTGCATGGGCTGGCCCGTGATGGGGAAGTTACGCTGCGCGCGCAGGGACTGCACGCCGTAGTAGGCATCAACCGGAACGTCCATCTCGCCAATGGAGTCCTGCTCGCGACGAGTGGCCTTCACGCCTGCCTGGGTATCCATCGGGGCGGCCGTCGTGGCCGGCTTGGCGCTCTCAATATTCTGGCACATAACGTCTCCTTTTGAACGATAAGGCGACCACAAAACGGGCCGCCTCGTCGGAAGTGTTTCGACTATGTTGCGCCGCCATTATGCGCATCATTGCCCCGGTTGTCGACCATCAATCGGCAGACAACACCCCGCAGGCCCGCTTGGGCAGAAGTATCTACCGCTCGCGCGACGAACCTTAAACTTAATATGAGATTGTCCATCATTAGTGAAAGAAAATGCCTGCTAAACAGGAGAAAAGCCTCATAGTATTTGTGGGTGGGAAACGCCGGCAAACGAAAAAAGGGGACCCTCGCGGGTCCCCCTTTCCCAGGTGCCTATGTTCGCGCCTCCCCGCCCCGAGCCCGCGCAACGCGCCCCGGGGGCCGGCGGCGCCCTAGTCTCCCACAGGGTCG
>CABQHM010000125.1 GCA_902464015.1 uncultured Coriobacteriales bacterium | reverse complement strand
TCTCGGCGGCGCAGTGCACGACGGCGTCGCACCCAGGGACAAGCCCGTCGAGAAGACCGGCGTCGCAGATGTCGCCCACGACGAGCTCGACCCTGCCCGAGGGCAGCCCGGCGATGTTCTCCCGCCTCCCCGCGTAGGCCAGCTTGTCCAGTCACGCTCCAGAGTGCCTGGAAAACAATATGCGCAGTCGCGGAGCTTCGAAAGGCCGCCTCGCCCAACCATTGCTCTAAAAGGTCCAAAGCGACGGCTTTAGAGCTTTTAGAGCTTTTAGAGCAAACGACTCAAAGCATTCACTGGGGCAGCGAATAGTACTGGAAGCCGTCGGTCGTGCTCGTTCCGTGCCACTCGAGCAGGCCCCTGCCGGCAAGCCCCCTAAGGGCCTTGGTGGCCGTGGGACGAGAGACGCGGGCCTCCTCCTCGAGACCGCGCGACGTCACCTTGCCGTCGCGGATCGCGACGGCAAGCGCAGCCTGCTCGACGGAGTTGAGCTCGGCCCCATTCGACGGCGCTCCTGCCGCCGGGCGTTTGTCACCCGGTGCCTCGGCGCCGCCATCCTCCAGGAACTCCGGCTGGATTAACGCGGTGACCATCGTGTAGTTGTCGGCATCGTTTGCCGGCTCGTAGACCAGCGCGGGGGATCCGTTGTCGCGCATGGCGTGCTTGGCGCGACACACCCCGGAGCCGAACGACTCTATGAGGCCGAGCGCAAAGAACATGTCCTTAAGCTCGGGGTTCACGTAACCGCGCCCGTCAAAGCTCTCCCGCTCGTTGAGGTCCTCAATGGTCACGGGAGGCAGCGGCCGGTTGTGGTTCACGAAGGTCATGCGGTCAGCGTACACGTATATCCCCACGTAGTTGGGCCTGGAGTAGTCCTTGTGCAGGATGGCGTTTGTGGCCAGCTCGGCGAACATCGCGCGCGGCCAGCTGTACACAGTACGGCGCCCCGTGCGCTCCGGCGAGCGCAGCACCAGCGTGCGCATGGCCGTCTCCTCCAGGTAGTCGGGCACGCGCAGAGCCTGCACCCACGCCGGCCCGTCGAACACCTCACTCGTCATGCGGTCGGTGCCCTCCACCTCGCGTATGACGTTCACGTAGGCACCGGGGATGAAATCGGCCGGCCGCTCGGCGAACATGAGCACCGCGAAGTCGCGGGCGCGCTCGCCCGACGCGCCGCCCACCAGACCCAGGGCGCGGGCCATCTCGGCTTTCGGCAGCGACCGGGTGTCCTCGCGAGCGCCTATGCGCACCATGTACTCGCGCATGTAGTCGTAGCTCAGGTCGTCCAGCGTGGCCGTGGCGTTGAGCTCGGAGCTGAAGTGGAAGTCGGCGAACTTTCGAAGCAGCTCGAACTCCTCGCGGCCGTTGGGCAGGCGCGAGTCGCGCGCGGGGCGGATGTAGCGGCCCGCCTTCAGGTCGATCTTCTTGTCGGCCTCCGCTTTTGCCGAGGTCTCGTACGGGCCCGCCGCGCCCGGCTCCACGGCCACGGCGATGTAGGTGCGCCCGTCCAGCTCGCCCTCCACCAGCGTGTAGTCCACGCGCGGGTGCACGTTGGCGAACAGCGCCTTCAGCCTGTTCTCGATGGGCTCGACCGACTCGGGTGCCACGCCCGCTATGGGCCGGACGGGCACGGCCTTGGCGTCGCGAGAGGGGTCGTCCACCTCGTCAACGCCGATGAACAGCAGCCCCAGTTCGCGGTTGTTGTAGTTGTCGGCGAACGCGCACGCGGTCTTCAGGATCTTCGCGGCGAAGGTGTCCGACCTCTTGTACTCGACGCAGTCCGACTCGGGCAGCCCCCGCTCCAAGGTCTCCCGCGCGATGCGCTCGATGTCGGCCCGCCTGTTGCGCCCTCCGTCCGTCGGTGTTTCATGCGATTATATCGCAGGGGCGGCGCCCGGCGCAAAAACCAGAAAGCCCGGCAGCTAAGGCTGTCGGGCCATTCCCCGTGCATCACGGCCTCTGGCTACGAAAGCATCTCGTTCACGCGCTTCTGCACCGCCGCGTAATTCGCGCCGAGCCGTTGCTTCCGCTCGTCGCCGTTGCCGTAGTCGCCCTCGATGGCGGCACAGGCGAGGGCGTCTATGTCCACCCCCCCGCCGTTCGAATTCCCGCAGCCCAGCATCTCGTTGACGCGGGCCTACACGGCGGCGTAGTTCGCGCCCAGGGCCTTCTTTCGGGCGTCGCCGCTTCCAATCACCCGCAACCAGGGGCCGACAAAACGCTTGCGCTCAAGCAGAAGCATACTCCACGCTCGGCCCCGCATGGCCCATTCGTTCGCATTTCCATTGCCGGCAACACCCCTCAAACCCAAAGCAGCCGCGGACACGTTAGCGCCAGCGGCCGCTTCTCTCGCGAGACTATTCAAATCTGCGCTTTTATCCCCATGTCACAGGACCCGACAATGCTCAGACCCAGAGGCCCAAGGGGTCACAATCGTCACGCCCCTCACCTCCCCTGCCCAGCATACCGCCCCTCGGTCGTGGCCGGGCGGTCGGGCACCCGGTCGAAGTCGTTGGCCCCCTTGCCCATGGCAGCGAGGATCGCCCTCAGCACGTCGATGTTGCTGTGCTCGCCGTCGGCGCCGATGAGGTAGGTCTCGCCATGGCGCCCGCGGGTCAGGAT
>CABQHM010000124.1 GCA_902464015.1 uncultured Coriobacteriales bacterium | reverse complement strand
GGCCGAAGAGGGGCTTCCCATGGCCGCGTAATCCCTCGAGCTTCCGTGTCCGAAAACTTGACACAGGTCACCTCACCAGGGCGGCGTCCTTGCGCGGTCCGGCGGAATGGCCGACGATCTCGCGGTTGCTCAGGTCGACGAGCAGGCAGACGTAGTTCCAGCCGCCGCCGACGCGCACGTAGGTCAGGTCGCTGCACACGTGGGTGCGCGGCGCGTGCCCGCCGAACTCCCTGGCGACCACGTTCGGCAGGTCGGCCTCGTTGGGCCTGCCGGGATGGCATTTGAACCTCCTGCGGCCATATGCGCTGGTCAGACCGTTCTTCCGCATTATCCTGCAGATGCGTCTGCGGCTGGCGGTTATGCCGTCCCGGGAGAGCGCCGCCTTGATCTTGCGGGCCCCGTAGCGCCCGCGGCTGGCCTCGTGCGCCGCCAGCACGGCGGGCTCGACGGGGTCGGGCGCCCCCGGGGCCGCCCCGCGCGACCGCATGGAGTAGTAGGTCGAGCGCGCAACGCCGAGGATCTCGCATTGCGCCGATACCGGGTAGCGGTCGGCGTTGGCCGCTATCACCGTCACTTTCGTGCGAATATCAGCGCCGCTTGTTTTAAAACGTCGACCTCCATGCGCAGCCTGCGGTTCTCGCGCTCCAGCTCGATCACCCGGTTCTGCTCGGGCGTGCGGTTGTCGGCGGCATGCGGCGATCCCGTGGCGTTGATCGACTTGACCCATCTGTCGACGGTGCTCTTCGACAGGTCGTACTCGCGCATCACGTCCGCCTTGGGCTTCCCCGCGTTTACGAGCTCGACTATCTGCCGCTTGAACTCGTCGGTGAAATGCCTGGGGTGCTTCGGGTCCGCCATGGGCTCCTCCTGACTCTTCCGGCCCTCACGAAACTGTCCAGCTTAGTGTAGCCAATCCAGAGACCACCCTCTCGCCGCTGCAGCATATGAGCACCACGAGCTCGCGCGCGTCCCGGATCCCGTCGACGTGGAGCACGCGGTGGAGCTCGCCGTCGGGGACGGGCATCGGCCAGACCTCCCAGAACTCGGCCGTCCTGCGCCTGAAGGACGGCCCGCCGCCCGACATCATGGCCTGCGAGTCCTTCGAGAGGAGCCACCCGAGGAACTCCTCGAGCCTCGTCGCGGTGTCGTCGTACCTTAGCGTTGTCGAGGTGCCGCAGGCCGTGCACCTCCAGCGCTGGGACCCCGATGAGGTCCTGCCGTTGCGCTTGGTCCGACCGCCGCAGTAGGGGCGATAAACGGCCTTCGTGGGTACCTCTTCCGAAAGGGTATTTAACGGTTCCGGAAAAGGTTATCTACCGGCGGGAACGATGGGCAACCGGACACACATTCTGTCCGAGCGGTTAAAAGCGGGCATGGAATTAATACGGCTGAAAAAGGGGCATCGACCTGCGCCGACGCCCCTAAAGTAGACACACATTTTGTTCTATCCGCCCCACGGCAAATCGCCCCCGCCGGGCTCAATGGGGCCACCACCGATGTTATCTCCGCCGGGAGTGATAACATCAAAACGGGAGAGGTCGCAAACCATGTCTTCCTTGCCGAATTCGACAACTTCCATAGCGGGGGTTGCCCTCTATTACGCTGGCGGCGATGTTAATGCCAAAGTCATCCGTCGTAACCCCTCCGTCCGTGACGATAACGTCTATCTGGGGCTGCTCGTAGGTGCAGGTCTGGTGCTCCATTGCGGATCCTATCTGTTGAGGTTGCGAGTTGGTTGTACCCACCTCGGAGGTCTTGCGTATAATGCAGAGGTCGTTACATACCTACTTCCTGAATGGTTTTGAAGCCTATGCAGCTGTCTCTTGCGAACATCCTCGTTGACGTGGACGGCATTGACGATTCGCGCTTCTTTGGTGACTACCTTGCGCCTTCTCCGGCGCCCGTTGCGGACCTCAGCCTCTGCGTGACCCCGGAACTCGTTCAGGCCGAGCGAGAGATTGCCAGTCAATCCTACTTCTCTGACACCTACCTGACCCAGCTCGCCCTTCTTCGCCAGCTTGCCGAGAAAGGCCCTGCCGTCGGACGCTTCCTCATGCACGCTGCCGTGCTTGAGTACGATGGCCGCGCCTACGCCTTCACCGCTTCCAGCGGTACGGGCAAGTCCACCCACCTGCTACTTTGGCACCGTACACTGGGCAATGCGGTCCAGGCGGTCAACGGGGACAAGCCCCTGCTGTACGCAAGTGACGCCGAGGTGATGGCCTGCGGCACCCCGTGGTCTGGTAAGGAGGGCTGGCAGCGCAACGTCTGCGTTCCACTTGGCGGTCTCTGTTTCATCTCGCGCGGTGAGAAGGACGTCTGCCGGCGCATCGAGCCGGCAGACGTCCTTGAGCGTGCGCTTAGGCAGCTCTACGTTCCCTCGGATGCTTCCGCCGCAGTTCTCACGGTGGAGTTTCTTGATGTGCTGCTGCGGCGCGTTCCGGTCTACGAGTTTTCCTGCACCATGGAACCAACCGCAGTTCGCGCTAGCTTCGAGGCTATGACAGGCCAAGACTTTGACGCGTGTTTAGTCAACAATGATGAAAGGAAACCAGCTATATGAAGTCAATACCCTAAACGAAGTTTTCGAAGTTTATAGGAAGCATTGGAACGCGCACTTTGACAGCCGAATACCGAATGCTTGCAGGCAT
>CABQHM010000123.1 GCA_902464015.1 uncultured Coriobacteriales bacterium | reverse complement strand
GCAGGCGCAGGCGGGGGGCAAGCGTGGATCGGCGCGTGCACAGGATGGACACAAATTGGGGAATACTACATTTTTAGGCGGGTTTCCGGGCCGGGGCCCATGCGGGTCCCGGCCGTGCCGGGCCCGCGGGGCACAGCGCGGGCCCGCAGCCTCGCACCCACCTGGCCCGGGGTCCTGACGCCGCCCCCAGGCACGCCGGACGCCGCCCGGGAGACGATACGCCGAGGGCCGCCCCCCGGCCCTGCGGGGGGCGGCCCTCGTGCCCACACTGCTCAGTTTTCGATGACCACGGTGCTCAAAAAGCGGCGATCATCAGGACCACTTCTCAGTGAACATCAACACACGCGCGGCACGCAGTGAGGCCGGGCGGCCCGGCCAACACCAGGGGCCCGAGCTTTCCGGCGACGCCCCGCCGCCTGGCCCATAACGCAAAGAGCCCGCCTCCCTTTGCAGGAAAGCGAGCCCCATGAATCTATGATTCGCAGGTCTTCTCTGCTCGCAACTTTTCCTCTGGCTCTATCTCCATGCTTTCTTCTGGCATGGGGTCTGACTTCATGCGTCTGCGGCCTCGGAATTCGCTGGCGGCGATGGCGGCGAAAATCAGCGCGAAACCGCTCATCATCATAGCCGGGATTGCCTCGTTATAGAAAAGCATGCTAAACAGTGTGCCAAAAACACTTTCCAAGGAGCAAAGAAGTCCAATTTCGGCCGGTTGCAGGTGTTTCTGCGCGGTGTTTTGCGCCGTGCTCGCAAAACAGGTGCCCAAAACTACCACGTATGCCAGGCGCCAGATGGTATCGGGCGAGGTCAATGTCTCGACACTCGGTAGTCCCGAGACGAACACGCCTGTTACGCAGCCAAGAATGCCTGCAACGATTAGCTCGACAATCGTCACCACGAGGACATCGTTGGTCCCCATGAACATGGCGATTGCTATGATCTCGCCGCCATACAGAAACGCCGAAAGCACGCTGACGCCATCGCCCCAGCTCATCCCCATCTCATCACCCTGCAGGCTCACCAAGCCGATTCCCACAACGCAAATAAGTGCGCATATCATGTTGCGTTTCGTGGGGCGCTTGTGGGCGACGAGCCACCACAAGAAGGGCGTGGTAATGCAATAGCAGGCAGAAAGGAACGCGTTTCTCGACGGTGTGGTTCCCTCGAGGCCCAAAAACTGCGAGCCGAAACCGAGGAACGCAAACAAGCCGATGGCTACGCCGGCCTTGATTGCCTGGCGGTTTATATGTCGGCGCACGTGGTTGAAGGAAAGGACGAGCATGATGGTCGCCGCGCAGATAAACCTGATGCCGATGACCCAGAAGCTGCCAAGCGACTCAACGATGGGCTTGGCCACCACGAAATTGCCGCCCCAAATCATGGTGGCGGCGATGAGAGCCGTGCGATACACCCAAAGCGGGAGCGCTCGCCTGACAGGCTGGGTACAATCCAAGGTGTCTGACATTGCGTTTCCTGTCTCATCGAGTGAACAGCCAACAAATAACAACAGTCTAGCCAGACTCATGAATTAAGCCAATGGAGGCAAAGGTGCAGCGACGAAACGACACAGCCGCAACCGAGAAGGCGATGAGCCGTTTGCTCGCAGGAGCCATCATCGTGCTCGTGGTCTTGAGCGCGCTCGGCGGCATCCTTACTGTGGGCGACCATCTGATGGGAGCAAGTCCCGTGCTTGGGGGCATTTTTTACGCGGCAATTGCCATTCTTCTTATAGTGGGCATCGGCTATCCCCTCGTCCAGATTTCCAAGCGACCCGTTTTTGGGCTGTACCAGCTCGAACAAGGCAGCGAACGCCAACGCGACAGGCACTGCACAATGCTTGCCGACAACATGTTGGCCACAGGGCGGCTTACTGCGGAGCAGCAGGCACTTGTGGCAAACGCCCTGGTCAACCATGATGCGCAGACGATTGCGAGCATCTTTCGCACCACATGCATGCCCCTTGTAAACGACCGTATCAAGACTGCCGCCAAGAGGTCGTTTCTTGCAAGCGCCATCGCACGCGGGGCCCTTGTGGAGGCGCTTACCATGGCGTCCATCAGCCTCGACCTGGTGCGAGCAATCGTTGAGGTGTGCGGCTTCCGACCGACGAAGGCGGGGTTGGCGCGCCTGTACACGCGCGTCATGGCGAGCGCCCTCATCGCGGGCGGCGTAGAAGATATGGACCTTGAGCAGGTGTTCAGTGAGGCGCTCGGGTCAGGTGCCGGCGCAAAGGCGTCCGGCTTGCTCCTGGGCGGGGCAACCGACGGACTTGTTGGCGCCTACCTGGTGTTTCGCATCGGAGTCATCACGCGCGACTATCTGTTTGCCCAGACCGAACCCGTGCGCGAGCAGATGAGGCGGGCGTCGTTTAGCGAGGCGGCCCAGCTCTTGAAGGACAGTGGGTTCATCGCCGAAGTGGCGCAATGGGTGAAAGCAGGCGTCACCGACGTGGCCAAGTCGGCCGCGGACGGGGTCAGCGACTTTGCCAAGGCAACAGCCTCCGGAGCTGCTGGTTTGGTGCGCTCGGCAGGAGCCGGCATCACCGGTGCGGCACAGGCTGCCGCCACGGGACTTGCCGGCGGCGTGCGGCGCATCGCGTCGGGACCGAAAAATCGATAAGGAAAAGGCGGGCAAAGGCAGTGTCGCGAAAGATGGCATAAGGCACGACTGCTGGCAGTAGCTCCCGCACTACTGGGAGCGTGTAAGGCACGA
>CABQHM010000122.1 GCA_902464015.1 uncultured Coriobacteriales bacterium | reverse complement strand
GCATAAAGCTGTGGTTTTGGGTATATTGCAGTTGTACTTAATCTGCTTACCTATGTTGAGGAAGCGGGCCCTTGGCCCGCTTCCTTTTTTATGCCCCCGTTGGGGGAGGGAGGAGCGACATGGCTGCCGTAAAAGCCGATGAGCTGGTCCTTGGGGCCTTGGAGGCCCATGCTGCCGAGCGTGGCCTCGACATCGTAGACGTCGAGGTGGCAGGCCCCGCCTCCCACCCCACGCTGCGCGTGCGCATTGACAACCTTGAGGGTGACACCATCGACATGGACACTGTGTGCGCCCAGACTGCATGGGTGTCCGAGGTCGTTGAGGGGCTCGACCCCTTCGCGGGCGCCTATGAGCTCGAGGTTTCTTCCCCCGGTGTCGATCGTCCTCTGCGCAAGGAGGCCGATTTCACTCGCTTCGCCGGCGAGACGGTCGTGTTCGACGGTCGCAGCGCCGTTGAGGGCCGCAAGTCGTGGACCGGCACCCTCAAGGGTTTCGCTGAGGGCAACGTCCTCGTTGAGGTCGACGGCCAAGAATGCGCCCTCGCGCTTGACAATATGAAGCGCTGCCACATCAAGCCTGACTTCGATGCCATCATGGCCGCCGCCAAGAAGGCCGCCAAGCAGGTCAAGGCCGCTGCAGCCCAAGCCGGCGACGTGGAGATTGAAGACGTCTCTGATGAGGACGACGCTGAGTAACCCCACCCGCTCTCTTTAACCATTCGGTACGAACAAGCATCTTTGTTTGAAAGGAAACGCCCCATGGCCTCGGAAATGATGGAAGCCCTCATCGCGCTTGCCCAGGAGAAGCACATCGATGAGCTGTACCTGCTCGACCGTCTTGAGCAGTCGCTCGCCAAGAGCTACGCCGACCTTCTGCACCTCGACTGGGGCGCAAAGGTCACCATCGACCGCCAGACCGGCAAGGTTTGGGTCTACCGCCTCGAGCCCGTCGACGACTCCATGGATGAAGAGGGCAACTACCAGGAGTGGGAGGAGATCGACGTCACTCCCGCCGACACGAGCCGCACTGCTGCCCAGCATGCCAAGGCCGAGATCAACTCCATCGTGCGCATGGCTGCCCGTGAGGCCATCTACGAGGAGTTCTCCAAGCGTGTCGGCGAGCTCATCACCGGCACCGTGCTCCAGGTGACCAATGACTTCACCATCCTCAAGATTCGCGAGGGCGTCGAGGCCGAGCTTCCCCACTTCGACCGCCGTCGTTTCCCCGACGAGATGAACGAGCGCCCCAACGGTGAGTACTACCAGCACAACCAGCGTGTCCGCGCCGTCATCGTCGGTGTGCGCGACCCCAAGGCCGTCCAGAACGGCACCGCTTCCCGTGGCGAGCACAACCGTCCCGCCATCATCGTTTCCCGTACCCACCCCGACCTCATCCGTCGCCTCTTCGAGCTTGAGGTTCCTGAGGTTTACGACGGAATCGTCGAGGTCAAGGCTGTTTCCCGCGAGCCTGGCACCCGCTCCAAGGTCGCCGTTGCCTCCCTCGAGCAGCACCTCGACCCCGTGGGCGCCTGCGTCGGCCCCAAGGGCACCCGTGTGCGCACCGTTGTCTCCGAGCTTCGTGGCGAGCGCATTGATGTCGTTCTGTGGGACAAGGACCCGGCGAAGTACGTTGCCAACGCCCTGTCGCCCGCAAAGGTGACCCGCGTGCTGGCCGACACCGAGAACCAGTACGCTACGGTCATCGTTCCCGACGACCAGCTCTCCCTGGCCATTGGCAAGGAGGGCCAGAACGCTCGCCTCGCAGCCCGTCTCACCGGCTGGCATATCGACATCAAGAACGAGTCGCTTGCCGCCAACCTCATGGGCAACCTGCACTCCCTCATGGACAACGACGTTGATCTGTCTGACGAGGGCCGTTGCTCCTATGTCGACGAGCAGGGCAATCGTTGCCGTAACCAGGCTCGCCCCGGCACGCACTTCTGCTCGGTGCATCAGGCATCCGCCGGCGTCGCTGACGATTTCGACTCGCTCATTTAGTCCTGTAAAGGGGGAGATTGCATGGCCGAGGCCAAGATACGCACATGTATTGCCTGTGGGCGTACCTCAAACAAGTCAGACCTGGTACGATTCGTAAGGCAAGCCGACGGCCGTGTTGCACTCGACCCCACGGGAAAGATGGCTGGGCGAGGCGCGTACGTTTGCGCGACGCCTGAGTGCCTCGACGCCGCCCGGAAGCGCAAGGGGCTTGACAGGGCGCTTCGAGTAAAGCTTGACGCCGACACGTACGCTCGTCTGAGCGATGAATTCAAAACGCTGTGCCTTGGGCACATCGAGCAGTAGGGACAGGAGACACACATGGCCAAGATTCGAGTTCATGAGCTTGCCAAGGAATACGGTATGACCGGCAAGGAGATGCTGCAGCATCTCGCCGATATGAAGATTCCCGCCAAGAGCGCCTCGGCCTCTCTGGAGGATGCTTACATTTCCATCATCCGCCGCAACCTCGCTCCCATCATGGAGCAGCGTGCCGCGCAGATCGAGGCTGAGAAGCAGGCCGCAGAGCAGGCTGAAAAGCAGGCTGCCGAGGAGGCTGCCCGCGAGGCTGAGGAGCAGCGTCTTGCCGCTGAGGCCCGCCGCGAGGAGGAGCGCCGCATCGAGGCTGCCCGCCGCGCCGAGGAGGAGAAGCGCCGCGCCGACGAGGAGGCCGCCCGCAAGGCCGAGGAGGAGAAGCGTCGTGCCGAGGAGGAGAGCAAGCGC
>CABQHM010000121.1 GCA_902464015.1 uncultured Coriobacteriales bacterium | reverse complement strand
CTTCATGGGTTCGCCCATCTCCATGGTGCAGTGCAACATGGCCGAGGTCGACGAGCGCATGGACGCCATCCTCTCCATCGACACCACCAAGGGCAACCGCGTCATCAACCTCAACGGCATCGCCATCTCCAACACCGTCAAGGAGGGCTACATCCTCGAGGTGTCCAACGACCTTATGGACATCTACACCACGGTGACCGGCAAGCTGCCCGCCATCTTCCCGCTTGCCCAGCAGGACATTACGCCCTATGGCAACGACCTGCACCACATCAACTCCATCCTGCAGCCTGCCGTTGTGACCAATGCCCCCGTTGTGGGCGTCGCCATCACCGCCGAGATGCCCACCGCCGGCTGCGCCACCGGTGCCAGCCGTCCCGTTGACGTCGAGACCGCTGCTCGCTACGCCGTCGAGGTCGCCAAGTTCTACGGCGCTGGCAAGTGCCAGTTCTACAGCCAGGGCGAGTTCGACCACCTCATCAAGCTGTATGGTCCGATGAATCGCTTCCAGACCTTTGGCGAGGGCATGCCTGTCAACGAGAATGACTAGTTTTACCTGCTAGTTTAAGAAACAGACGATAGGGAGGGTTCATGGCTTCGGGTAAAAAAGTGCTTGCGGCAATCACTATCGGGCAGGCACCGCGCGTCGACATTATGGGCGACATCGCCCCGATGCTGCCGGCGCATGTCGAGGTGCGTGAGTACGGCGCGCTTGACGACTACACGCTTGAGCAGATCGAGGCGGCCGTGACGGTCGAGCCCGGCGATGAGATGCTCGTCTCGCGCATGCGCGACGGCCGTCAGGCCCACTTCACCCAGAGGTTCGTGAACCCTCTCGTGCAAGCAAAGATTGACCAGGCTGAGCGGGAGGGGGCGGACGCCGTAGTCCTCTTCTGCACCGGCGTGTTCCCCGAGTTCCACCACGAGAAACTCTTCCTTGAGCCGCAGCCCCTGCTGCACGCGGTGGCCCGCAACCTGGCTGGCGGAAAGCGCATCGGCATCCTTGTGCCCATGCCCGACCAGGTGGAGCAGGCCTACGAGTTTTGGGGCCGCAGCGGCGTCGACGTGTTCGTGGCCAGCGCGAGCCCCTATCTGGACTTCGAGGCGGTCAAGGAGGCGGGCAAGCAGTTTGCCGACAAGGACCTTGCCTTCATGTGCACCGACTGCATGGGCTACTCGGCAGCCATGAAGGAGGCCCTGGAGGAGACGAGCGGTCTGCCCGTGCTGCTTCCCCGAACCCTTGCGGCCCGCATCCTGACCGAGCTTCTCGTTTAACCTCGCACGTGAAAGGACGTTTACCTGCATGAGCGATATTGAGACCTCGCTTGAGCTCATCGAGTTCATCAAGCAGAGCCCCAGCATGTTCCACTCGGTGGCATCGGCCAGGCGCTATCTTGACGCCGCCGGCTTCGAGTGCCTGCGCGAGGGCGACGAGTGGAACGTCGTACCTGGCGGCAGCTACTACGCCGTTCGCAACAACTCCAGCCTTATTGCCTTCAAGGTGGGCTCCGAGCTGTCAAACTATCACTTTCAGATTGCCGCCGCTCACACCGACTCGCCTACGTTCAAGGTCAAGGCCGTGCCTGAGCTTGAGGGTCCTGGCGACTACCTGCGCCTGAACGTCGAGGTGTACGGCGGTCCCATCGACTCTACCTGGCTCGACAGGCCGCTTGGCCTGGCGGGCCGCGTGCTCGTTCAGACCCCGAGCGGTATCGAGAGCCGCCTTCTGCACATCGACGAGGACGTGCTTATCATCCCGAACATGTGCATCCACTTCGACCGTTCGGTCAACGACGGCAAGGCCTTCAACCGCCAGGTGGACCTGTGCCCCCTCATGAGCGCCGGCAACCTTACGCGGGGCGCCTTCGACGAGATGGTCGCCCAGCGCCTGGGTTGCGCCGTGGAAGACATCCTGGCAAAGGACCTTTTCCTGGTGAACCGCCAGCAGGGTTGCGTCTGGGGCTTCGACAAGGAGTTTGTCTCCACGCCCAAGCTCGATGACCTGCAGTGCGCTTTTGTGGCGCTCAAGGGCTTGCTTGAGGCTGCGTCCAACGATGCCTGCGTGAACGTGGTCGCCCTCTTTGACAACGAGGAGGTCGGCTCCAACACCAAGCAGGGCGCCATGTCCACGTTCCTGCACGACGTGCTCGTGCGCATGAACGCAGCGCTGGGCAAGGGCGAGCAGGACTACTACCGCGCGGTTGCCAAGTCGTTCCTCGTGAGCTGCGACAACGCCCATGCGGTCCACCCCAACATCCCGGGCAAGACCGACGACTGCAACAAGGCGAAGCTCAACGGCGGCCCCGTCATCAAGGAAGCCGCGAACCAGAAGTACACGACCGACGCCTTCAGCCGCGCCGTGTTCACCGCGCTGTGCAAGAAGGCCGGCATCCCGCTGCAGACGTTTGCCAACCGCAGCGACGTCGCCGGCGGCTCCACCTTGGGCAACCTGTCCAACACACAGGTCAGCGTCCATGCCGTTGATATCGGCATGCCTCAGCTCGCCATGCACTCGAGCTACGAGACGGGCGGCGTCAAGGACACGGCTTATGGCATCGCGGCCATCAAGGCGTTCTTCGAGGCGGACATTGCCATCGATGGTGCTGACGGAGCGGCCTGGTAGGCGTTGTACCTGCGGTTTTTGTAGGGCGTGAGTTCAGCGCTTTGCACTGACGCCCACAACAAAGGGCTGGCCCGGAAATCCGAGCCAGCCCTTTTTCATGCCGCTATACCGGGCGCTTGGTTGCTAGTCGACCCAGGTGTTGCGGTCGGGGGTAACGAAACGCAAGGTGCTGTCGGGGCGCTGTACGAAGCCATGGACGCGAGGATTCACGGCGTAGTACAGATTGGGGACGGCGTAGTACACGCCCACGTAATCCTTCATCGCGATCTCGATGACCTGCTGGTAGTACTTGGCGCGCTCGTCCTGGTCGGTGGTCTGGACGGCCTTGAGGAGCAGGTCGTCGACCTCGG
>CABQHM010000120.1 GCA_902464015.1 uncultured Coriobacteriales bacterium | reverse complement strand
TTGCTCACGGGAGCCCCTTTCTCTTCGGGCGCCCCTCCATTATGCCCCAAGATCTTCCGCCGCCAGGCGTAAGGCGCGGTGCGGGACACGCCGTACCTGCCGGCGACCTCGGCGGCGCTGCCGCCCCGGGCCTCGAGCTCCGCGACGGCCTGCACCTTCGTCCCGATCGGCAGAACGCCCTTCTCGGGATTGGGCCCGCGGCGCCTGCGCTGGCCTATTAACGCTAGTCTAAAAACAGCCAGTTAGAACAACGCACTCTGCCGATTGCGACAACGCAGTTTAGCCAACTGTACCAACGTACTTTTGCCAATCGCACCAACGTCATCGCTGGACTATTCTCCCCCTTGAGGCAAGGAATCGAGGAGGGGGATCGGGTTGGAAAGGAACATCATGGGAGAGTTGGACATGTACAGGCAGGCGGGAACGACCCCGAACTTCACCGAGATCGGTCGGCGCTACGGCCTGAACCGCCACACCGTCGCGAAGTACTGGAAGTCTGGCGGCCAGATAGAGGACGCCAGGACCGAGCGCCCGAGCGCCTTCGACGCCGTCAGAGACGTCATCGAGGAGAAGGCCGCGCTGCCCGGGGCGACGAAGAAGGCCATTCACGAGTACCTTCTCGACCGCCATGCGGACAAGAAACTGCCCGGCTACAACGCGTTGACGGCCTACATGCTGCGCCGCGACATCGTCTGCGGCGTTCCCGACGAGGGCGCGGAGCCCCATCCCCGGTACGAGACGCCGCCGGGCAAGCAGCTGCAGTTCGACTGGAAGGAGAGCATCCGCATGCACGACGTCGACGGCGTGCTCTACGAGTTCAACGTGTTCAGCGCAACGCTGGGCTACTCCAGGCTGCACCGTTTCCGCTACTCCGTCACCAAAACCACCGACGACCTGCTCGGCTGCCTGCTCTCGGTGATGATCGCCAACGGCGGCGCGACCGAGAAGTGCATGACCGACAACATGTCGGCGCTCGTGACCATCTCGGGAGGCAGGCGCAAGAAAGTCGAGCGGGCGTGGCGCTTCGCCGCCGAGGCGGGCTTCGACCTCGAGATCTGCGCCGTCAGGACGCCGGAGACCAAGGGGAAGGACGAGTCGGCCAACAGATTCCTGAACCGGCTCAAGGTCTACGACGGCGATTTCCGCGGCGAGGACGAGCTCGTCGCCATCATCGAGCGCATCGAGCACAGGTGCAACGCCGAGCCCAACGACACGACGGGGCTGCCGCCGGCCGTGCTGTTCATGAGAGAGAAGGAAATCCTCAGGCCGCTCGGCAACGTGCGCGCCCTCGAGTCGCTGATAGGCGACGTGAGCACGCAGGTCGTGCCGTCGACCATGCTGGTGCGCGCCGCCGGCCGCGAGTGGTCCGTGCCCCGCCGCTGCATCGGCCGCAAGGTCAAGAAGGTCCTGACGGCCTCGGGACAGTTGCGCGTCATGATGGGCAGCGACGTCGTCGCGGTCCACGACACCACCGCCGCGCCGCAGCCGTTCAACTACAAAGCAGAGCACTACGAGCAGGCCCTGTCCGCCAAGCGGCGCTACGGCGACGACGACATAGCCGCGGCGGCGATGGCGAACCTCGAGCTGCTCAACGGCCTGGGGACGGTGGGGGCATGATCACCGCGGGCGGCGCGTTCGAGAGGGCGTCGGCCAACCTGTCGGAGCTCGGGCTCGACGAGATGGCGGCGCTGCTCCCGGGCTACATGCGCATGGTGGCCGAGGGCGAGAGGGACTTTTGCGGCGCGCTGTGCGAGATGACGGCGGCCGAGGCTGCGGCGAAGAGGGCGAAGAGCCTGGACAGGCGCATGTGCAACGCCGGGTTCCCCTTCGTGAAGACCCTGGGCGACTTCGACTTCGACTTCCAGCCCTCGGTCCCGAGGGCGATCGTCGAGGAGCTGGCGGCGCTGCGGTTCGTCGAGCAGGCCGAGAACGTGATACTGGTCGGCAGCTCGGGCGTGGGCAAGACGCATATCGCCATCGCGCTCGGCGCCGAGGCCGTGAAGGCGGGCAAGGAGGTAAGGTTCGTCGACTGCGCGCGCCTGATCGCCGACCTCAAGCAGGCGGCCGACCACGGGACGCTGGAACGCAGGCTGAGGTACTACGCCCACTCCTCGCTGCTCGTGATCGACGAGGTCGGCTACCTCGCCATCGACGGGAAGGGCGCCGAGCTGCTTTTCCAGGTCGTCTCGGCGCGCTACGAGAGGAGATCGACCATCGTGACGACCAACGTGCCCCTCGGGGGCTGGGCCGCGGTGCTCGGGGACCCGGTGAAGGCCAACGCCATAACCGACAGGCTGTGCCATCATTGCGCGCACATCAAGGTCACCGGCAGGTCCTACCGCATGAAGGACCTGCCCCTATCCGAAACGGCGCAGAAAACGGCCGGAGAGGAGGGTGCCGATATTGGCTAATTTACGTTGGTGCGGTTGGCTGCGATACATTAGTTCAGGCGGCATGAAGAATTGGTGTAATTGGCGGGTTTCCCATTGGCGTTAACAGCCGTCGATGCCGGGGTTCGCGAACCCGCTGCCACCGAATCCGAATCCGCCCCGATTCCATCGACGGCTCTTGCGCCTCCTTCGAGCGGCCGTTTCCCTCGGGCCGATCGGCCTCTCCGAACTCGGCGGGGCCGAGGCGGCCAAGCGCCGAATGCGTCCCCGCCCTGCTGTGGATCGCCTCGATGCGGCCGAGCGGATCCGGCGCGGCCTCCTCGCGCGCGGCGCGGGCGAGAGCGAGCGCCCCGGCCTCGCGATGCCCATGCGCGGCGGGGGCGCGCTTTCCGCCCGGGCGCCCAAATGGGGCCGGCGAATCCGGGCGAACGAGAAAGGGGCGCCGGCCCGCGCCGACGCCCCTGGATGAGACACGCTTCTCGTCCTATGGGCCCATTTATCCTACAGGCCCGGTTCCCCGGAAACAAAAAGAGGGGCCCGCCGTCTCCGGCGGGCCCCTCGGGGATCCGTGGTGGAGCCTAGGGGGATCGAACCCCTGACCTCATGGCTGCCAGCCATGCGCTCTCCCAGCTGA
>CABQHM010000119.1 GCA_902464015.1 uncultured Coriobacteriales bacterium | reverse complement strand
GTATCGCCAATATGTGGCTTGCCGTCTTTGGCGACGTAGGCGTGGCGATCATCGCCATCCTGAACGCCATGCGCGCGATGGGTGTCAAGAACCTGTAGCGTCTGTGGTCCCTCCGGCCGGAGCCGGGCTTGGTTTTGAAAACGTCCTCGCGCATGAGGCCCGTCTTTCCTGCTCCTGCGGAGCAACGGAAAGGCGGGCCTCGCGCTGCGGAATGTTTTCAAAACCAAGCCCGGCCCCGGCCTGCGGTGACGTTGCTGGCGGTTCTTGGGCATCGCTTGCTGGCGGGGTTCCTTGTCTGAGTTGGACTTAGTTGGTGGGGCCACTGATCCCGGTCGCTGTCCCGCGCCGTTCCGGCGCGGGAGGCGCGTCTCTTCGGGATGAGAGGGAGACGCGGTTGATGGGGCGCTGCACACCGATTGGTTTACTTTGGACTGCGGCGGGCTCGTTGTTGTCCGAGTCCCTCTCCCCTTTCGCTGGTTCGCGCTTTGCGCGAACTCCGCGCTACTGGGGGTCAATTAGGCTTCCGTTGTTGGGCCCGCCGCATCATCCTTGCTCAACATCGCCCTCAGCTTCTCGAAGCTCTCCTCGCTCAGGCAGTGCTCCATGTGGCAACCTTCTTGCGAGGCAACCTCTGCCGAAACGCCTGCGTCCTCTAACAGTCCAACAAAAAAGCAGTGGCGCTCCCACATTTGGCGAGCGACCTCCAGACCACGTTCCGTCAGATGAACATCGCGCTTGCCCATTTCGACATAGCCGTTGTTCTCCAGCGTCGCCATGGCTTTAGAGACGCTCGCCTTGGTTACGCCCAGGTATTCGGCAACGTCAATCGAGCGAACGACGCCCTGGCGCTCCGAGAGCACATAAATAGATTCGAGATAGTCTTCTCCGGATTCACGTAGGGCCATGGGCCGCCTTTCGCGATGGCTTCTAGTTAGCCTTTGGATACTTTTACTTGATTTACTTTACCGCAAAAGTTGCCCATGTCTTACTACGTTGTTTAAAAAGTTAACCGTGTTTCACAAAACGCACGGGACGAAATCAAAACGGGGACACGCCCCGCAAGGAGTGTCCCCCAACTGCCGGCAGAAAAGGAACGTCCCCAGATGCCGATTCCGCAACTATAGCAGCCCAAAGTGCTTTGCGGCGTTGTAGATTCCGTCGTCGTCCACGGCGGTCGTCACGTAGGTCGCCGCAGCCTTCACGGTATCCTGCGCGTTGCCCATGGCCACACTCGTGCCCACGGCCGAAAACATCGACAGGTCGTTTTCGCCGTCACCAAAGGCAATCGCCTCGTCCGCGTCAATACCCAGGCGCTCCAGCGTCGCTGCCACGCCCAGGTCCTTGCCGCCGTTAGCGGGGATGATGTCGCAGAACAGGTCGCACCAACGCGTCGTGAGCGAATGCGACACCGCATCGGTCACGATGTGCTCGTCGGACGGATCCACAAAGGCGCAGAACTGGTAAACCGGCGCATCGAAGGCGTGCTCAAACGGCTCCTCGTGGTAGACAATTCCCGCATTGCTGCCGGCCGTCACCACGCGCTCGGACAGGCGGTTCACAAACGAGTTCTCGCCCTGCATGCACAGCGAGTCGTAGCACCCCTGAGCCACCTGATCCACAATCACCGCGACGTCGTCCGGATCGATCGGACAGCTGCGGTAAACCCCCTCGGCATCAAAGCAGTGCTGGCCCGAGAGTGTAATGTACGCACCCCAACCAAGATCGAACAGCCAATCGGGCATCTGATAGGTCGGGCGACCCGTGGCGATCACGCACGCAATCCCCTGCTCATGAAAGCTGTCGAGCACCTGCTGCGCCGACGCCGGAATCCGATGGGTCTTAAAGCTCAGCAACGTGCCGTCGATATCGAAAAACGCGGCCTTGATCATCCTCGCCTACTCCTCGCCCTCGAGCTTCTCACTCGCCTCGAGCCACGCCATCTCCAACTCGTCCATGGCGGCGTGGGCCTCGTCGATCTTTGCCTGCTGCTCGCCCAGCGCCGTGTAGTTGGTGGGATCGACCTGGGCCATGGCGGCCTCGGCCTCCTCCACGCGAGCGCGCTGCGTTTCCATCTTGCGTTCGAGCGAGCTCACCTCGCGGCGGAGCTTCTGGCGCTCGGCATTGGAAAGGCCGTTGGGCTGACCGCTCGACTTGGGCTTTTCGGCCGCAGCTGCCGCGGCACCGGTGTCGAACGTACCAGTCTTGGCGCTCGGTGCACCCACGGGCTCGCCCTCGGCGGTAGCGTTGCACAGGCGCAGGTACTGATCGACGCCGCCGGGCATATGCGTCAGGTGGCCGTCGAGCAGCGCCCACTGCTGGTCGGTCACGCGCTCCATCAGGAAACGGTCGTGCGTCACCAAGATTAGCGTGCCGGGCCAGCCGTCGAGCAGGTCCTCGACAATCGCCAGCATATCGGTATCCAGGTCGTTGCCGGGCTCGTCCAGGATAAGCACGTTGGGCTCGTCCAGGATCGTCAGCAGCAGCGACAGGCGACGGCGCTGGCCGCCCGAAAGATCACCGATGCGGCTCCAGAGCTGCTGCGTCGTAAAACCCAGGCGCTCGCAAAGCTTCTCGGGCGAGGTCTCCTTGCCGTCGATGATGTAGTACTTCTTATAGTTGCTCAGCACCTCGCGGATCGTGTCGCCCATGTAGGGCTCGAGCTCCTCGAGCTGCTGCGATAGCACGCCAAAGCGCACTGTCTGGCCAATCTTCACGCGGCCGCGCAGGGGCGCGATCTTGCCCTGAATCACGTCAAGCAGCGTGGACTTGCCGGCGCCATTCTCTCCCAGCAGACCATAGCGGTCGCCCGCACCGATAAGCCAGGTCACGTCGGAGAGCACCTGCTTTGACACGCCATCGGCGTCCGCGTAGCCGGCGTCCACGTCGACCACGTCGATAACCTGCTTGCCCAGGCGGCTTACGGCCAGGCGCTTGAGCTCCAGCTCGTCGCGCACGGGCGGCACGTCGGCGATGAGCTCGCGGGCTGCCTCCACGCGAAACTTGGGCTTGGTGGAGCGGGCCTGGGCGCCGCGGCTCAGCCATGCAAGCTCCTTGCGTGCCATATTGCGGCGGCGCTCCTCGGTGACGGCGGCCATGCGGTCGCGCTCCACGCGCTGCAGGATGTATGCCGAGTAGCCACCCTCGAAGGGATCGACCTGGCCGTCGTGGACCTCCCACATGCTGGTGCAGACCTCGTCCAAGAACC
>CABQHM010000118.1 GCA_902464015.1 uncultured Coriobacteriales bacterium | reverse complement strand
GCGGCAGGAGCATGAGCTGGCGCTGCTGGTAGGGCTTGAAGGCGGGCTTCGGCATAGCGGGAACCTATCTCTACGGGGTCTCCGTTGCGGCTTCCATTTTACCATATTGCCTGGTAGAATGCTATTTTCAATACAAAGGGAGGCACCCGCCCGGATAATCGTGCGGGTGCCTCCAAAAATGATTGGCGGGGCTTTTGTTACAGCCCCATGTTTACTCCCTTTCGCCGAACCTGAGATAGACAACCCCCTCGGGCTTCGCCCGGTACGAACTTGGCAAAGACGCAGGTCAGAGCCTTGCGAATTTTGAGCCGTCGAGCTACGCAGTTGTTTCGGTGCGGATTGTTGCGTTCGGTTGCCTTGGTCATCCTACCTGCGGAAACGCTGCGGATTGTTGCGCGGCGTTGCGGTTTGAGGCGAAAGTCTGGAGGGTGCAAGCACGATAACGGAGGCCCCGGACTCGGCCGCCTCGACGGCTGCGCTCATGCCGGCGATGCCGGTGCCGACGACGACGATGTCGCAGGCGTACTCCTCCGTCGCCGAGGCGGGGAGGGCGGCGTCCTCGTAGACGGTTGTTTGCCAGGAATCAGAAGAAAGCACGTGGCCGCCGCGCACGAGGCCGACCCCTCGCCGTGCCGCCGACGACCCACCCGCATGCCCTGCGCCACTCGAAGGCCGTCCACCTCGTCGAGGCGGACGTCAACATCATCTACATCCGCGACTTTATGGGCCACTCTTCCGTGAAGACGACCGAGATCTACGCCAAGATCAGCTCGAAGTCAAGGAGCGAGGCAGTGGAGAGGGCCGCCGCCAACCTGATAACGGAGAGCGCCTACGGGGAGGAGGAGAAGTCCGCGATTATGGAATGGCTGAAGGGGCTGCTGTAGGACGTCGCGTTATGCGAAGTCGGCGGGGGCGGCTGCCCTGGTCAGGCGGGTGCGCCTGCCTGAACTTCGCATAACGTGCGACTTAGCATTTGCCCGCATAGTGCACAACGCCGTCGTGATAGAGATGGGCGACGTCAACATGCGCGAGCTGACGATGAAGAGGGCCTAGGGCCCGGTGCGCACCGCAGCGTGAACGGGTGCGCACAATAACGAGAACGCCGGCGCGCACCTCGATGGTACGGCCGGCGTTCTTTCGCGTGCATAATCAATTTGAATTCTGAATCGCAAAACTATTGCGCTTAGTCTTGCAACAAAGCAAGCACATAGGATGCGGGGAGGGTCGCACGGCCGCTAAAATCGTCTTACCTCCCGCCCAGCGGGGCCGGCAGGCCGGCCGTCGATTGCGGTAATAGACATTCTGGACCGCCTGCCGCGACCTTTCGGCGGGAGACTCCCACGCGATTAAGCCAGCGTCATATCCGCCTAGTGAACATCAATAGCGCAGGCGCTTCCGCGACATCCTCAAGTGCAGGAAGGGGTCCGGTCTGCTCGCCCAGGCCCAGGCCCTAATCCCCCGGGGAGATTGGCAGGATTATTGCCGTGTACATTTTTCGCACGGCGAATTGAAAACAGTCAAACCAAAAGAGACGTGGGGCAATCGACCCTAAGTGCTGCCGTAGCACTTGGGTCTGGCTCCCGCCAGGAGCACTTGACCCTGCCAGGCCGACGGCCTGCTAGGCCTGCTTACCTGCCCATTCTTCATAAGCGTCCCAGTTGGAGAACGTGGGGCGATCATCGTTGCTCCACTCGGCGTCGCCGTACCAGTCGTCGGCCACCGTGCCGCCCAGGTCTTGCTCGACCAGGGTGCGCGCCGCCTTGCTGCCGCTCCAGATGGAGACGCACTGGCAGTTGCCCACCTCGTAGACGTCCGTCACGAAGCCGGAGATGGCGATGCCGCTGGCGTACAGACCCTTCACCGGCACGAACGCCTGGTCAACCACCTGGCAGTTCTCGTTGACGCGGATGCCGGCGTTGGTGTTGACGATGAGCGAGCTCAGTTTGAAGGCGTAGTAGGGTGCCTCGTCCAGGGCAATCATGTACTGGGCGTCCTTGCCGTAGAGAGTGTCGCCTGCGCCAGCCGCAGCGTCGGCGTCGTAGCGCTCCACGCAAGAAACAAAGGCATCAGCGGGTACGTTCATCTTCTCTGCCAGCTCCTCGAGGGTATCTGCCTTGAGCATGTTGGGATTGTCCGCGTATTCCCCAAGCTCGGCCTCAAGGTCGAACTCGCGGTCGTTTTGGCCGTTACCGTAGAAGCCCATGGCATTAAAAAGGCCGTTCTGCTCGTAGTAATCCAAAAGGCCACGGCCCATGACGGAATAGACGACGCCTTGCCCCTCGATAAGCTTGCTATAACCGATGACACCCGTGACCTTCTCATCCACCGTGATGCGGGAGACGTCCTCATTGGCAAAGCGCTTTCCCATCTGATTTACGAAAAGCGCACTAGGGTTGTCGCCTGCAGCAAGGCCGAGGAACGACTGGTAGTGGAAACCGCCCACATAGCCCAGCATGCTAGAAAGCGCGATGGTCTTGCATCGCCCGTGCGCAGTTTGCTCAGCCATGACCATGCCGTCACCAAAGTGCCCCTGGTCAACGGCAACGCAGTGGCTCAGGTCCTGGTTTGAGTAGTTCTGCAACAGCTCGAGATTGTTTGACATGCCACCGCAGGCGAGGACGACCGCTTTGGCGCTGATGTCAACATAGAGGCCATCAGCACCCTTGGTTTGGATGCCTTCCACCGTGCGCTCGTCGGACATCAGCAAAGCAACGCCTCGGGTTTCCGTGCGCACCTCGACGTTTTTGTAGGCGTCATCGGAGGCAATCTGATTGAGGAAAAACTGAATGGTTCTGGAGCCGTCCCCTCCGTCATAGCAGGCGACGGGCTGGTAGTGAATCTGCTCGCCGGCGTCCAGGAACTGCTTGAGCTTCTCCATGTTGCGAATCTGCAGCGGCACGCCATGCTTAGTAAACATCCAGGAACTGTTGCGTCCCAGGTCGTACTTTTGCTGAGCCATAAGGCGCGCGTCTTTGATGTAGTGTGACTTTGCGGATGTCTCTTCTCCGTATGCCAGCGCCTCTTTCCAGGACATGCCCAGATCAGGCATGTCAGCCTGCTCGGCGAATTATGCTGAGACCTCGCACTTGGCCCGCCCAGTCCAGCTTGTCATTTTCAATAAGACGGCATGACTGAACCGGCATTGCAAGGCGGTCTTATGCAGATGGCCTACTCTCAATGCAAGGTGCCGGACCCGTCCAGTTTTCCCGGACGAATCCGGCACCTCTAATCGCCAGTTTGTCTACCCGTCAGAAACCCCAAGGCCAGACGTCTTACAGCCCCAGGTACTCCATGGCGGACTGGGCGGCGACGCGGCCGGTCACGGTGC
>CABQHM010000117.1 GCA_902464015.1 uncultured Coriobacteriales bacterium | reverse complement strand
GGGTGGGGCGCTTGACGAACGCATCGAATTTCGCCGTCTGCAGATAGGCCGGCAAAGATGGGCGCCGCATGCCAGTTCATGAGTTACCCTAAGAAAAGAAAGGCCCCCAAACGGAGGCCTGTGCGAATCAAGGTTGTCCCCCTACGGGGCGCCCTCCTTGCGGAGGGTATTTTTGGTAAGCCGTATTTTGACTCGCAGTGTCGATCCGACTGGTAATCGCACCGGTGCCGTCGGCACGCAGGCGCTCGATGTGTTTTGGAGCAGTGGCGTTCTGCTCAGCCCCCAGACGATGGGGCGGTCATCCGTCAGCAAATGGCCGAAGTCGTAGTTGGGTGCTTCAGGTTAGTATCTGTCTACGGGAGGCCGCTCGGTGAGCCGCATGTCCTCCTCGATGACCCAGTCCTCGAGTGTTTGGCCTGCTTCTGAGAAATTGACGCCCACTTTATACAGCTTGCGTCCGTCTGCCTTGTAGGGAAGCAAGTAGCCCTTGCTGTCAATCTGCGCAAGTGCCTCTTGGGCCGACTTGTTGTACTTGAACTCCATCACGTATATGGAGTCGGGCATCTTGACGACGGCATCCACGCGCCCGGTCGCAGTTCGTACTTCGGTATCGATCTGGGCGCCAAGCAGGGTGAATATCAGCCAAAATGTTGTCTGGAACCCGCGTTCGCTGTGCGACCCCAAGTGATAGGGCATTCCCGCCATGAACGCCTTCGTTGCCTGAAGAGCGTCTTCCATATCGTCGGAGCGTAGGTTGCGCGAGATAGTGCGTACCAGGCCTCCTACCTCGCCGAGCGCCTGCGGTGCGGCGTGCCTTACAAGCGCGCGCGATAGGCCGCGGGCGACTTCTGCGTTGGGGATGCCGAGTGTGTAGGCGCCCGTGAAGGGGTCGCGCGACTTGATGGTGAGGTAGCCCGACTGGTAAAGCATTGGCAGCGGCGTCTGCATGCCCTCGGCGGGCACGTCGAACTCCTCCGCGTCGGCCTCCCGGTCTTCCAGGTCGCCGATTTCCCAACCGTTCTTTTGGAATAGGTTGACCAAAACGGTGGGCGTGCCACTGCCGAACCAGTAGGCGTCGAGCTGTCCGGAGTCCAGGGCGCTGAGCAGGCTGAACGGGTTGTAGATGTCGGGTGAGGGACTGCAAAAGTGATACCCGTCGTAGTTTGCTTTGAGGCGGGCCAGGGCGTCGTCGCGATGTATGCCCAGGGTTGCTGCCAATGCGTCGACGTCGAAAGACATCTGTCCTGTCAGCTCTTCCTCGGTAATGCCGCAGATGGCGGCAAAGCGGTGGTCGAGGCTGATGTTCTTGAGATTGTTGAGCTCGCTGAAGATGGAGAGCTGGCTGAACTTGGTGATGCCCGTCAGAAACACAAAGCGCAGGTATTCGTCGCATGCTTTGAGCGGAGCAAAGAACTCCTGCATGGCAAGGCGAAATGCACGGAGCTTCTCGGGGTCGTGCGCGACATTGAGGAGCGGGGCGTCGTACTCATCAATGAGAACAACGACAGTCTTGCCTGTCTGCTTATAAGCCGCCCTGATGAGGGCTATGAGTCGCGAGCCGGGGGTCTTTGCGTCGGCGTTTCGGCCCCAAAGGGCCTCTTGTTCCGACAATGTGTAATTGAGCAACTCTTCAAGCTGCCCTTGGTCCTCGGTTTTCACGGTGGAGAGGTCGATGCGAATGACCGGGTGAGATTCCCAGGCAGTTTCAAGCTCCGAGATGGCGAGTCCGTCGAAGAGCTCGCGCCTGCCTTCGAAATATGCCTGCATGGTGGAGAGCAGAAGCGACTTGCCGAAACGGCGGGGGCGGTTGAGGAAATAGGTCGAACCGGAGCCGTGCGCAAGCTCGTGCACAAAGGCCGTCTTGTCGACGTAGAGGTAACCGCCCTCGCGGATTTTTTCAAACGTCTGGATTCCGATGGGATACCTGCTTGAGGTGGTTGCCTCGCCCATGTCATTCGCCGCCTTTCGTTTCGAGGTGCTCGATAAGAGTCTAGCATTTTGGCCGCGGGCCGGATTGCCCAGCATAGGGAAGCGCGGAAAAGGAAGACGGATGTGCGTGGTGCGCCCCGCCATCGGGCCCGTCGCCTGCCCGATATCCTGCCAATGGGTTTTCCCGTTGCCTCAAGTAGAGGGCGCCCCTCCGAGGGCAGCTCTGAACTGCCTGGAGGGGCGCCCTGAAAGCCAAGTGGGCGTTATTCGAGCTGTTCTGGGGACGTAGCCGTGTCAGCGGGGGCCGCGGCGAAGTGTGTCGCCGTGCGTTTCTTGTTTTTCATGGCTTACAGTCCCACTGCGGTTGCGGCGGCCGAGGCCTGGTCGTACGTGAAGCCCTCGAATTCGAGCTGGTCAATCAGGCCGCTACGGGAGAAGGACGTGAAGTCGAGGTACTCCTCGGCCTTGAGCACAGCCTGCTCGTCCCAGTCGGCGCCGCAGTTGTCCACGGCGTACTCAGCCTCGGAGGTGGTGTAGCCTTCGAACTCAAGCTGGTCGATGAGGCCGCTGCGCGAGAAGGACATGAACTCCAAGTAGTCATTCGCCCTGTTAAGCGCGTTCTGCTCGCCGCGCGTGGGGGTGTAGGAGGAGTCGCTCGAACGGGTGCTGGAGCCAGAGAGGCCGCGAGAGCTTTGGCTGAGCGAGAGCGAGGTGGAAGAGGAGCTCGAAGGGCTTTCGGGCGCGCAGTTTACTTCGATCGAATCGACAACTTCGAACACGTCATCTGAATCGACGTTTCCGAGTACGAATACCCTGACGAGCAACAGGTTGCCGTCTTCGTCTACGGCTCCGCCGCCCAGTACCGTGACGTCCGTTCCCTCGAGCTTGATTGTATAGATTCCGAAGTAGGTATCGTTGCCAAGCTGAGACATCTCTTCGACTGTCTCGCATGACCCGTCCGAGCTCGTAGCTTTAAGGTCTGCCGAAACGAGTAGGTCAATCAAGAAGCTCGGATCGTCGAAGTCGGCTGCGGCGTCTGCCAGGAAAACCTCTTTAATGAAGATTGCGCTCGTTTTCGAAAGGGTGCGCGAATAGGCTGCCTCCACGGCCTGATTGCCATCCGAAGTCGGGCTCTGATCGAACTGTTCGCAGGTGTACGTATCGGGGATGGTTATCGACATCTTGCCGAAACGCGTAGTGCCCAGGTGATCGTCTGTCGTGGCAATGAGAGAGTCAGACAAATCGGCGGCCTTGTTGTCCGATGCGGAGGTGTCTGAGTACGTGTTCGATACTGCCGTTTCGGGCGCCACGTCGGTCGTGCCCGCCTGTTCGAGGCAGTCCTCCACGGCCGTGAAGATGGCCTTGGAGGTGACGGTGGCTCCGGAGACGGCGTTGACGCCCTCGGTGCCGTTGGCCTCGACGATGGCGTCGGGCAGCTGCTCGATGGCCTTGGAGCCGATGCCCTGGGTCTCTGAGTTGTCGCCGACCTCGACGGAGGCGATCTTGCCGCTCTTGACGGTGACGGTCACAGGCACGTCGCCGCCGATGCCTTTGCCCTCGGCGAAGTACTCGCCGTCGTTGTACCACAGGCCCGCCTCGGCGGGAGCGGCCTGCTCGGCCATCTCGTCGGCAGCGGGCTCAGACTTCTCGTCGGCCTTGGCGTCCTCAGCCTTGTCGGCCTTCTCGTCGGCCTTGTCCTCGGCCTTGGCATCATCGGCGGGAGCGGCCTGCTCGGCAGCGGCGCCGCCCTTGGCCTGCTCGAGGGCCT
>CABQHM010000116.1 GCA_902464015.1 uncultured Coriobacteriales bacterium | reverse complement strand
ACGCGTTCGACATCCCGCCTGAAATGAGCCGCCATCAAGAACCTCCCACGCCAATCGCTCGCACACCAGGACATTTTTAACAAACCGGATCTAACGTCCCCAGAAGCTTCTCAGCCATCTAGTCACTCTATCGGTTACGAGCCAGTCCCAGGCCCACGCAAAAGCGAACGACAACACCAGTGTCAAAAGTGGCCCCATAGTAAAGGGAACAAACGGGTCAAGTCTAATCAAAAAGCCCTCGTTGAGGTACATCGCATACGAAGCGTCGCCCATGGGCCTCAACGCGCTGGCCAGCACGCCGCCTACCGGGCCATCCATCAGAAACTTGACCGTCAACGTCACGAACACCGCGCCGGCCGCCGAGTACACGAACAGGTTAAACGACCCGTGCGCCGTGCCGTACATCAGCACAACAGCAACGAACGCCGCCAAGCAAATAAAGGCGCAAACCGTCAGTGAGACACCCCCCGCAAGCTTTTTCTCATACATCGCAAGCATCACACCTGCGGGGAAAGCCCAGAAATAGGTCCACGCGGCGGTGCCCCTGTGCCACGCGACGTTAGTCAGCCCCACAACCGCTATCAAAACGAAAGCCACAAGCAGTACGGCGGTGAACGCGGCAGCTCCGCGACGCTCATAAACGCGCCAGGCCCCATAGAACGCCGCGTAGCATACGAAGATGAACGAGATGTACCACATCGTCGGGTCCACGTTGAGCCCGAAATCCAGACCCATCACCGTGCAGAGCACATTTCCGGCGCCAATCCCCTCGCCCGTGGCAAACGAAAGCCCCAGCTGGAACACGCAGAACAGCACATAGGGCACCAGCACGCCGATGATGCGGTTTCGCCAGTATCCCGCCAGGCCCTTCCCCTGCGCCGACTTGAATATGCCGTAGCCGCTCAGGACCAGGAAGATGAGCACGCCCCACGACCCTGCGCAGTCGATGAGCCCGCGGTGCCCGAAAATGACGAGCACGATAGCGACACTCTTGAGCGCCGTCGAGCACTCGCGGGTAAAGAAAGGGGATTTGAGGGATAGAGCGTTGCTCATCGGCCATTCCTTATCAATGAGTCGTAAATCCCCAGTAAATCGCGGAGGTTTCGCTCCCTATCGTGCGTCTTCGCGGCCCTCTCGTGCGCGGCTTTGGAAAAACTCATTGCCAGCCCGTCATCCTCGAACACGCGCTTGACATACCACGCCAGCATGTATGGAGCCGACGTCTGGTAGAGGAAGCCCTCCAGACCGTGCGTCAGCATGTCGGGGACCCCACCCACACAGGAGGAAACCACGGGGCAGCCAAGCAACATCGCCTCACCCACGGAGTTGGGAGAATTCTCGATGGTGGAAGCCGACACGAAGACGTTCGAGGCAAGGTAGCGCGCCTTCATCCCAGCGGCATCGAGACCGCCGGTGAAAACGACGTTGTCCCGCAGCCCTAGCCGTTCGATGAGACAAGCTACGTACGCCTGGTAGGAGTTGCGCCCCAAGTTCCTACGGAGACCGTCCCTGAACACGCTCTCCCCGGTGGCGTACAGCTTCACGTCGGGGTAGTCCTGCTTGAGAAGGGCGGCCGCCTCGAGTGCGTAGTGGAACCCTTTAATCGGGTATGAGCACTGACTCACGAACATGCTGTGACGCTCGACGCCACGCACGTCCCAGGCACCCTCGTAAAACTCCCTTCTCAGGGACTCGTTACAGTGATAGTATGAAACACCCGGGTTTACCTGCACGGCGCACGCCTTGTCCCACTCAGTGCGCCCTATGACGTGCCGGGTCTGACGAAGACATTCCCGCTCTGATTCGCCCCTCTCGACAAACCTGCGCCGCTCGCGTTCCAGAGACGTTCGCCTCACGAAATCCCCAAAGCTCGGTACGCGCATGGCACGCCCAGGCATGCCCTCGGCGTAATGGTAACGGCCATATATCGAGACGAGGCCCTGAATCGAGACGACAGTCGAGTCGCTCAGACCGACAGAATGAGCGGCACGGATGGCCGCAAGGGAATGTGGAGCCTCGGTTCCCCAGACATGCACGACATCCGGTCGGAAGGCTTCCAACCTCTCGCGAAACCAAACATCAGCCACGCCCTCGCCGAAGGAAGCATAGGCAAGGCTGCCGTCAGCGCCTTCAACACGACCTTCTCCGAGGAAGAGAACCATGAGCTCATTTCCCGGGATGGAAAGCAAGTCGGCCGCGGTAGAATCGAGCCAACCGCCAAAATTGCCGCCGTCAACCCCCGCAGCCACGACAACGGGACTCGGGGGCTTGTTACAGACCCAAGCTATCCTCATTTCCCGGCCCCCATAAGAAAGGCATCGAGCGCTTCAGCGTAGGCTCTGTAATCAAGCCCCGACCGCGCGACGGAGCAGGCCATCCCGCGCATGGCGACTCGCTCGGGGACAGCCAGGCCCGCCGCTCTCTTCAACGCGCAGGCGCAAGCCTCGGCCGAGTATTCTCCCACGACGATGGCATCGCCCCCGTCTTCTAGGTAGTCGCCGAGATCGGACGTGATGTTCGCTATGACGGGTGTCCCACAGCCGAGGCTCTCGGTCACCTTGGTGGGCATGCCTGCCTGGGCGAACCGTTTTTCCGGGTCGCGCATCAACACGGTGAAGTCGCTCCGCCGCAGGGCGGACACCACCTCGGCGCGCGGCACGCGGCCATGTGCCCTCACGCACGAAGGTAGTGCCACAGCCTCCGGCATATACCCACGAAGATCGTCGTCGCACACGCCGTAAAAGTCAAAGGCAAGCCTTTTAAGTTCTGCTTCCCCCAAAAGTCCGATTGCCTCTAGCACAACCCCAAGGGAGTCTTTTTTGGCGGGCGATCCCGCGTACATGACAGTGACCTGTTCGGACGAGGGTTCGAAGGGCCGTTCGGGCACGAGCGCCGCAACGTCGAGGATAGAGGGAACCCGCAAGACAGGACAGCCCTTCCCAGCGAAATACTGCTCAAGGTAGCTGCTGATGGCGATAACCCTCACGCCTGGGTCGACGACCTCCGTAATCAGTTTCACGTGGTCGAGGTACGAGGGGTCCTCCTCCCCGCCAGGAAACTCATCGGGCGTATACCACTCGGTGCAGTCTACGGCGAAGGGCACGTCGGAGCCGCGGCATAGGAGCTTGATCTTCTCGGTCGCTAACGCGGGAAGAAACGATGTAACAACGGCATCATACCGGCCGATGTTGCGACGGACGAAGGCAACGGCGTTTCGCCCGAGCATACGGTAGGCAAGCCAGTTAAGCACCTTGTTCGTACGGTGGGGGTTGAGCGTACGGCACACCATGCCGTCGAACACGACGTCTTCTCCGACACCGCACAGCTCCACCTCATGCCCTTGCCCCCGCAGCGCGCGGGCAAGCATGGTAATCCTGGTCGCGCCCGCATCGTGCTCGGGAAAGGCAAACGAGGTTATGAAGAGCACTCTCTTAGGCATCTACTCAGCAGCCTTTCTCCACACCATGCGGTCAACAATGCCCGTGTAGCTCTGGATGATCTTCACGACCTTGGTGGACACGCACTCGTCGGCGTAGTCGGGCACGGGGGCCTGGGGCAGCGAGCCCTCGGCGTCCAGGGCCACGGCCGTTTGCACGGCCTGCAGGAGGCCGCGCTCGGAGATGCCGGCCAGCGTGAAGCAGGCCTTGTCGAGGGCCTCGGGGCGCTCGGTCGAGGTGCGGATGCACACCGCCGGGAAGGGGCGCCCGATCGAGGCGAAGAAGCTCGACTCCTCGGGCAGGGTGCCGGAGTCCGACACCACGGCGAAGGCGTTCATCTGCAGGCAGTTGTAGTCGTGGAAGCCCATGG
>CABQHM010000115.1 GCA_902464015.1 uncultured Coriobacteriales bacterium | reverse complement strand
CCCGCAGGCCCCGTCGTGGGCACGCGGCGCTGGTCGCCGTGCTCAGCATGCTGGTGGCGCTCGCCATCGCGCTTGCCGCGGGCGGGACGAGCCTGGTGGGCTCGGCCCAGGCGCTCGTGGCCGAGGCGCAGGGGCTCTCGACCACGGTCGGTCAGCTCGAGACGGCCGTGAAGGCCGGCGACGGCGCGGCCATGCAGGCCTGCACCGACGACATGCGCACGGCCGTCTCCTCCATGCGCTCCGAGCTCGAGGGGCCGCTGTGGGGCTTCGCGTCCCTCGTGCCGGTCTACGGCAGCGACGTCACGGGCGCCAAGTCTCTGCTCGACATCGCCGGCAACCTCGTCGACCAGGTGCTGACCCCCCTGTCCGACACCATGGCGGCGTGCCCGCCCTCCTCGCTCACGACGGGCGGCGCGGTGAACGCCGACGCCCTGCAGCGCTACAGTGCGCTCGTGACCCAGATCGAGCCCGCGCTCGACAAAGCCGTGCGGGACCTCGACGCGCTGGGCACCTTCAACATCGACCGGCTCAACGACGCGGTGGACAAGCTGTCCGAGCCCCTGCACGAGGCGAGCGAGACGCTCGCGGCCTACGGGCCCCTCCTCGAGAGGCTGCCCGAGTTCCTCGGATGCGACGGGCCGCGCACTTACCTGCTTGTGGCCCAGTGCAACTCCGAGCTGCGCGCCACGGGCGGCTTCCCCGGCGCATGGGGCACCCTCACGGTGGACGCCGGCCACGTGTCGCTGAGCGACTTCGTCTCCATGGGTAAGCGCGAGGTGACCTTCGAGATCACAGGCGAGGAGCAGGCGATCTTCGGCGCCGAGATGGGCATCAGCGCCTGCAACCTCAACGACACGCCCGACTTCACGCGCGTGGGCTACCTGTTCTCCCAGGCCTGGCTCGACTACCATGACCAGCAGGTGGACGGCGTGATCGCGGTGGACCCGGTGTTCCTCCAGCGCCTCATGGCGGCCACTGGCAGCAGCGTCACGACTGAGGACGGCACGCTTGTGGACGGCACCAACGCCGCCCGCATCCTCTCGAGCGACACCTACTGGCGCTTCGGGGACGACAACGCCTCGCAGGACGCCTTCTTCGGCGAGGTGGCCGCAGCTGCCGCCGGCAAGGTCATGGAGAACCTCGGCTCGGCGGACCCCATGACCCTGGTGGACACCATCGCGGCCAACGCCCGTGAGGGCCGCCTGCTCGTGTGGTCGCCCGACGCCGAGGTGGAGCAGGCCCTGGGTGCGGTCGAGGGCATCACGGGCGCTCTGGGCTCCGACCCGCTCGAGCCCGTGGTGGGCCTGTACCTCAACGACAACACCTGGGCCAAGATGTCCTGGTACCTGCTCATGGACACTCAGGTGGTGGGCAGGACGGAGAACCCCGACGGCACGGTGACCTACGACATGGCGACCACCATGACCAACTCCCTCACGCCCGAGGAGGCCGAGGTGGCGCCCGGCTACATCGCCGGCAGCGGCCCCTTCAAGCGCAGCCGCGACGACATGTACAACCAGGTGCTCCTGGTGGCCCCCGCGGGCGGCTCGATATCCGGCGCCGCGGTGAGCAACGGCACCGGCGAGTTCGTGCAGTCGACCCTCTACGGCCACGAGGTGTGGGTGGGCAGCGTCAACCTTTACGCCCAGGAGAGTGCCACCGTGACCTACAGCGTCACCGTCGCCCCCGGCGCCGCCGAGCTCGAGTACCACCAGACGCCTTTGGCCCAGGGCTAGGGGCGAGCGAACCGAACACGCCCGCGAACCGAAGCGGCCGCCGTCGCCCCCGCGCCCGCGGCCGCTTTGTGGTTTGGGGGCGGGTGGCGGAATCCGAGCTTGGCGAAGGAGTTGACGATGTGGAGATTGCCATGTCCGCTTCGTCAGGGTGTTTTGCCTTATAGGAGTGGGCCGCGGTCTCGCCTGCGGGTCTCATGAGGGGTTCCGCAGGGGCTCCTGAAAAGATAGGGCGCATCCGAATCAGTTGTCCGGACACGCCCTTACAAAACCAATTGGTTTTTTCAGCTGAGAGAATTTTGCCTGGTCTGATGGTTGAATGTCAACCGTGGGCCGCGCAGAAGGCGTGCATCTGCGCGGAGCCATCATGCCGGACCTCGCATATTTGCAGGCCGGCGTCACTCGTCATAGTCGTCCCAGTCGGCAGGTAGCACGGCAATGCCGTTGGAGTTGAGCGGCGCCTTGTAGGCGAGTGCGGCGATGTCCTCGTAGGTCGGTTCCTCAGGGCGCATGCTGAACGGCAGGTCGTTGACCCGCGCCGATTTCATGGGGAAGGCGTTTATGGTATCCGACGGGCCCGGCTCCCACTGGGGGTAAATCTCAGCCACGTGGTCTTTTACAGCCGAGCCAGTGCGGTGCTTCCCCTCGGCGTTTCTGTCCATTGTCGCTGGCATGGCAGCCTCCTTTCGGTGTCCTTTGCATACCCGCATCATGCGTTCAGAGGGACTGCCTGTAAAGTTTGTCAGTCGGGGCGCTCTGATGCGATCGAAATCGAGAATGCGGCCCGACGCATCAGGCTACACTGGGTGTCAGTAAACTTACATGCGAGTCGGAAAAGGCTGCGAATTGGCGATGAAACCGGGTTGGATGTAAGTTTCGGGACGTCAAAAGTTACATCGGGAATGACTGCGCTGGGATTGGACTTCTGCTTGCCCTACGTGAAAGTCTGTCGATTTCCGATGGCCCTGGCCATGCATCCTGTATCGGGTTATACTAAGGCCAACGAGTCGTTCTGCGTTGGCGCCGTTATTGGGCTTAGGCCATTAGTTGCGAGCTAATGGCCTTTTTAGTGCCGTCCGTGTGTCTCTACTCCTCCCTTCCCGTATCGGTCTCGCTGCTCTTGGGAGACTTTCTCACCTTGAGCAGCGAGATGAGTTCGATGACGGTCGTCGCCGTCTCGAGCAGCGCCGTCAACAGTTGCGCGGCAAACAGGATCAGATTGATAGGCGTTACCTCCTAAGTTCCGGAGGCGCTGCCCGACACGCGTTGGACTCGTTGACCTGCGGGGGATTATACCGTATTGGGATAATTGAAAAGGGCGGATCCGGGTACCTTGGCATGGTTGCGCCGGGAGCAGGCGCTATCCCTGGTGTTGCGCTAAGCGGCGATGGCAGGAGCTTTCGTCGATACATCAATGCGCCAAAGTGCCTCGCATACGCATTGTCTGATTGGAGCAAGCATGCTGAACGCGAGTTTTGCTATCTGCACCGATGACCTTTTAGCGAGCGAAGCCGCTGGGATTGCAGGACGCAGCGGACTCGACGCGTCTTCGGTGGTGCAGGCTTCCCTGGGGTTGGCGATAGACGTCGGCTGCGATTCGCTCCCTATTGCCCTTGGGGAGCCAAATGCCGAGAGCCTCGAGGCAATCAGCGAGGGCGACTTTATCTTGGCGTCTGGCAAGAAGGGGCGCTTCATCAACGGCGCTGACCTCATTGTGGCTGCGATGGAATGATGGCCGGTTTCATTGTGGCACTCGGAGCGTCAGTAAACTTACATACGAGCCGGAAAAGGCTGTGATTTGGCGATGAAACCGCTTTGGATGTAAGTTTCTGGGGGCCAAAAGTTACATCTGGCAATGGGTTGAGCTGGGATTGAGTGCGGCAAGCTGTCTGTTCTCCCAGTCTCCTTCAGGTGCCCTCAGCTTTATTTCCCCGCGCCTTCACCTCTCTAAGACCGCTATAGTTTCCCCTAGTCGAAAGCCTCGGATGCCCGGCCGCCGCTCGTGAGTATCGCGCTCGTGCCCGTCGCCACCCCCCGAAAGAAGGATGCACCATGGTTGTCCCCAGCACGCTTTGCAGCAATCTGTACGACTTCGCGTTTTGCCCCGAGCCCTGCTACGACCGCCTGGTTGACCTGGCCGATCCCGAGGATTGGGGCGCTGGCAACCGCATCCTCAAGAACTACCTGTCGTTTTCGTTTAGCCGCGCGGTCTTCCTCGTGGGCCGCGACGCCGACCATGCGGCGCCCTCCTCGCTGCCGCTCGTGTTCGACGGCGAGCGCTGCCTGTTCAACATCGGCCTCTACACC
>CABQHM010000114.1 GCA_902464015.1 uncultured Coriobacteriales bacterium | reverse complement strand
CCGGACCGGTCCGAACGGGGCGTGAATTCGTTATAGGGGCTTTTGTTACAGCCCCTTTGCGTTTTGGGCCTATTCGGCCAGAGATTGAACTGTCTCCCATTTCTTGGACACGGAAAGTAAAGTTCAAGGAATGGGAGGCAGTTCATTTTTGTCCGGAACGGGGGCTTTGTTGTCCGGTATGGCGGTCATGTGGCACAGCACTCCCGGGTGTGACCCGGATGTGCGCTCGATTATCCAAAGGTCGCGCCTGAGGTCCTGCCGTTCCAGGCGTTCCTCAAGGCGTTCTATTCCGTTGTTAAGCTTACCGAGTCCAAGCAGCGCTTCTGCCTTATGACGGGCGTCTCCAAGTTCTCGAAGGTCTCGATTTTCTCGGACCTCAACAACCTCACCGACATCACGATGGACATGAGGTTTTCCTCGCTGCTTGGCTATACGCACGACGAGGTGCGAGCGAATTTCCCCGGAAGGCTTGCGGCGCTTGCCCAAACGCTGGGCACCGACACCGACGGCGCGTTCGCCCGCCTTGTCTCCATGTACGACGGCTACTGCTTCGACCGCTCGATGACGCGCGTCTTCAACCCCGTCTCGCTGGGCCGCTGCCTCGACTCGGCCGACATGCGTGCCTGCTGGTTTGAAACGGGCACTCCGGGCTGGCTTATATCGTATGCGAAGAAGGAGCCTATCGACGTCGATGCTTTCACGCTGAGCGGTGCCGACCTGGGCACTTTCGAGCCGGTCAGCCCTTCCATGCCGGCAGCGCTCTTCCAAACAGGCTACCTCACCATCAAAGAGGTTTGGGGCCAGGACATGGGCACAATCTACGACCTGGGTTTCCCCAACAGGGAGGTTTCTGCGGGCTTCAACCATTGGCTTGCCAACGCATACATGCGTCCCGGTACGGACGTTTCCAAGACGAGCGGCTGGGCGGTGGCGTGCCAGCGTTCGCTACGCTGCGGCGACATGGACGGCTTCATGGAGGCACTCGAGTCCTTCTTCTCCGCTATTGGTTATGATCTCACCGACCGCTTGTCTGAGCAGGCTTACCAGTGCGTGGCTGTTGCCATCTTGCGTTTTATCGGCATCTATCTGGATGCTGAGGTGACAACCTCGCGTGGTCGCATCGACATGGTGATGCGCGCACCGGGTCACGTATTCGTTATGGAGATGAAAGTCGCCTCGGGGGAGGGGGCCGGCAAGGCTGCCGCGCAGGCTGCCCTCGCTCAGATTCGCAAGCGGGGCTACGCCGAGCCTTATCGCAGCACGGGCAACGAGGTCCATTTGCTTGGCGTAGCCTTCGACTGCCTCACGCACAACGTGGGCGCCTGGGTGGGCGAGGAGCTGTAACCGGTCGATCTGCCGTTGCTGCGCCGAGCAAAGGAAGGCTTCGCTTTTTGGTCGTCAACCAAAGTGGAATGAGCCAAGAGCGCCACGGCCAAGGCTCGCCTGAGGCTGTGGCTCAGGGCGCTGTTGATGACGAACAGGTTTTGCATGCCGATTGGAGCCACATAGGCCAGCCCCAGCAACAGCCCCTGAAGAAAACCGGCAACATGTCTGCCAGAAGCCCTCTCTGTGTTGGTGACGGCTATAACTGCGTCTGTAATTTCGGACGCAGGCTGCTTTTGGAAAATGGGAGTCCAGCCTGCCTTGTCGGGCGGCGTAGGAGTCTGTTCCAAGGCCTTTTTGGCAGCGGAACGAGTTTCGGTGCAGTTTTCACGGACCCATTGGCAGGCAAACGAGTTTCGGTGCAGTCAAAACGCGCCTCGTGCGCCCCAAGGCCCTTTTATGAGGGGGTATGGGACCTTAAAAAGGATGCTTGTCAACTATTCTGTTGTTTAAACAACAGAATTTTGCGCCTCACAGAGCCGAGCAACGCCCTCGTTCAGAAATCACTGCACCGAAACCCGATTTGCTGCCATCGGGGGCCTCGAAACTGCACCGAAACCCGATTTGCTGCCAGTGCAGCCCATGGAAGACGATGAAAAAGCCCCCAACGGCCCTCCTGGGCCGGTTTTGACATCAGCGCAGGAGGGATTGCGGCTGGGGGCTCTTTGTTCACTGTCTAATCCTCGAGGGCGGCCAGGAGCGCTTCGCGCTGGCGGATGCCCAGGCCCTGGACCCTGCGGGACTCGGCGATGCCGATGCGGTCCATGAGCTTGGCTGCCTTGGCCTCGCCGTAGCCGGGGACGGAGCAGATGAGGTCCTTCACCTTCATGCGGCGGGCGACATCGCCCTCCATGTCGAGGACCTCCGCCACGCTGACCTTGCCGGCCTTGATGTCGTCCTTGAGAGCCGCCCTCTCGGTGCGGGCCTTCGCGGCCTTGGCGAGTGCCGCCGCGCGCTCTTCCTTCGTGAGCTCAGGTGTCGTATTTGCCATAAGTCTCCTCCCCATCGAAATCGCAGTACTGGCATCATAGCGCGTTGCACGGTATGAGAAGGTGAACTTTCTAACAAAATGCCTGCAATTGTGGGGGACGGCCTCTCTTTGACGGCGGATTGTCCGCAAAGAGCCGCGGGAGTCACATTGAGACCGGCGGGCCGGTTCGAGTTCCCGCCGCAACACCCCAAATCCAAAGTGGTGAGCGGCCCCTCCAAGGACCCGACCAAACAAAGCCCGGTCATGGCAATCACCGCGGCGCCCGAGGTGGGCAGTCCCTAAAGAACCGACCAAACAAGCGCCGCGCTCGATAGCTTCGCACTCGTCGATGCCGGTGCTCGTATCGGTGTTGGTGCCGTCGATCGCGGCCGAAAGACTGACGTCAGCGGTGCCCTAGGCTTCAAGCGTGAGGGGAGGGAAGCCCCTGCGACGTGAGCGCGTCGTGGGGGCTCCTGTGGCTTGGTGGGGGCAAGGTTGCTGAGGGTGCCTTTGTGCGATTGTGGGATGTGCGAGATGAATGGTCTCACACATTTTGCCAGCTAAACAACCCTTTGCAAAACTTGCGAAAACATGCGAAGCTTGCGAAAACATGCGAAAGATGCGAAAATCACACCAGATTGCATGGCTGTAAGGAGTGATTTGCATGAAGCTTGAGAATCCGTTCACGCCGAGTTTCGGAAGCGTGCCGCCGTATCTTGCGGGTCGCAAGGGGCTGCTCGAGGACATGCATCGCGCCTTTGAGCGCGGCAAGGGCGATCCAAACCTGTCGACTATCATCATCGGACCTCGCGGCACGGGAAAGACCGCTCTTCTCTCCCGAATTGCGCAGGACGCCTCGGCAAGTGGTTGGGTTACCGCGAGCGTTTCGGCCGTGCCCGGCATGCTTGACGACGTCATCGAACGTACGTGCGAGTCGGCCGAGGAACTGCTAGACAGCAGCGAACACCTGCGTCTGAAGGGGGTCACCTTCGGTCAGACCGTGGGGCTTGAGTTCGACCACGCCCAGAGGTTGCGGGGCAACTGGCGTTCCAAGATGAACGCCGTGCTCAAGCAGCTCGACCGATATGAGACTGGCCTGCTTATCACTGTGGATGAGGTGCAGGCCGATCTTGACGAGATGGTTCAACTTGCTTCGGTATACCAGCACTTTGTACAGGAGGGACGTCGGGTCGCCTTGCTCATGGCGGGCCTGCCCTCGAACGTCTCCAGCCTCATCAGCAGCAAGTACGTTTCGTTCCTTCGTCGTGCACGCCAGCGTCATTTGGGTCGCATCGCTGACGTCGAGGTGGCAAGCGCCTTTCGCAAGACCGTCTTGGTGGCGGGCGGCGAGATTGACGACGGGGGTCTCGATCTGGCCGTCTCATCTATCGACGGCTTTCCGTACATGATGCAGCTCGTCGGGTACTGGACCTGGGAGGAGAGCGTATCGAACAGCATCGGCCTGGCCGACGTCGAGCGAGGAGTCCGCATGGCCACGCGCGACTTCGAGGATGGCGTGCTGGCTGCGACGTATCGCGAGCTCTCTAAGGGTGACCTGCGCTTTCTTGTGGCCATGCTCCCAGAAGACGAGAGCGCCCTCGCCGACATTGCCGCCCGCATGGGCGTTGCCAGCAATTACGCCTCCAAGTACAAGGAGCGCCTGCTTGAGTCTGGCGTCATCGGTGACTGCGGTCACAATACCTTCCGCTTCGACCTGCCGGGGTTCAGGAGCTACCTGCAGGGACGAATGGACGAGATGGGAAAATAAGGCGGGCGCGCGGTCTTCGGCTCCCGTGCCAACCAAAAGTGCCCCGCATCCTGTTGCCGAATGCGGGGCAGGGGTTGTGTCGGGG
>CABQHM010000113.1 GCA_902464015.1 uncultured Coriobacteriales bacterium | reverse complement strand
CATCCTGCTCATCGACGACGTGTGCACGACAGGCGCCACGCTGTTCGCCGCGTGTGACGCGATACGGGAAGCAGGCGGGCGCAACGTGCACTGCCTCACCTTTGCCCGAGCTTAAAAAGAGCCGGCAATTATGTAGGCGATGTCCCGCTCCCCAAGAGGGTCGCTATCATCAGGACCGAGCCAAAACTCAGCACTTACAAGCTCAATTCGGTCCTGCGAATCAGATCGTCCTGTGCGGCCTTGTAGACCTCGGTGAAATAAGCGGAAAACCCGGCGATGCGAACCACGAGGTCCTTGTAGTTCTCCGGGTGCTTCTGGGCATCGCGCAGCGTATCAGCGGACACGATGTTCAGCTGCATCTCCATACCGTCCATGTTGAAGAAGTAGGTCTGCATGAGCGACGCCAGCTTTGCCACACCCGCATCGTCGCTGATCGCAGACGGGTGGAACTTCATGTTGAGCAACAAGCCGTTGGAGTACTTGCTCGTGTCGAAGTTACTCACGGAGCCCAAAATCGCCGTCGGCCCGTTGACGTCGTAACCCTGCACAGCGGAGATACCGTCGGACAGCGGCTCGCCTTTGCGGCGCCCATCGGGCGTCGCGGCCGTGAACTTGCCAAAGGTCACGTTCATCGTCACAGGATACAAGCCCGCAGCATAGTGGTTGCCACGCATGCCAACGCGAGAGTTCACGTAATCGGCAAAAGACTCGGCCACGAAGCGGCAGTACTTGTCAGCCTCGGGGTCGTTGTTGCCGTAGTGCACTACGTCGCCGGCGATTTTCTCGCGTAGCTCCTCGTAGCCCTCCCAGTTGGCGATGAGCGCGTCGTAGAGCTCGCGCGTGCTCACACTCTTGTCCTTAAAGCACAGCTTGTCGATGACGTTGAGGCTTTCCACCACGTTGCCCAAGCCGATGCCGGAGACGCCGGTGGAGTTGTACTTGGCGCCGCCGTCGACCACGTCGCGGCCGCTCTCCATGCACCCGCACATCATGGCGGACACAACGGGCTGCGGCATGACCCTGCGCGCGACGGTCTCGTAGACGTTGTTAATCGCAACGTACCAGTTGACCCAGTACTTGAGCTCGCCCTCGTATGCCGCGAGGATCTCGTCCATGCTCTCCATCTCGTACAGACGCTTCTCACTCGGCCCGAACTTGGTCTCCAAATCGACCAAGGGACCGGGGCCGGTGCGGTAGGACTTGCCGGCATTGATGGCAAACTGCAGGATGTTGGCGAAGTTGACATACGAGCTGATGCCCAGACCGCCGCAGGCAGGCCATTCGGCGCCGCCGATAGAGGGCTCGACACAACCGATGAGGCAGTAGTTCCACAGATCCTCGTCCGCGATGCCGCGCTTCTTGAGCGCCTTCATGATAATCTGGTCGTTGAACCAGCTGGGAACGCCGCCGTTGATTCGGTTGACGGCGATGGCGCACTCCCACAGCTTCTGCGGGGTACCCGGATGCACGCGCAGGCCCTGCGTGGGGCTGTGCATCCTCATGCGACCCATGGCCTCGAGGCCCATGTAGGTGATGGGGTTGGTGGCGTCGTTGCCGTCCGCGTCGATGCCACCAAGGGTGATGAGCTGGCCAGAGGTGTAGCCCGGCGCGGAGTACACGGTGCGCAGCGCCCAGGCCTTGTTGCACTCGGCGACCTTGAGGTAGTAGAGGTCGACGAGCTCCTGGGCCTGCTCCCAGGTGATAGCACCCTCGTCCAGGTCCTTTTGCACGTAGGGCCCCAGGATCTGGTCGAGACGGCCGATGCTCGTCCCATGCATGTTGGCGTCCATAAGCACGCACATCTGATAAAACCACAGCATCTGGATCGCCTCGCGGAAGTCACGCGGGGGATTATCCGCAATCCACGCCATAGTCGCGGAGATACGCTCGAGTTCTGTCTTGCGCGCGACATCGGCGGTCTCCTTGGCCATCTGAGCGCAGCCATCGGCATAGCGCTTGGCAAAGGTGATCATGCCCTCGCAGACGATGGAAACGGAGCGGTAGAAGTTGTAGGACTCGGCCTGATCACCGGGGATGCCCTCTGCCTCGAGCTGGGCGATCTTGGCGTCGGCCTCGTTTTTGACCGATGCGAAGCCGCGCTCGAGAGCGCGCTTGTAGTTGGGTGCGAAATGCCCGACCGGCTGCGGACAGATATCCTGCGCCGTGAAGTTAACGACACAGCTATTGGCAATTGACTTGTAGGACTCAGGGATGTAGGGGTTCACCTTCGCGCAAAGGCATTCTTCGTCCCAAAACGGCACTGTCTCGAGAATGTAGGAGCGATCGTCCTCACGACACTGGTACGGGTCGGCGTCACGAGTAGTAATCGAGCCGTCCTCGAGCTCCGGGACAAGCCAGCGAATGCTGTACTCGGGATAAAGCGCGGAACCCTTGAACGTTGCGGTGTAGCTGCCGACGATAAACTCATCGTCGCGTACGAAGACAGGCATTTTCTCGCAAAGGTTACGGAAGTTGAGAGCTCTCTTCAGACCGCCTTCGACGTTGCGGTTGGCCATGTAAAACTCCGTCACCAGGCGGTAGCGGTTGATGTCGAGATACGGCACGGTGTCGCGATACTTGGCGCGCACCCTCTCCACACGCGGCGACAGAGGCGAGAACTCGTACATAGCGACACTCCTATCTTTAAGTCGTTGCATTTTTGAGCCTCTTATCGAATGCTTATGGATGCAATGCAGATTCTGGCGGGCAGGGTTGCCGACATGGCATGTGAGAGCGCTGCTTCTCGTAAAGGAGTCTGGCAACCTGCCCCATTCGGGCGAGGCCGCGGATAAGCTGGATGAGGCCGGCCCCTGGGCCGTTCCTCGGATCTCTTCTAGGAGGTTGCGGTCCCGGGTGCGGTAGCAGGAGCCCGCCGCCCATCGGAAGGGAGACCCCATGATCTACGCAGGTGTGGACATCGCCAAGATGGACCACGTGATCGGCGCCGTCGACGAGACGGGGGCCGAGGTCGCCAGGCCCATGGCCTTCAAGAACACCGAGGCCGGCTTCGAGAGGTGCATAGCGTGGCTCGAGTCCGTCGCCGAGTCCGAGGACGACGTCTTCGTCGGCATGGAGGCCACCGGCCACTACTGGATGGCCTGCTTCGCCCACCTCGCCGCCGCCGGCTACCGCGTGTGCGTCGTCAACCCCATGCAGGTGCACGCCATGCGCAGGCTCAAGGGGCTCGCGGGCGTGAAGAACGACCGGGTCGACTCGCGGCTCATAGCCGAGACGCTGCGCCAGGGCGACTACGACGAGACGAGGCTCGCCACCGACGAGGTGCAGGCGCTCAAGCAGCTCACGCGCTACCGCCAGGGGCTCAAGCAGGAGCTTGCCGCGGTGAAGACCCAGGCGATCTGCGTGCTCGACGCCTACTTCCCCGAGTACGCGGGGCTTTTCTCCGACATGTTCGGGGCCGCGTCGCTGAAGGTGCTCGCGGAGTGCCCGACGCCCGCCGAGGTCGACCGCAGGCGCGCGTCCACGATAGCCAGGCTCCTTTCGGAGGGGTCGCGCGGCAGGCTCGGCGCGGACAAGGCCGCCCGGCTCAAGGCCGCCGCCAAGTCCTCCGTCGGCATCAGGCTCGGCGAGGACGCGGCGTCGTTCCAGATCAAGACCATGGTCTCGCAGGTCGAATTCCTAAATCGGACGATCGCCAAGGTCGAGCGCGAGGTTGCGGCGCTCCTCGCCGGGATCGAGCCCAACATCACCACCATCCCGGGCGTGTCGACCGCCACGGGCGCCCAGATCGTCGCCGAGATAGGCGACGTGCGCCGGTTCGCCGGCGCAGCCGCGATCGTCAAGTACGCGGGCCTCAACCCCGGCGTGAGCGAGTCCGGCAAGTTCTCGGCCGAGGGCGTCCCCATCGCCAAGCACGGCTCGCCGCACCTGAGAAGGGCTCTGTGGCTGGCGGCGAACCGCGCCAGGCAGTACGACCCCAGGCTCCGCGAGTTCTACGAGAAGAAGCGGCGCGAGGGCAAGCCCCACAGGGTCGCCGTCACGGCGGTCGCGAGAAAGCTCTGCCACATCGTCTACGCGGTCATGCGGGACGGGGAGCCGTACGACCCCTTGAAGTAGGCCGATTCGGCGCCGTCTTCGCCCACACCGCCGAAGCGGTGCGGCCCATTGCGCCCAGAAGCATTCGATATGCAGCTTTCAAAGTGCGGGGTTGGACAAGGATCAGAAAATCGGATTGATTACGGTTTTGCCCTTGACTTCATATAGCTGGTCTTCTTTTCGAGGAAAAGGCTGCCAGCTTCCCGGAATCGCAGCGGCAAGGCAGCT
>CABQHM010000112.1 GCA_902464015.1 uncultured Coriobacteriales bacterium | reverse complement strand
GTTGGGGGTCCGTCGGCTGCGTCAGGCTCGTTCGATCGCGCAGGTATGGCGCTTGGTTTTGGGGTCGTAGGCGATGCCGCACAGGATGGTGCGGTGTTCGGCGGAGGTGCCGCGGAAGGCGCCGGCATAGTCGCGCTTGCGCATCTGGGCAACGGCGTCCTGGGCCGAGGCGCCCCATTTGAGCTCGACGACCACGCCGGGTATGTCTCCGGAGCTTTTGAGCGGCACCATGAGCAGGTCGGCGTAGCCCTTGCCGGCGGGGGCCTCGCGCACGAGGCGGCAGCGGCGCATGGCCGAGTAGAACGCGAGCCTCAGCGTGCAGGCAAGGTCTTCCTCATGGTTGTAGGCGATGATGCTCGCCGCGTCCGAGTGGGCCCGTTCCACGCCGGCGGCCACAGCCTCGGCATCGCCCGCAAGCAGGGCGCGGAGCAGCTTCTCAGAGGCCGCTATGCTCCGCGCGACCTCCGACCAACCCTCGTCTTGCGTGGCGTTGGCATACTCGCCCGCCACCTCGCGGTTGGGCACAAACGCCTCACGCGTGCCCTTGTCGTAGGCGAGGTACCCCAGGTGGATGAGCAGCGTGAGCACGTCGTCGGCGCTGTTGAACGTTGTCATGTCGTTGGAGTAGGTCTGCGTGTTTACCTCGACGCGGCCACCGCCCACAAGCTCCACCACCTTGCCGTGCAGGCCGTCGAGGTCCATGTCGATGTACTTGCGCAAGGCCTCGAACGTCTCGGTCTGGGTCCAGTAGCTGGAGAACTCGCCCGTCATCATGGCGCGTACCACCGAGTGCGGCGCGTAAATCTCGCCCACGCCCGGCAGGTGGTAGCCGTCGTACCAGGCCTTGCACTCGTTCAGGTCGCGGCCCCACTCCTGGCACAGTGCGGCGACCTCGTCGAAGGTGAAGCCCATATAGGGTGCCATCTCGAGCGGATCGACCATGCTGAACTCGTCAAACATGTTGAGTGCCGAGTGACTGCCGTATTTTTTGACGGGCAGGATTCCCGTCATGTACGCGAGTGCGACAAACGGCTGGTCTTTGAGCCAGGCACGCAGGAAGTCGAGGTAGGCCTTCTGCGCGTCGGGGTCGTCGGCGCTCTCGCGCGTGATGCAGTCCCACTCGTCGATGACGATGACGAACTGGCGGCCGGTTTGGGCGTAGACGTCGCTCATCGATTGGGGTAGGAATCCTGGGTCGAGAAACATCGCGTCCGGATACGTCATCTCAAGTTCGCGGCAGACCAGGGTGTTGATGCGTGCGACAAGTTTATCAACGCGGCCTGTCGAGCTCCAAAACTCCTGCATGTTGAGCTTGAGCACGTCGTAGCTGTTGCGCTGCCTGTCAAACGATGGATCGCATGCGATGGCGAGCCCGGCGAACTCGGCCGCGCCGTTCACCGTGCGGTCGTAGTAGGCGCTCACCATGTTGGCGGCCATGGACTTACCGAAGCGCCGCGGGCGGCTCACGCACACGTAGAGGTGCTCGGTGTTCACGACGGAGTTGAGGTGCGCGATGAGCATGCTCTTGTCCACATAGGGGTTCGAGTTGCGCCCGCGCCTCAACATTCCCGCCCCCGGGTTGAGAAACACGCCCATGTCGCCCCGCCTTCCGTCGCGCAATTCATTTGCCTGGCAATCATACCCCGAAGCACCGTCTGCGCTTGTGTGCGTGCGATGAGTCGGGTGTCGGGACGAAAGCAAGCGCATGGGGATGGGCCCACTTACGCCCTTGGGCGTTAAAACGTCTTAGGGTAAGCCCATCACGGGGACAAACCATACTGACAAGCCGCTTCGGTGCCCGTCGCATGTCATGCGTCAACCCCTTTCGGCTATCCCTGCGTCTGCCAGCAGTGACGTGAGGATTCGGTCTGCCTTGTTCTTGCCATATTTGCCGTGAATCAGTGCTTCCAGCTTGTTGAAGTCGAACGGCCTGCTGCCGGCGCAGGCGCCGTGGAGCGCGTCGGCGGCCAGGGACGGGTCCTCGTCGTCTGCCACGAGGTCGAAAACCGTCCTCTCCGGCGTGGTCACGGGAAGGCCGCTTGCGAATGACACCTCGTCACGGGCCACCTCCCGCACTGCGAAGCTGACGGTTTTGTTCCTGGAGTTGATGCGCCTGGGTGCGTAGATGCGATATGGGCTGAGGTAGAAGTCTCCGATGCCGAGCAGGGAGGCCGCGGTGGCCCCTCCTACCGCGACGCCGTCCCACGCTTCAGCCTGCAACCTCTCATGGGTGAACCTATCCGGCGCCGTGAGCTTCCATGCCGCAACGAGCTCGTCGGTTTGCTCGGAGCCCGAGCCAACGAGTCGGTAGGTACCGCGCGCGATTCCCACGACGCGGCCGGCTTCTGCCGCGCCGTGGAGGGCGTCCCGTGGTATGCCTATCCGGGCCGCCTGGGTCGTCGTGAACACGCCTTCTGACTCGGAGAGCTCGGCTATTGCTGTTATGCGGTCATGGGCCGCAGCGATGCGGCTTTTTAAAAAGGGATACGGTTATCTATTTCTAACATAGTTGCATCATCTCTATGAGTTACAGTTAACTAACATCTCGTCGTGAGGAGGGACTGTACCATGAGAGAAAGAATCAGGCTCTCCGGCGTGCCGCAGACCATGCTGCAAACCGTTTATGCAAGAGCGAAAGAAAGCAGCGGTAGAGGTGCGATCCACGACGCAAAAGCCGAAGAACTTATCGAAAAACTGGACTACGATTTCTCCCTTGCGGACAAGGATACGGCCATGCGCACCGGCGTGATTGCCCGGACTATTGTGCTGGATAAGCTGACAAAATCGTGGCTTGCGGCGCATTCAGGCGCTGTGGTCGTCAATATCGCCTGCGGGCTGGATACCCGCTGCGACCGCCTGGCTGGTTACGCACATTGGTATAACCTCGACCTGCCGGAAACGATGGCGGTACGGGAAAAGCTTCTGCCGGAAAGCGGCACAATTTCGCAGATTGCAATGTCGGCCATGGAAGATTGGGGCAGCGAAATCAGCGAGCAGAACGCGTCGGTGCTGATTCTCATTGAGGGGCTGACCATGTATTTGTCGGAAGCCGATGTGCAGAGAATTTTCAAGGTGATTTCCCGCCGCTTCGAGAAAGCCACGGTATTTGTGGAAACGATGAATCCGATGATCGCGAAGCGCTTCAAGGAGAAATCCATCGACGCGAACAACGCCAAATTCACTTGGGGTGTGAAAAACGGTAAAGCCTTTGCCAAACTGCTACCGGGTTTTCGATGCATGGAGGAACACAGCCTGACGGAGGGCATGGCGGTATTTGCGCCGATCTATAAGCTGCTGGACAGGCTGCCCGTCGTGCGCAACATTTCCAATAAGATCGTCGTTCTGGAAAAAGGGTGACGGAGGATGTCGTTTTTCGAAAACACCCGCAAGCCTACCGGCTTTGGTGGGAAAGTCATGGTGAACATGATGAATCTGTGCCATGCGCCCCTTGCGGGCTGGGGCATGAAGTTCCTTTCGCTTCCTGCAGATGCAAAGGTGCTGGACTGCGGCTGCGGCGGCGGGGCAAACATCCGGAGACTGCTGAAAAAATGTCCGCAGGGCGTGGTGAAGGGCATCGATTATTCGCCGGTCAGCGTCGAAAAAGCCCGGCAGTGCAACGCGAAGGCCATCCGGGAGGGACACTGCGCCGTGTGGCAGGGAAGCGTAGAACAGATCAATTTTGCCTCCGGCTGGTTTGATGCCGTCACAGCCTTTGAAACGGTCTATTTCTGGCCGAATCTGCCGCAGTGCTTCCAGGAGGTTTACCGGGTGCTGAAGCCCGGAGGGACATTTCTCATCTGCAACGAGAGCAATGGCGACTCGGACAAGGACGAGAAGTGGACGGAGATCATCGGCGGCATGACCATCTACAAGGACGCCGAGCTGAAAGCATATCTGGAGCAGGCGGGCTTCTACGAGGTGCAGATACACAAAAAGAAAAGTTGGCTGTGCATCACGGCGCGGAAATGAGCAGATCGAGCATTTTTCACGCCGCCCTATGAGACAGTCTCCAGCCTGAAGGAGCGGCTGAAAGATGCATGTGACGAAGTGCGCGTAGGAAAACTGAAAAGTAGTATTGCATGGTTTAACTGCCGAAAACCAAAATAGGGAACGACAATATGTCAAAGAAGGCAACAGAATTTCAAAGAAAAGCCATGAGTAGAATGTACCGCGGCAAGGAGATTTTCAAGCCGCTGAACACGGGCTGGGTGGACGAGCGTGTGGCCTGCGTGCGAGAGTGGGTGGCAAACATCTTCTTCTACCGCAAGGGCGACACCACCATCATGATCGATGCCGGGTACAACTACGACCGGCTGGCAGAAAAAATGGGCTGGCTGGGCATCGACCCGCAGTCCATCCGGCACATCCTCATCACTCATCAGGAC
>CABQHM010000111.1 GCA_902464015.1 uncultured Coriobacteriales bacterium | reverse complement strand
CCGGACCGGTCCGAACGGGGCGTGAATTCGTTATAGGGGCTTTTGTTACAGCCCCTTTTCATGCCCGAGATATGCGAGAGGTCGTCCTACTCGGCAGTCTTCTCCTGGGACTCGCAAGCTACAGACGCGGGAGCCTCGACCGGGGCCTCCTCAACGACGGGAGCCTCGGGTGCGGGCTGCTCGGCGACGGGAGCGGCCTGAGGCGCCTCGACAGCGGGCGTCTCAGCGGCGGACGTCTCGACGGCAGGCGTCTCGGCGACGGGGGCAGCCTCGGCCTCAGCAGCCGGAGAGATGACCTTCAGCGGCACGTTCTCGGTGGCGCTCACCGGCTGCAGGTGCACCTCAACCTCGAGGTCGTGCTCGGTAAGGTCAACGACCTCGGTGAACGACTTGCGGCTGGGAGCGGTGACCTTGAGGGTGTACTTGTCCTTGCCGGCGCCAATGATGGCCAGGCCGTCCGAACCGGTGCTGGCAAACTGGGCCTTGCCCGTGCCCTCGACAGGCTTGAGCTCGCAACGGGCGCTGCGCTGGGGCTTGCCCGTCTTGTCGTCGATGACGCAGATCTTGAAGTTGCGCTCCGGTGGGATGCGCGCGACAAAGCTGAACTTGTGCGAGGCGCGCTCGTGGGGCGTGTCCATGCCTTCGGGGATGAAGCGCGCCTCCCAGCGATGCAGCTTGGCGTCCATGGGCGCAACGGCGGTGAGCTTGTCCCACCAAAGGGTCTCGCGCGGCGCCTCGGGCTCATGGAGCTTGCCCTCGGCGACAACCTTCTCGTCAGCATCGACGATCTGAATCTTCTGGCCACCCAGGGCGCAACCGCTCGAGCAGCTCACGCCGACGCACACCTCGATGGGCTGGCCAACCCACACGGGCGCGGTGACACCCCACGTGGAGACGGCGACATGGTGAGGCTCGACGGTAAACTCGAGGAGCATGTCGCGCTCCTCGTGCGGGTTCTTGAACGCGGGGCCGCCGTCCTCGGGCATCGGGAGCACGCGGGGCTCGTAGTGCACGACGTACTGGTACTTGCCGGGCTCGGCGGGCATGGTGAGCGGAATCGCCTCGCTCACGGCAAGCTCGCCTTCCTGCGTGACGAACTCCACGTCGGCGACGTTCTCACCCAGGATGGTGGAGAGGTTCAGCTTATCGCCCACCAGGTCGCAACCGCTTTCGCAGGTGCCGAAGACCACGAGCGAGCACGAGTCGCCGACATAGAGTTTCTCAGGCACGCCGTCGATGTCGAAGAACACCTCGTGGCCCTGGCCATCGAGCTTGGTGGGTATCTTTTCTTCCTTCAGGCCCTTGACGTCGACCTCGGCCTGCTTGCCGTCTGCCATATACAGCTCCTCCTTGAATCGCGTATGCGCGGACTCGTGAACCAATGCCTACAAGGTTACCCCAAAACTGCGGGAATGATGCCGCCAGAGAGAATCTCGTCGAGGGCGTTTTCGTCCAAAACCGGTACGCCGAGCTCGCGAGCACGCGTGAGCTTGGAACCGGCGGCCTCGCCCGCCACGACATAGGACGTCTTCTTGCTGACCGAACCCGACACCTTGGCACCGTATGCCTTGAGCTCCTCGCCTGCCTGCTCGCGCGTACGGCGCTCGAGCGTTCCCGTGAGCACGAACGTGAGGCCCGCAAGCGTCTGGGGCTTCAGCTTGCGGCTGGCGCCCTCAAGCTGCACGCCGGCCTGACGCAGGCGCTCAATAACGGCGAGGTTGTCGGGCACGCGCAGGAAGTCATGGACGCTCTGGGCAATCTGAGGCCCCACGCCGTCGACGCAGGCAATGTCGTCGACGCTGGCCGTGGCGAGTGCCGAAAGGGAGCCAAAGGCGTCCGCAAGGGCCTCGGCAACCGTCTTGCCCACATGGCGCATGCCCAGGCCGAACAGGACACGTGAGAAGGGCTTCTCACGGGATGCCTGGATGTTGGCAACCGCCTTCTGCGCCGTGGTGAGGCCGACAAGGACGGGGTCGCCCTTCTCGTGGTCTTTGGACTTGGAAGCATACACGCGACCGGTGGGCAGCGCGGCCACCTGCTCGACGGTGAGGCTGTAAAAGTCGGCCACGTCGCGCACCAGGCCGCTCTCAAGAAGTGCGGTGACAAGTTTCTCCCCCACCACCTCGATGTCCATGACCGGGCGGCTCACCCAATGCAGCAGTCGCTCGGAAGCCTGCGCGGGGCAGTCGATGGAGACGCAGCGATACGCCACCTCGTCGCCTTCGTGCATGACGGGGCTGCCGCAGCTCGGGCAGTGGGTCGGCATCTCGAACAGCGCGGCGTCAGCCGGACGAAGGCTGAGAACAGGACCCACGACCTCGGGGATGACGTCGCCGGCCTTGTGGACCACCACGGTGTCACCGACACGCACGTCCTTGCGGCGAATCTCGTCGATGTTGTGCAGCGTGGCACGAGCGATGGTGGACCCGGCCACCACGACGGGGTCGAACTCGGCGACCGGGGTGAGAACGCCGGTGCGCCCCACCTGCACGGCGATGTTGCGCAAGACGGTCTGGCGTTCCTCGGGCGGGAACTTGAACGCCGTGAAGAAGCGCGGGGCACGGGCCGTGAAGCCCAAGGCGTGCTGATAGGCAAAGGAATCAACCTTCACCACGACGCCGTCGATGTCATAGGGCAGGCCGTCGCGCTTGCCGAGGGCCTCCGCACAGAACTCGTGCACCTCGGCGGCACCGTGGCAGCGCTTGAGGTTGGGGTTCACCGAGAAGCCTGCCATGCGCTCCCAAGCGAGGAAGTCCCACTGGCAGTCGACGTCGACCGAGTCCATGTCGGCAAGGGCATACATGAAAGTGGCCAGGTCGCGTACGGCCGTGATCTTGGGGTCCTTCTGGCGAAGGGAGCCGGCGGCGGCGTTACGCGGGTTGGCAAAGGGGGCGCGACCAGCCTCGTCGTTCTGCTCGTTGAGACGCACGAACAACTCTTTGGGCATAAAGACCTCGCCGCGCACCTCGATCGAGCCATTGGGCGCACTCACATGCGCCAGGGCTTCGTCGGACAGGCGTGCGGGCACGTCTTTGATGGTGCGCACGTTGAGCGTGACGTCCTCGCCCATGACGCCGTCGCCGCGCGTTGCCGCGCGCACGAGCATGCCGTTCTTGTACGTAAGGGCGATACCCAGGCCGTCTATCTTAAGCTCGCACACATAGGTGGGGGCGACGCCCAGCTCGCGCTCGGTGCGCTCGAGCCACTCGTCGAGCTCGTCGAGGTTCATGACGTCGTCGATTGAGTACATGCGAGCAGCATGCGGCACGCTGTCGAACTGGCGAGCGACATAGCCTCCCACATGCTGCGTGTAGCTCTGGGGCGTCACGACCTCGGGATAGGCCGCCTCCAAATCGCGCAGCTCATGCACGAGCTTGTCGAAGGCGGCGTCGGTGATCTCGGGATCGTCGAGCGCGTAATACCTGTAGGCATGGTAGTCGAGCTGGCGGTTGAGCTCGGCGGCACGGGCAAAGGGATCGAATCCCGGCTCAGCCCCGCGAACCGGGGCGGTTCCGGCGGCCTCGGGAGTCACCTCGCCAGCCTCGTCGAACAGAGACGGCGTGGAAGGTGCTTCAGTTGAACGTGACATACGCTGCTCCTTGCTTGCCCGACTCGGCAAGTCACATACCCTGTTGACTGACGGCTGCACATTCTACCGCGACCAAAGAAAGCGGCAAAGGCAACCCGGCAGCGGCATGCGGGGGCGACACATAGAAACAACGAGCGAACGGGCTTAGACCTCAGCGGCTTCTCCGCCCTCGGCCACGTCGGTGGCAAGTGCGCGGGCACCCTTGGTGGAGAAATACTCCTTCTTCGCGATGGCACGCACGATTGAATTGCGCACACCCGAGAAGGGAACGCCCTCGACGACATAAAAGAAGATCTGACCCTTGGCGCCATAGGGCGTGATGGAGTCGAAGAACACCTTGGGCTCCATCCCCTCCTCGGTGCGCAAACGGTCGCCTGCGGCCTCCTTGACGGTCTTAAGCAGGTCGGCCGCCACCACATCGGGGTCGTAGCCGAGCTCCATCGTGAACTCGAGGGTCGCCTGCGACTCGCTGGAGGCAGGAAGCTGATGAACCGAGGTGGTGTTGAGCACCGAGTTGGGGATGACGATGCGCTCGTCGAGGCGGTTCTCCACCACGGTGTGGCGCATGGTGACGTCCACAACGGTGCCCGTGACACCCGCAATCGTCACGTAGTCGCCTGGCTGGATGACACGGCCCACCATGAGCATGAAGCCGCCGAAGATGTTTGAGATGGTGTCTTTCAAGCCCAGCGAGATGACGACCGAAGTCACGCCCAGCGCGGTGATGAATGCGGTGGGCTTGATGCCAAAGACGGGCTCGAGCACACAGATGAGCGCCATCGACCACACGATGACACGCACGAAGTTCACGATGATGGATGCGGCCGGCAGGCTGTCGAAGTTGGCGATCAGGCGATGGATGAGCTTGCTGAGAATGTGCTGCACAAGAAAGGCCAGTGCCGCGATGATGCACAGGAAGAGCGCTCGGATGGCGATGATCTCGGGATACAAACCAAAGATAAGTATCTGGCCTGAGTCATCTGTAGAAATGAAGGAGAGACTCTCCATCAGCACGCTTCCAAGACCCTGCAGCATCTCGCCCATATGGTGCGTCCCTTCACGCAAGACAGTCGTCGCAAACGACCAGATAAACAAAACAGGCGGGAGTCTTTCGACTCTCGCCTGTTTAATCTCCAATGGTGGAGATGAGGGGATTCGAACCCCTGACCCCTTGACTGCCAGTCAAGTGCTCTCCCAACTGAGCTACACCCCCG
>CABQHM010000110.1 GCA_902464015.1 uncultured Coriobacteriales bacterium | reverse complement strand
GGCCCCTCACCCCGCCTCCCCATCCTAGGCGGCCGATTTATTCAGTGTTGCCTTAAATGTCCCCAAGCAGTCGTGCGCTCATTTAGGCCAAACATTCTTCCTGGTAGATGCCTTGGTCAGAAAGCTGGCTGTAGACCCGCTCGAATTAAAACGCAAACATGTCGCGTTTTTCTAAGGTTCGGTCGGTATATCAAGCTTTTCTACGAGTTCCGTTCGGCTATGGACGTTGGTTTTCTGATACACGGCATGGGTGTGAGACTTTACGGTTGAGTTGCTTACGCAAAGCGTGTCTTCAATCTGCTGGGCAGTCATGCCCTGTATGAGAAGACTGAGTACTTCCTCTTCGCGACGTGTGAGGCCGTATTCGAACGCTGCCTTTGAACAGATCGCCCGCAAGTTATTCTCAGAGGCATTGCCGGTTGTGCAAGCGGATTCCCCGGTTTCAGATGACGTCTCCTCGACACCCCAGGTGATTTCGCCTGCTTCTTTCCAACTGAGGGCCACATAGCACACGGTGAGGGCAAGAGCCATGCTCGCAATCAACAAGATGAAGGCGTCGTGTTCCCAAGGCGACCCTTTGAACGCAAACAAAGCGCCAGCCAGGGCCGAGATGCTTCCGACGGCTTTAGTGATGCCGAACAGGTATAAGGCGTTCGTGGCATATCGAAATGCCACATTGCAGAGCACGACGGTGATAAAGACGCCGAAGAGCGTCTCTCCGGCATGAGTCAGCAATGTTGCGGGGATGCCCCATGTAGACGAGGTCAACAAAAGGCCAAAGAGCCCCGCGAGAGTCAAGGGAAAGGCAATGGCGCAGAGCGGCCACAGGTTAAAGCGCATAACTGAACGACGAAAGGCGAATGCGAGCACGACGAGGCATACGAGGACGCCCACAGTGGCCCATGGCCTGTCTTCTGCAGGCAGCATGTCGCGCGCAAAGACGTTTGCGAGCGTAAAGGTTGCCATGAGACACACGGGCGCGAGCGGGAAGCTGGCATTTGATTTGATTGCTGAATCTGCGCAAGTAAGCTCGGTATCGGATTGGGGCACATTGAAGCCGTGCAGCTGGTCCGATGTCTGGGCGAGCAATGCGGTGCTCAGCGGCGGCAGAATTGTCATGAATGTCAAAACGACAGCAAGGGGGGTCTGGAGGTTCAGAAGGAGTGTCAGCAGCGCCTGAAGCACATTGGCTCCCAGGAAAAGAAGGGTCACGCGCCGCATGTCAAGCAGAGCGTACAGCTCAATCCAAGCCATCCATAGGATGCTGGGAGCAATGCTGCCCACCACGCAATACGCGAAGTGACTGAGTGCTGCACCGGTGATGGGAAATGCCCCCAGAATTGTCATGCCCTCAATGACTGCTTCGGCAATGAGTGCGGTGCTGCATATCCACATCAGAGCCCGGTGACTTGCAAGCTTCTGGATGCGAGTTGAGAAAAGCGCCACTGTCAGAAATGTCACTGCCTCGAGGCAGCGTTGAACGATGAGCGGCGCATAGCCAACGCTCATAGTCATGGGCGGCAACTTGCTACCCATCAGACTCTGCATGGTGATGAAGCACAGGAGCAAGCCGAATCCTACGGTCATTTGAAGAAACAGCGCCTTGTCTTGATGCTGCAAGGCTCTGCCGTTTGCCGGCTGTTCTGAGAAGTGGAAAGTTTGGATTTCTGCCCCTTGGTTCTCGCGTTCGTGCGGGCTTTCTTGCATCTTAAATTGCTTGTTGGCCACGTTTCCATGCTCTCCCCGATTTGACATGCGGGACTACTTTAGTTTACCAGGGGTGTTGAGTGCAAGATTGAGAAATCTCATCCCTGGTTGCTGACAATCTCGAACTCGTTCAACCCTGACTTTTAAGTGCTGGCTCGATATGACTGTGACTGTCCCGGCACGAGGCACACGCCTCGATGCCATTCCAAAGCGAAGGGGTACGCACATGATTGATCGCAGGAATTTCGTTAAGGGTTCCACCGCTGTTGTGGCCGCAGCTGCCGTGAGCGGCACTGTTGCTACTGCCTTGGCGGATGCCGCAGGCTATACTCCGGGCACCTACACTGCTTCCGGTGCAGGCGTGGGTACTGTTACCGTTGAGCTCACCTTTGATGAGTCAAGCATCACCGAGGCCTCCGTCGACGTGTCCGGCGAGACGCCCTGGGTCGGCGGCCAGCTTGGCGAGACGCTTGCTGCGGCGTTGCTTGACCATCAAGATGGGACAGTCGACGTTATCGCCGGCGCCACCCTTACCTGTGAAGGCGCCATGGTCGCCGCCGCCGCATGCATTGCCCAGGCAAAGGGTGAGGAGGTCGCTGCCCCCATCACGGCGTGGGATGACCAGTCCGTTGATAACTGGCTGGGCTCTGAGCCGGTCATCGACGAGGCCGCCGTCACGGAGACCTGGGACACTGACATCCTCATCGTGGGCGCGGGCAATGCGGGTTGTGCCGCAGGCGCTTATGCCGCACAAGCCGGTCTCAATTTCCGTCTCATCGAAAGCGCCGGTGTGGTGCAGGACACGCGCCACTGGTACGGAGCCATCGATTCCTCGGCTGCCCAGGAGGCCGGCTGCGAGCCTGTCGATCGCCGCAAGCTGCTTTCCGAGATTAGCCGCTATGCCAGCGGCAAGTGCGACCAACGCGTCGTGCGCATGTGGATTAACGAGTCGGCAGCTATGCATGATTTCATCGCTGGCATTGCCACGGCTGAGCCTTACAACTATCAGTTCAAGTTTACGAGCGGCGAGGCGGCCCATTGGCCCGAGGACTGCGCCGAGGAGAACACCGTGTACTTTTTCCCCGAGCAGGAAGTTGCCTGCTTGGGTTGGGAGAAGCCCCGCAATGTCATGCTTCAGGAAACTATTGAGGACGCCGGGTACTCCATCGACTTCAACACGTCTCTCGTCAAGCTTGAGAAGGATGAGATGGGTCGTGTGACGGGTGCCATTGCGCAGAACACCCAGGACGGTCACTTCATTCGCATCAATGCCGCTGCTGGCGTGCTGCTCGCGGCCGGTGGTTACGACGGTAACCCCATGATGATGGACGCCCTCGACCCGCTTTCTTCCAGCGTCACCACCTGCTACAACTACAGCCCCCGCGACCGCGGCATGGGTATCCGCGCGGCTTTGTGGGCGGGTGCTGCCATGCAGGCCGAACCTGCATCCATGCTGTTTGACCGCGGTCTTGTGGCGCCCGGTGTCGATGCCGGCTACCATGAGAACCCCGCTGCGTTCGGTGGCAAGGAGTTCCCGGGCACGCTCAAGCAGTACTTCCCTGGCACTCAGCCCTTCCTCAAGGTCAACCGCCGTGGCGAACGCTTCATGAACGAGTCGCAGACCTATGACAACGCCAACTTTGCCGCATTCAACCAGCCTGGCCATGTGTACTGCCAGATCATTGACGCCAATGCCGACGCCGACGTCGATCGTTTCCACACCGTGGGCTGCTCGGCCGGTGTGCAGAACGGCAACATGATCAAGAGCGTTGAGAGCCAAGTAGAGGCCGGCCTTGTTATGAAGGCGGACACGCTTGAGGAGCTTGCCGACAAGCTCGGTTTCGAGGGCGAGGCCAAGGAGACCTTCCTTGCCACGTGCGAGCGCTACAACGAGATCTATGACGCCCAGTACGACGAGGACTTCGGCAAGCCTACCTGCCGCCTTTCCGAGCTTCGCACGCCGCCCTTCTATGGCGCATGGCTGGGTGCGAGTCTGCTGTGCACGATGCAGGGTATCCTCATCAACGAGAACGCGCAGGCTATAGACGAGGCACGCGAGCCTATCGCTGGCCTGTACTGCGCGGGCAACAATGCCGGCAGCTTCTTTGCCAACAACTACCCGTGTGTCCTGCCTGGTACTCGCTGTGGTTCCGCCATGGTCCAGGGCATTAAGGCCATCAAGCAGATGGGCGGTCTGGAGTAAAGCTTTTTGGTTCTTGGCTGAAGCCTGGGACTGAACCCGGGTGAGGCATCATTGAGATGCGAATGATACCCCGAAAGGTGAGTGACATCTATAGAGCCGAAGGCTGAGAGGCCGGTCCCGGAAGTCTCCGAGACCGGCCTCTTTACAAATGCGTTGAGAAGGGGGCTGCAAATCCGCATGTTTGCGTCTTAAATCGCGCAAGGAAGCACGCCCGCTTTTCGACTGCGCGTTCTTCCTGGTAGATTACGTGACCGAATAAGTTGCATCAGGGCGGCTCGGATTAAAACGCAAACACGTCGCTATTCGGAATCTCCAGCTTTCTTTATGCGCTTCTTCTCCTGCATGTCCATGATGAGGTGCTTGATGGCGAGCACGGGGCAGTGGAAGATCATGCGGGGGCCGGAATGGCGCATCGCGACGCGGATTTTTTCGCGCATCGCGGGCTTGTAGCAGGGGGTGGGGCAGTTGGAGCAGAACGTCTTTTCGGCACCGCGGCGGCATGCGTCCACGCGGCGGTCGGCGTAGTCGGCAAGCTCGGAGCACTCTGGGCACAGGGAGCCCTTGGGCGTTCCGTGCGTGTCGTTGCAGTACATGGTGATCATCAAGCGCACGACGCGCTTCTCATATGTCTTGCGATCCTCTTTCACGGTGCTCCTATCTCGAGCGAGGCGGTACTCGAATCATTGATGTCAGGCTATTCTAGATGAAATGCGGCTATACCGACTGTTGTGATTCCAACAGGAAAGACCGTTTACGTCAGACTAATGCCTGGTAGATTGATATTTTGTCGTGCATTGCTGCAACTGTGTGATGTAGTTATATGTGGTGAAAATATGAAGAGATGCTCAAAAGTAAAATTGCCTCTTGCGCTCGTCTCAGAACTAGTGCATTATAACTCCCTGCGCAACGGCAACCACGAGCCGAGCGCCTCACGAACTTCTTCAGTACTTCTCGTGAGCTGGCGATTCTTGCTGTGGGGGTACACCCGGTCCCATACCGAACCCG
>CABQHM010000109.1 GCA_902464015.1 uncultured Coriobacteriales bacterium | reverse complement strand
GCGGGACGAAGGGCGGTCGGGCCGCCGATCCGGATTCCCGCCTAATTTCTGCCCCCCGGGGAGCAGAGCCCATCTTCCCGGCAACCATCTGCTCGTCGGTATTCCCAAGAAGCGAGATTGCCCCATCGGACGCTAGCGACGTCTTCGTTGACAGACATTGCAAAACATCCGAATCGAAAGCGTTTGCGACAACCATCGTGCAACGGATCGGGCATGCTGAGACGCGCTATCTTTTATTACGAGATCGCGAAGCTCCGCAAAAGGATCGAGGAGCCCGGGAGCGAGAACGGGTCAGGAAACCATCGAAGAGGCCATCATCGAAACGTACCTCACCGACGCCTCCACTCGGCGCATCGAGGGCTTCGCGGAATCCAAGGGGTAGCTATATCGGCGGCTAGCCGAAAGTGCGCAAACTATCTCCGTACCCTCAATCCTCAGTTGCCCTGGTTGCCAGGTTTGCAATAGACAGTTCCACGGCCGCGTTTTTTCACGGACAGCTGGCCCTCGTCAACCATTCCCGCAAGGTAGCGCCTGACCGTCCTTTCGCCGACGGTCGCGACCTCGGCCGCTATCTCAGACGCGGACACCTCACCGTATCTTGCTACCAGTGCCGCCGCGGCCTTTTCCACCTCCGCTGCGGTCCTGTCACGCTTGCGCACCAAGACGGCGCCGGCGGCCTTGCCGGACCCCACATCCGCTGCGGAAAGCGGTGTTGGGACAAATGCATCGAACGAGTCGCCGTCCGACATCCTAGGGAAGCGGCCGGTGTAGAGGCGCGAGCACCTGTATAGGTTTCGAACGCCGCTGCCAAGCTCCTCGGAGCGGCCCATCTGCGTGAAGAAGTTCGCGACGATGGGGTTTTTGGGCGTCGGATCCAGGTTCTCCGGCGTCACCGGCCCAGCATATAGGGCGCGGCTAGCATTATGGGTATGAATACCGTCGGCGTCGATGGTGATGCGCGCGATATGCGGGCTCGTGTACTCGCGATGGATGAGCGTGTTGGCAACGAGTTCGCGGATGATGATGTCGCGGACGCTTATGCGGTTGCCGCCGTCGTCTAGCGAGAACGCATCTGGCATCCACTTCCTGCAGAAGTCCGAGATCTCTCCGTAGGCCTTCACGAGGTTGCTCTTACAGACGAGCCGGTCATCGTAGCGCCCGTTGCCGCTGCGTTGCAATACCACGTCGGTGCGATACACCGGTGCCACATCCAGAATGGTCTCTTGCTTACCAAGCAGCATCACCGCAGCGAGGTTGAATCCGTACTCGCCCGTAGCAGGGTCGCGGGACCAGAGCCTGGAGCTCTTCAGCAGTTCACCGTCGTCCATAGAGAGCCAAGGATGATCGGCACGCGCCGCCCTGACCTCGCGGCGGACATCGGACAGGAGCTCAAGGTCCAAGTCTGCCTCGGCAACCCAAGGGTAGACCGTCTTCTCCGTGTAGAAGCTCTGTTTCCTGATGATCATCGCTGCGTGTTGGGCCTCGGTCTTCACTTTGACGTCGACGTCGGCTGCCCTGTCGTAAATCGTCCCCTTGAAGGAGTAGAGCGCAGGCCCCATGGGAACCCAGACTCTGATGACGGTCTTGCCACCATCTCCCTCAAGCCTTTCGAATTCCAGTGCAGGGGCCACGTTGAACATGCTAGGGTCGTTCGCGACGTTAACGATGTTGCGCTCGATAGATGCAACCGCTTTGGGGCTCACACCCGAAACAGTGCCGTCATCGAGCACACCCAGCAGTATGGACCCTCCCTGCCTGTTCGCAAAGGAGCAAATCGTCTCGTAGACGTCCCTCTCAACCTTGCCGCCGCAGCGCTTAAACTCGAGGTTCATCCCCTCGCCAGCCCTGACATAGCTCTCCAACTTCGCGTCCATGAGGCCTCACTTGAGTTTTCGTGACATTTTTTCGTGACATTTTAACGTTTTGGCCAGATTTTGGCCAGATTACGTCCGACAAAATGTCACGAAAAAATATCGCCGATGCCTGATGGAGCCGAGGAGGCTGCGAGAGCAGCTGCAACGCATTTAGTCCAACAAATGCCGAGGGGCTGCGATGGGAGGGATGCCGTTCGCCGGCATCCCCCGGAAGGCGAGATGAGGGGCAGCGGCTTCCCGGAAGGCCCTGGGCGCCTTTCCTCGGCAAGGCGCCCTGCCCGCTTGAGCCGCTTGCAGAGCTCATGCGCGCGATTCCGAAAGGAGACCGCTGAATGAGGTACCGCACGCCAGCCGCACTTGAAATGGCGGTCAAAGCCGCGGCCAAGGCCTCGCCACTCGACACGAACCTCGCGATCTCCGGCTTCTATTTCCACCGGCTGCTGTGCCGTGTTTTCAGCGAAAAAGATCGCAAATTCGTGCTAAAAGGCGGACTGAGCGTTTTGGCGCGCACCGTCGACGCCCGCGCGGCGCGCGACATCGATCTGCTGGCGCAAGAGACGGAGCTTGGAGCGGCCGTCGAGGAGCCGAGAAGGCTCGCCTCCGTCGATTTGGGCGACTTCATGGCCTTCCGATTCGACAAGGCCGAGCCTATCAAGTCGGACGACGAGTACCGCAGCCGTCTGTCAAGTCCCTGGAGAGGCTGGCCGACATCGCCATGTGCGATCAGGACGATGCCTGGGGCGAGTCGAGGCACTTCTCCGAGAGAAACATGGCCGAGCTCTACACCGAAGAGCCCGCGCCCTCTCCAAGCAGCGGAAGGGGCCCCGAGGAGTGGCAGTGGCCAGGAAGACGATCATGGCGAGCCTCGACCTTGCAGACCAAGTGGACGAGGCCTAGGATAGGGGCAGGTATCAGATCTTAGGACGCGGCCGAACCCCTCATCGCAGGCCCTTTACACCAACTTTTTCGACACTACCGCCGTCACCGCTTCAATCTAATAAGAAAGATTGCATTTATATTGAAAAAACAAGACTGAATTTAAAAAACGCTGTCTAAGCCCCTATTTACTTCTTCTTGGCGTTGTACATGGAGACCATTCCGTCTTGCAGGGTGGTCTTTGCCAAAGCAACCGTCTCTGGCAGGCACTTGGCCGAGAAGGGGCACTTCCTGAGCCTGATGCAGGTTGGGTACTCAAAGCACGTGGCGCACCTCGGCATGGTCTCGCCGCGCTCGCGGAAGCTCTGGACCACGGACTCGTCAAGCTCGTCAGAGTCGATGCTGCCCACAAAGTTGTCCTCGCTGTAGTGCTCGCAGAGCCCCAGGTGGCCATCGGGCAGCACCGTGAGGGAGCCTCCGCTGTCGGCCATGCACTGAGCCATCGGAATCTTGGCCTTGATGCCGCGGCGCTCGAGCAGGCCCGCACGCTCAAGCCGCAGGTCAAGATTCTTGATGCTCCAGGAGAGCTCCTTGGTCGCATCCTCCCCCATGGGGACGATGTCGATGCCATCAAACTCGCTCGTCATCGCGCAGTAGACACTGAGCAGCCTGGCGCCGGCAAAGCGCGCCTCAAGGTCGTCCACCAGGGCCAGGAGATTCTTAGCGTTGGCCCTGCTCACATTGAGCCGCACTATCACGCGGACGCCCGCGTCAAGTAGACCCCGGATGTTTGCGAGCACCACCTGGTAGGGGCTCTTCTCGCCGGCGTCAACGTAGCGCTTGACGGCGTTGTAGGCGCCCTCGGTGCCGTCAAGCGTGATCTGAATCTGGCGAAGCCGCCAGAGCTCGGCTGCGCGCTTGATGAGCTTCTCGTCAAAGAGGAAGCCATTGGAGATCATGGAGGACTCGTACCCGATGCCGCGCTCAACGAGGTCGTTGCAGATGAGGTCAATGACCTGAGCGTTGTACAGGGGCTCTCCACCAAACCAGGCAAGGCGCACCTTGTTGCCGCCGCAGTGGCGCACGATGTAGTCGGCCGTCTTGTGCGCGGTCCCGACGCTCATGGTCGGGCGGGCGCGGTCCTTCTCGTAGCAGTAGAAGCAGCGCGCGTTGCAGTCCATGGTGGTGAAGACGTGATAGGTGGTGACGTGCTCGGGCCTCTGGTGGAGGGACTCCAGCACCAGGCGCACGAGGTCCGCCGAGCTCTTGTCGTCTGTGCTCGCCGGAACGCGAAACCAGCGTTCCTGCAGCTCAAGGCACTCGTCCGGGCTGCCAAACTCCTCAGGCGAGAGGAGCGCGAGCTCGCGCGTCAGCGTGTTGAAGGCAAGGGTGCCCTCCCCGACCTCCTGGAAGACCAGGTGGTTGGTCCACCTCCAGCCGTCCGGCGCGGCCTTGGGCTCGCCCAAGATCTTGAGCACGTTGGATACCGGTTCTTGGATGGTCTCCACGATAATCTGCCTTCCTGTTTTGTGGAACATGCCAGGCAGGCAAAACATCTACTTGCGCAGCATGCGAGGGGGGAGTAAATTTAGTTCGACTGTAGATGCTAACGAAGGGCGCTTCTCGATATGGACAAAAAGAACAGAGGGTACGTCTCGCCGGAGATGGACGTGATTTTGTTGGAGCGAGGGGATGATGTATGCACTCTTTCTAGGGCGTGCGTCTCCACACCAGACGGCACCAGTTTGGGTGATTCCCCATTCGGTTGTTGGGAGGACATTTGCGGAATCGCCGATTGGGGCGGCGATTGATAACCAACCCCACTAGTAGCACCCCTGAGCGGCTAACCGAATCCTTCTCGGCTAGCCGCTCTTTTATGTGTCAGTCCTCAACAAAGCCCTGCTTGCGCATGCGGGCGAGAAGTGCCTCAACGTCAGCGAGGGCACGGCCAGTCTCCACGTCGTACTCGGCTACGAGGCGCTCGGCTATGGCCTTCACGTCCAGCCCCTCCTCCACGCCGTGCCAGACGACGGCCGCAGTCTGGTTGAGCTTGACCATGCCATGGAAGTCTCGGTTGGCGTCACCGGTGGCAATGACCACGGCCTGGCCGGCGACGTCTCGCATAACAAAGCCCTGCTTAATCCTCATGGGAATTCCTATCTTCTAGTTGTTGCATTTTCGAGCCGAATACCGAATGCTTGAAGGTGCA
>CABQHM010000108.1 GCA_902464015.1 uncultured Coriobacteriales bacterium | reverse complement strand
ATAATCGGACGGGTGCCTCCAAAAATGGTTGGCGGGGCTTTTGTTACAGCCCCGTTTTAACGGATGAAGTTCGTCGACGGACCACTCTCGGCCTTGGGAGCCTCGATGCCCGCGGCACGGCCGGCTTCGATGCAGCGCAGGAGCCACGCCATGTTGGAGGCAAGGTTGCGCATCGTACGCAGGCCTTCCTCGTCCTGGGTGGCCTCGCCGGGCGTGCAACCGTGCACGTTGTTCCAGTACGTGGAGGAAACCACGGGCATCTCTTTGATGGTGAAGTACTTGTTGAGCACGTCGAACGAGGCAGTGGTGCCACCGCGGCGGGCGACAGCCACGCAAGCTGCGGGCTTGTGGGCAAAGGCGCTGCCGCCCGCATAGAACGCGCGGTCGAGCGCCGAGAGGATGCGACCCGTGGGATGCGCGTAGTACACGGGCGTGCCGAACACAAAGCCGTCGGCAGTGCGGGCGGCCTCGATGAGCTCGTTCACCACGTCGTTGCCGATGACGCAGCGTCCGCCCAGCTCAGAGCACTTGCCGCAAGCGATGCAGTCGTTGATGGGCTTGGTGCCAAGCCAAAACACCTGCGACTCGATACCGTTGGCCTCAAGCGCACGGGCCACTTCCGCCAGCGCAAGCGACGTGTTGCCGTTCTTCCGCGGGCTTCCGTTTACCAGCAGAACCTTCATTGTGCGTCCTCTCTCCCGGATTAAAACCTACTTCGGCAGAATTATAGGCTTGCGGGAAGGCGACGCTTGGCCAATAGGGCAAAACGTAATGTGGACGACGTACTTCGAGGTGCGCGAAGTCGCGGAGGAAAGCGCTGCGCGGCCCGGCGGCTCCGCAACCACCCGGGAACCAGCAAAAATCGTGCACGTTTGCGTTTTAATTCATCACGCTGAGTAGCCCGCAAAAGCAGCACTCAATCTATCAGGTAAAACGTTAGGCGCATGTGGTCGACTGCCTTACCCGGTCAAATTAAAACGCAAACGTACAGCGTTTTTCGGGACGATCCGGGCGCCGAGGCGCTACATCGCCGCAAGGATTCCCCGGCAACCGGCGAGGACGTCGTTCCAGGTAACCTCGAAATCGCCGGTGAACCAGGGGTCGGCGACGTCGCGGGCGGTGGTGAGGTCGCCTCCCTCGACGTATTCCATGAGTTTGTGCACCTTGTGCTCGGGGTCGTTGCGGAAGGCGCGCATGAGGTCGCGCACGTTCTCGTCGTCCATCACCACGAAGAGGTCCCAGTTCTTGTACTCCTCGCGCTTGACGCGGCGGGCCGTCTTGCCCACGCATGCGATATCGTGCGCTGCCAGCACGCGCTTGGTGCCGGGGTGGACAGGATTGCCGATCTCGTCGTCAGTCGTGGCAGCAGAGGCAATGCGGAACTCGTTGGCCCTGCCCGACTTCATCGTCAGGTCGCGCATCACGAACTCGGCCATCGGCGAGCGGCAGATGTTGCCGTGGCAGACGAAGAGGATGCGGATGGGTGTTTGCATGAGGCGAACTCCTTTGCTTGCGGTCGATGTTCGAGCAGGTAGAATAGCATATGCGAAGCTACTTGAGAACGCGGTCAACTCACGCGAACAACGCTGCCTCGACGGCAAAAACGGGCGTCAGGACGGGATTTCGGCGGGAATTTTTGGTAAGATTTTGGTAAAAAGGCCCTTTTCAATAGACTATTTACCAAAACATCTACCAGGCATTTCTTTAAAGAGGCCTTTTCTTGCCCAAGATATCCCCCACCAGAGTGCCTCGCCTAACAACCCTCCTTCTCAATCCTCAGCGCCTCCTCGCGCACGTCCTCGAATCCCAGGTGGGTGTAAATGTTGTACGTGGTCGCGATGTCTGCATGCCCCATGATGTACTTGAGCCTCGCGGGGCTCATGCCGTTCCTCGCCATGCGCGTCGCAAAGCTGTGGCGGCACATGTGCGGCGTGATTTTGGGCAGGGGCTCGCGGTAGATGCGGTTGTACTTCGCCGCCGCCCTGCTCATTCTGTGCTCCCAGTGCATCGCCACGCAGGGCATGCCGCTGGTATCTAGAAAGAGAAAGCCGCTCACGCCGTCAACCTCGGGCTCGACGGCAGGGGCCTCGCGACAGGCAATCACCCGCCCGAAGGCGTCGGCGGCCTCCTTGCCCATGGGGACACAGCGCTCCCCCCGCCTGGTCTTGGGCCGCTCGATATAGCGCAATCCATCGCCAGCCCTTTGGAGCTGCTTGTCCACACGGACGCTCCCGCGCTTGAAATCAATGTCTTCGAGAGTGAGGCCGCATAACTCGGAAACCCTCAGACCCGTTCTGAACAAGATGAGGAAGGCGTCGTAGTACTGTGAATAATGACTGTCCAGCCGCGTGAATTCGAGAAGCCTTCGTTCGTCCCTGACGCTCACCGACTCGCGCCTGACGCTGTCGTTGACAAGCACGTCCATCAGCTCAAAGTCAAAGGGGTTGCGCTTGACGAGCGCGTCCTCCTCGGCGAGGCGAAAGGCGGGCCTCAACACGCCTCGTATGCCGTGCACGCTGCTGAAACGCTTCCCGCAGTCCCTTTGGAGGTGCACGAGCCACTCCCTCGCCTCAAGTGTTGTGACATCCGCAATCAGACGAGCACCGAAGTCGTCCTGCTTAAGGAAGTTCAGTACGGTGCCGTAACCCCGCTTCGTCGTCTTTCTGACCGTCTGCCTGGTGGCGGTGTACCTTTTCCGCAAGTTCCAGAACCGTCATCTTCTCAGGGGAAACGCCAAAGACGAGGTCATGCTCAATTTGCTCCTCAAGTTGACGAAGAGAAGGCCCTTCCTTCTTTCTGCTTGGCGCTTTATCGTTTTTTGTCAGTGTCCACGAGTAGACGAAGCGGGTCTTTCCCTTTGCGTCGACATACCTGAACGCATAACGACCGTCTGCCTTCTGGTATTCGCCATTCCTGAGTATGCGACCCTTTGAATCCGTCCGCTTATCTGTCATGGAGTCCTCCATTCACTTCAGAGGCCCCTGACACAACCAGTCGAATTATGCTCCCAACAGACGCTCAATGGCTTTCATGCAATCAAAAGTACAGCACCCAAAGAATCAGCATAGAATCTACGGCAGCAGGAAAATCGCCCTGCTCACATCAACAAGCAACACTCTCAATCAGCTTCGCATACCTGTAGGCACTTGACCTCGATATGCCGCACACCCTGGCAAGCTCTGCCATGTTCAGGCTCCCGTCCTTGTACGATGGGTAGTGCCTGAGAAAGGATTGGGGGACATCGGCCAACGACAGCTGGGGCCTGCCGACCCTCTTGCCCTTCGCCCTCGCGTTCGCCACGCCAGAGCGGACACGCGCCCTTGTCATCTGGAGCTCCAGCTCCGCAAACACGCCAGCCATCTGCAGGAAGGCGTTGGCCATGGGGTCTATCTCGCCCCTTGTGCAGTCCAATTACAGGCCAGAGACATTGTTCTGATTTGTCTCGCGCTCACTCCGTTCCGCGTCCGGCCTCACTCAAGCACAGGTTGCCGCAGCTTGGAATCAGCAAGGCGACCTACAGCGCCTGGGAGACAGGCAGAGCAGCGCTAGGAGCCGATAGAATCGTCGCTCTAGCAGAGCTTTTCAAATGCACGCCCAACGACATTCTGGGCTATTCGGATTCCGAAGGGGGATTCTCCACCCTCACGAAAGCCGAAGAAGAATTTCTGCTTCTGCTGCGACGCCTTCCCCCGAACATCAAGGAGGATGTGCTCGACATCATGAGGACGACCGCCAAGAGATGGCGCTTGAAATAGCCCATACACCGATCGTAAGCACGGGGTTTTGAAAAACTAAGTCTATCGAGATTAGACACAGCTGAGGCCCAGCAGGCCTCTCGATGCAAGTCGAGATTAGGCGTACCTGGCACCCGGTTTGCAATCAGACGCAAGGCGCCCAATGGGCCGCTTGCCGCAAGTGACAATATGGGTTCACCAACCAAAACAAACGAAAAGCCGGAGGGCCTGGCTCGGCGGAACTCCGAGTGCAGGCCCTCCGGCACTCAATGCTATCTAACCAGCTCAGGCCCGGGCGCAAAACCACCCGGCCTGCAGCGCTTCGCGCTCCTTACGCGACAGGCTCCTCAGCGGCGGCCATCTGACCGGCGATGCGGCCGTTGACCAGGCAATCGGCGGTTGCCATGGAACCAAGGCGGCAGGCACCGTGGATGCCGCCGGTAATCTCGCCGGCCGCGAACAGGCCAGGGATCGGGTTCAGGCGGACGTCGAGCACGTGGCAGTCGAGGTCGGTCTTCACGCCGCCCATGGTGTGGTGGACCTTGGGCCACATGCGCGTGACAATGTAGGGAGGCTCGACGGGCTTGGCCTCGGCGGGAATCGTCTTGCCGAACTCGTCGTCGACCTTTGTCTCAACGATCTTGTTGTAGCGCTCCATCTGTGCCTTGAAGGCGTCAAGCGGCATGCCGAAACGCTCGGCGATTTCCTCGAGGGTGTCGAACTTCCAGCTCACGCCCGCCTCGAGGGCGGCGTCGAGGGAGTAGCGGCTCCACTCGGGGACGTTGCTCTCGTTGCTCACCTGAATCAGAGGCTCGCCAATCTCGAAAATCGTGTCGCAGTAACGCTTGCGGTCGGTAAGCTCACTGGTGCAGCGCTCGCCGGTCTTGGGGTTGAGCGCGGGAGCGTAGGGGTTGGCGGAATCGATCCAGGTGGCGCTCACGCCGTAGCCCTCCTCATCGGGGCTGCACCACGGGCCGCACTGAATCCAGTCGAGATGCACGGGCAGGGCGCCGCAGTCAAGGGCGGTGCAGAGGCTCTCGGCGGTGGCGCCGGCGGCGTTGGTGCAATCGACGGACTCGTCGAGGCGCGGGTCGTGCTGCTTGCGCCACTGCACGTCACGGCCGAAACCGCCAGAAGCCAGGACCACGCCACGGCGGGCCTTGAGATACAGGGGCTCGCCGGACGTAACGTCGTTGTTGGAGGCGCCCACGCGAAGCTCGGCGCCCACGACGCGGCCGTTCGTGT
>CABQHM010000107.1 GCA_902464015.1 uncultured Coriobacteriales bacterium | reverse complement strand
GCGCTGCTCGACGCGCTTATCGACGAGGCCCTGGCGGCGGCGCCCCCGCTCGAAGGAACGGAGGCGGGGGCTCTCTGCCAGCGCCCGCCGGCAAACGATGACTATTATCTGCTCTACTCGGATAACGACGCGTACGCCCGCGTGGCACAGCGCGTTATCGAGTGCGGAGCAGAGCAGGTCGTTCCCCAGATTATGGAGAAGACCGGGGTTTCACGTGAGGACGCTCATCTGCTCTTTGTCCACAGTGTTCAGGGAAATCTCGCAGTCAACCGCCTGCTCGGTTGGAGGCGGGGGCCTGAGTTCGCCCATGCGCAGGAGCTGCTCGGCGTCTATTCCGAAGGAGGCCTGCAGGCGCTTTCCGCTCTTTGTGATTCTCATGGCCCGTCGTGTTCTTCGGGGCAAAATGAAAGCTCAACGCCCTGAGTTCGAGGTGATTTTTTGTAACTGCCTCGGCTTTTGTTCCCGGAACCGACGAAGCGCCTCCGCCTCTTTTGCGCGACGTTGGCCGGGATGTGAGGTGGTTTTGCGCCAGCAGATTTGCGCAAGGGGCCAACGGGCGGGGCTTTGTTGGCCCCTTGCGCACTGATCGCGAATTAGCACATGATGGCGTCGTCGGCCGTGAAGGCGTCAAGGGATCCCTGCTTGACCTGGATGCAGACGTACGTGATGCCCGAGTCGGACGCGGCGCGGATCTTTTGGTCGCTGCCGGAGCAAAACGCCTCGTCTTTGTGCTCACCGCCGTGGTTGATGCCGGTCAAGATGATGACGCCGACAAAAGAGGGGGCGGACCACCTGGTCCGCCCCCTCTTCGTCAGGGCATGTGAGCCTGCATGGTTGCGCTGGAGCGCACCCTAAGGCCTGATTCCTAGATGACGTGGAAGGTCAGGCTGGCCTCGACGGGGGAGACGACGCCGTCGGCCGTGCGGGCACGGACGATCATCTTGTAGTCGCCGGCCTGGTCGAAGGAGGTCTCGAAGCGCCAGTTGACCCAGCGGTCGGCCGTGGCGCCCTCGGTGGAGCACTCGGTCCAGGTCTGGCCGCCGTCGAAGGAGAACTCGACTGCCTCGATGGGGCTGCCCAGGTCGTCGGCGACGCCCTCGAAGGTGATGGAGTTGCCGGCCAGGAACACGCAGCCGTCGGCGCTGTTCATGATCTCGACCTTGTTGCGCCACATGGGGTCAACGCTCTGCATGTCGGGCTCGGCCTTCTCGGCGGTGAGCTTAATGTCGACGATGTTGCGCGTGAAGTAGCGGGCCACGGTCTCGGGCATCCAGAGCTGGGCGGAGGGGCCCTCCTCGCTCTGCAGCCTCTCGCCGTTCACCTCGTAGACGAGCATGGCGTCGTGCTCGAGGGCGTAGCGCAGGGGCATGGGCTCGCCGAAGCCGTCGGTGCCGTAGGCGGTGAGGGTGTTGACGCCCTCGTCGAGCTCGGCCATGTTCACGACGGCAGCCAGGGGCACGCCCACGACGGCGGCCTGGCCGAAGGGGGCGCCGGTGGCACAGGAGCACGCCACGGTGTCCATGACCGACTGGTCCTCCATCTCGGCGAGGTTCACCGTGAAGCTCTTCTTGATGTTGCCGCCCATGTTGATGAAGTAGGTGGCCTCGGCGTTGTGGGCGCCGGGGGCGACCAGTTCGTTGGCGGGCTTGGAGCACATCGAGGTGATGGCCGTGCCGAAGACGTTGAAGAGGTCGTCGTTGGGGGTCACGCCCTCCTGGTTGAAGGTGAAGGTGCCCTGAAGGTTGGCGACCTTGACGTAGTCGGCCTCCTCGAGGGTGAGGACGTGGTTGGAGTCCTGGGGCTCGGCGTTGTCGGCGACCTGGTTGTCGGCGGTGGCGCCGTTGGCGAGGGCCATGCCGGCCACGCCGAGCAGCAGGGCGCTGCTAGCCGCGCCGGCGGCGAGAATGTTCTTCTTCATCGGGGGCTCCTTCTACTCGTTGTTCTCAAGGCCGGTGGAGTACTGGATCGGCAGGTCGTAGTCGCCGAAGCGGACGACCTCGTCAGCGCTGGGCAGGACGGACTTGGCGTTGACCATGACCTCGTGCGTGCTGAAGCTGACCTCGCCCTCCTCGGTGGTGGCGCGCACCATCAGGCAGTAGGCGCCGTTCTCCTCGGGCGTCCACTCGAAGGTCCACCAGAGCCACTTGTTGACGTCGTACTCGCCGACCTCATAAGCGGTCCAGGTGTTGCCGTGGTCCATCGAGAACTCGATCGTCGAGACGTGGTGGTCGAAGGCGTCAGCGTAGCCCTGGAAGGTGTAGGGCTTGCCGGTCTCGATGATGACGCCCTCAGGCGTGCCGCAGATCGTGGCGTTCGGGCGGTTGATGTGCTCGCCGTCCTTGTTCTTCTGACCGCAGTCGCGGCCCTTGCTCATGTCGTCGGTGGAGACGATGTAGCCGGAAGGTTGCTTGCTGAAGACCTGGGCGTCGTAGCCCTCGACCCAGTTGGTGCAGGGGAAGCCGCGGCTGGCGTCGAGGTACTGGCCGTCCATCTTGTAGACCAGGTACTCCTCGGGGAGCTTGGAGACCATGACGCCGTTCTTGGAGGAGCCGTCGGCGCGGACGCAGCGGATGGAGTTGGTGCCCTCGAGCATGCCGCCGGCCTTCTCGATGAGCCAGCTCACGGGGATGCCGGTGATCTCGGTCTGGCCGATGCCGCCGCCGCCGACGGGGTTGAGGTCGCAGACCATCTTGGAGGGCTTCGTCACCACGACGCCGGCCTCCTCGGCCTCGGCGATGAGGTCGACGAGCTTGGCGGTGTAGGGCTCAGGCACGTTGCCCTCGATGGTGATGGTCCACTCTTCCATCATGCTCATGGGGAGCTCGAGGTCAAGGGCCGCGGCGCTGCAGGCGTAGCGCATGTGGTCGTAGTAGCCGTGGACGAAGTCGTAGCTGTAGAGCTCGTCCATGCTCTGGACCTTGTCCTGCGTGACGCTGAAGTTGCCCTCAACGTTCTCGATGGTCGTGATGCTGTCGCCCAGGGCCTTGTACTTCACGTTGTCCCAGAGCTGCATGCCCTCGCCGTCGCCCGTGGCGGAGTGGCAGGAGCCGCAGCCGCCGCCCATGGCCTCGAACATCTCGGCGTTGCGGGAGTGCTCGTGGATGCCGTGGATCAGGCGGCCGAACTCGTCGCCATTGTCGCGGTGGCAGGAGATGCACTGGTTGACGTCGCTGTAGGTCTCGAGGGCCTTGTTGGGCAGCGTGGCGTGGCGGTAGGGCATGTCCATGATCAGCTGGTTGAGGTCGTAGTGGCACGACAGGCAGCCCTTGTTGTCGGCGTCGAGGTAGTAGGTGTTGTACGAGATCGTCCAGCTCTGCTGCATCCAGTGGGGGCACTCGTACTCGGTGGGGGTCAGCTGGACGAGCTTGCCGTTGGGGAGCTGGCGGATCTCGGGGGCGTACTCCACCGCGATCTGGTCCCACTTGTTGTAGTTGTCGATGATGTATTCCTTACCGGGATACTCGGCGTCGCCGTCGGGCACCTCGGTGTGGACGATCGCCGCGGCGGTGGCGGCCGAGTCGACGGCGAAGGCCGGCGCCATCATGACGCTCGTCGTCGCAAGAACGGCCACCATGCCGGCGACAGTGGCTGCACGCCTCGTTGCCTTCCTCATGTTCCCCTCTTTTCCCTCTGCGCTCGAGTCACGGGCTGCTGCTCGGCGCTTCCTCTTGTGTTCTTCTTTTTCGTGCCCGTTTTGCTGAACAGTACCTAGAAACCAGGCTGGTCCCCATCAACGTAAGCGGGCGAACTTCCAGGTTTCCTTCAGTTTTGGGCATCAACCTTTTTGGTTGGCGGCATGGTTTCTTTTGCAGGGGGTAATGAAAAATGCCTGCTAGATTGCATATTCACTTTACGATTTCGTTAATATTGCGTTTAGAAAACGTGAATGGACAATTTTGGTGGTTTCGCGCACAATGTCACCAAGGGTTAAGTGTTAAGGGGGCCCGGGTACTGTCACCACGCATGCGGCGCGCCGGGGCGCCAGGGGAGAGGCCTCATGTCGATGTCCAAACGGGACATTAATCTGTGCGCGGTCTTTGCCGCCATTGGTTTGACTGTCAATATCACGTGGTGCACGCTTGTGGGCCATACGTCGGGATTTGCCGAGGCTCTGGCGGGTTTTGGCACGCCCGTCAATCCGCGAGCCTTTTTCCTTTTGGGCATATTGCTTACAAGTGCCGCCTTCGTTGCCGTGCCGCATCAATTGCGCGAGCGCGAGGCGTTCCTGTGGCCCATCATGGCGCTGCTGTCGTCGTTTGGCACCATGACGTTTGCCATGGCTGCAGACCAGACCACCTTTTCGCCCACGATACTTTCGATTGCGGGCCTTATTGTCTTTGGCATGGGGTATTTCTGGCTGACGGCCTGCTTTGTCTTGCTTGCCGCTCGCACACAGACGTTCGCATGCGTTGCCGTGTGTGTTGCTGTGTCGCTGATCGTCGAGCCCGTCTTAGTCTCTCAAGCCGAGGCGTTTCTGTCACCTGCCGCGCAGGTCACGTTGGTGACGGTCATGCCCATCGTTTCTGCTGCTTTGTTCCAGGGGGCTCGCCATGCCGCACTGGCGCAGCGCTCGGTTGATAGCGCACAGGACGGGGCGATGGCGTTCGGTGTGCCCCTGAAGCCCCGCACCTCGCTGGGGCGCGCGGGCAGGCGCAACGTGATGACGCTGGTTGTTGCCGCGTCGCTTCTTCTGGCCACCGTTCGCTCGTTGAGCTTCGTGGGCCTGTGGGGCGACGGCCACATCGCCTCGGCCCAGGAGTGGCCCACCATGACCTCCTCTCCTGTGCTGTGGGCGGGGTATGCGATCGTGCTTGCGCTGTTCACGTATTTCGCAATTGTGAAGATGGAAAACCTGCCGCCGCATCTGCGCTTCCAACCGCCGCTTCTGATTGTCATCCTCACGCTGTTCGTGTCGCTTCTTCTCTCGGCCGAGCCCGACGCAAGCCCTGCGGTCATCGACACCCTCATGCGTCTCAACGACTCGTTCTCGCACCTGCTGTTTTGGGTGCTTGTCGCCACGCTGCTCAACGTGACCCATATCCCGTCGTATCGCGCCATTGGCTCTGCTTCCGGACTGTATGCGGTGGGCTCGATTATCTGGGTCTTGTTCTTGAGCAATACCACCGCCATGGGCAACCTGATTGTGGTTGTGGTCATCTATGCGTTCTCGCTCGTTGCCATGCTCCTTGGTCTGGGCAGGCGCGACAAGGGCACCCCGCGAGATGCCGCCGCCCAGCCTGAGTCTGAATCGCGGCAGGCGACCGGTGGTTCTCCCGTGGCGCTTATGACGCGCGCCATTGAGGATCGCTGCGCCGAGGTGTCCGATACCTACGGGCTGTCGCCGCGCGAGACTGAGATCTTGAACCTGCTGGTACAAGGTCGTACCCGTGCGTATATCCAAGAAGACCTCGTCTTGGCTGAGAACACGGTTAAGACCCACATCGCCCACATCTATGGCAAGCTCGGTGTCAAAGACCGCAAAGAGATGGTTGACCTTATCTTTGACGCTCAAGCTGAGGGTGAGATGTAAGGTTTTATTGCTCGGGCGCATCGGTGGTCGCCCTTGTTGCGAGCGTTGCGCGTGCTATACAATTAACCGTTAGGAAACAGTGTCGGGGCAGCATGCTCCGACACCAACAAAGGCAATTTCGAGAGGAGCCGTGCATGGACCCCAACAAGCGCCCTGACGATATGGTGCGTATCACCACTCCCGAGCTCGCCCAGGCATTCATCGCCGAGAAGATCGAGGAAATTCGCGCCCAGGTCGGCGACAAGAACGTCCTGCTTGCCCTTTCGGGCGGCGTTGACTCCAGCGTCGTCGCGGCCCTTCTCGTTAAGGCCATCGGCAAGCAGCTCATCTGCGTGCACGTGAACCACGGCCTCATGCGCAAGGGCGAGAGCGAGCAGGTCATCGACGTCTTCCGCAACCAGCTCGACGCCAACCTGGTGTACGTCGACGCCACCGATCGCTTCCTGAACCTGCTCGAGGGTGTCGAGGAGCCCGAGCGCAAGCGCAAGATCATCGGTGCCGAGTTCATTCGCGTCTTTGAGGAGGAGGCCCGCAAGGTGGGCGACCAGGTGAGCTTCCTGGCCCAGGGCACCATCTATCCCGACATCCTTGAGTCCGACGGCGTCAAGGCCCACCACAACGTGGGTGGCC
>CABQHM010000106.1 GCA_902464015.1 uncultured Coriobacteriales bacterium | reverse complement strand
GGTCATGGTTGGGGAGAAGCGCAGGGACATCGTAGGCTTGCCGTTTGTCGCGCTTGTCGGCATGACGTGCCTGTCGGTCATCTTCAACGCCTGCTTTTTCCCGCTTACCCTGATGCCCGAGGCCGTTGAGGGCTCCTACCGCCTGTTCAACCAGGCCGTGTGCCTGGCGGGCGCCCTCGTCGCTCTGGTTGCAATTCCAGTGCTGGCAAAAGGGAAGCCGTGGCACCTCGACATCGTGGGTATCGCGGGATACGTGCTTTTGGCCCTGGGGCTCTGCACGGCAAGCTCCGCGGTCCCCGGCGAGTCGCAGGCGTGGGCCCTGGCCTCGGGCGTCGGATGCGGCGCGGGCCTCACCCTGGCCTGCGCGATGTGGGTCGGCATGCTGGGCTGCTTTTCCGAGCGCATCGCGGTGCTTGTGCTCGGTTGGCAGGCGCTTGTCGGGTCGGTGGGATTTGCCTGCATCGGCTTTACGGTCGAGACACTCACCAACGAGGTGTCCCTCGCGCTGTGCGTGATAAGCGCCATGCTTTTCGTCGTCGTGGGGCAGCGCTTGCCCCAGCTTCGCGAGGGGCCGGCCCCTTTCGCTGCGTCTGGGTCTGCCCGCTGTGCCTCGACTGCCAAGAGTGACGGCGACGTCAACGCGTCTCTTCTCGCATCCGGGTCTGGCCGCTGTGCTTCAGGGGTTACGCGCGACGGCGGGGTCAACGTGCCCGATTCTGCGTCCGTGCCCGCGCGCGGCAGCTCGGCCGCCAGCGCAGGCGTGCGCGGTAGATTCGCCGAAATGGGCCCCCTTGCCGCCCTTGCGGTGGGGTTCTTCCTGCTTGTCTTCATCTTCGGGGCCATCGAGGCCGTCGCGCTCGGGTACGACGGCTCGCCGCACGGTGTGGCTGTCTCCTATCTTGGGGCGCCGTTGGGGTCGCTCATCTTTCTCGCCATGATGTACCTGGGCAAAAAGCGCGACTATGCGACCGTGATGAAGGCAATCTTCCTCGTGTTGCTTGCCGTCTTCTGGATCCCCGTGTTCGATGCTGTCGTCCTGGTCCTGAGCACGTGCTTTCATCTCGGGCTTTTGCTGATGGGGTCGCTGCTTGTCGACGAGTGCGCGGTGCGGTGTCGCAGGCTCATGGCATTCGCTGCAGTCGGTCTCGGGGCCATGAGGTTGCTTTACTTGGCGGGCCTCTATTGTCCTGGTCGTTTTGGGGTGCCGTCGTACAGCTACTACGCCTCAAGCTCGTTGCTCATGTTCCTCGTGTACGCGGCATTCATCGTCTCGGTGTGGTACGAGCATATACGGCGTACGAGCTCTGCTGCCGCATCGAATAACTTGTCATGCGTTGACGTAGATGAGGGGGACGCGCCTTGCGCCGCCGCCGTCGAACCTCAAGCTTGTCAGCTTGTTGCAGAGTCTGTGGCGCTCGACGGCGCTCTGGCGAGTCTTGCCTGCTTCTATGGTCTTACCAAGCGTGAGACTGAGATTCTCGGGTTGTATGCGAGGGGTCGTGACATCAACTTCGTTTGTCAGGCGCTCGATTTGTCGCGCAACACCGTCAAGGGTCACGCGAAGAACCTTTACGTGAAGATGGGCGTTCATTCAAAGCAGGAGCTTATTGACTGCGTTGAAACCGAGCTCAAACGAGCCGGGAGCGCGCCGGTTTAAACTGCGGAGCCCGTCTCATGGTCGAAGTATGGTTGGGGCCAGGACGTTTGTGAGACTTTTACTACTTTGAAATCCGATTGGCTACCATTGGGCTGGGATCTCGGGAGACGGTTTACGGTTGCGCACTATTTCGACGAGATGTTTCTGCAAAAAGAGGTGCTTCAGTTTCCCACGTTGTTCTTCAACTCACTCCCGTTCGGCTCCATTTGTCTTCTATAGAAGACAAAAACACACCAAATCTGTCTTCTATAGTCGACAAAACTAGTGCTAATCTGTCGACTATAGAAGACAAATGCTCTCACAGGGGGTCGCAATGAACCATGACGTGCTGAAGGCGGTTATGTTCGACCAGCATGAGGTCATACGTAACGCTCGAATCGTCCCGCGGCGGTACGCCCTCGATCCTCAAGCGAACTACGCCGTGACGGGCCTGAGGCGCGCGGGCAAATCAACCTTGCTGTATAAGGTTGCCCAGGATCTTGTGGCATCAGGCGTTGCATGGGAGCGCATTGTCTACATCAACTTCGAGGATGAGCGGCTCTCGGAATTCTGTGCTCAGGATTTCAATGACATCTTGCTCGTGCAGAAGGAATTGTCCAGCGACGAGGGGTTCTTCTTCCTTGACGAGGTTCAAAATATCGATGGTTGGGAGAAGTTCGCCCGTCGCCTGGCAGACTCCGGCAAGCGTGCTTTTATCACAGGAAGTAACGCGGCCATGCTGAGCCATGAGATTGCCACGACGTTGGGCGGACGCTACTTCATCCAGCATGTAAGTCCTTACCGGTTCGACGAGTATCTCGATGCGGTTGGCCAAGCCCATGATGCGCGCTCCCTTTACACAACATCCGAGGTCGGGGCCATCATGGGGCATTTCGACCGCTTCTATCGCTGCGGAGGTTTCCCGGAATCTCTGAGATATGCTTCGCCTCGAGAGTACGTCGAGAGTGTCTATCAGAAGGTCCTGCTGGGCGACATCGCCGCGCGCAGGGGCGTTCGCAATGTCCAGGCACTGCGGATACTCATGAAAAAGATCGCCGAGACGGTGCGCGGCGAGGTTTCCTTCACCGCTCTCCATGGCATGCTCAAGGCGCTGGGCATGTCGGTGTCGAAAGACTCGGTCATCGACTACGTGACATATGCGAAGGAAGCCTATCTGATTTTCGATGTCCGCAATGCAGTGGCAAAATTTGTCGAGCGCGAGGGGAGCCCTGAGTACTACTTCTCAGATAACGGGCTGCTGAACCTGTTCCTGCGCGACAAGGATACAGCCCTGCTTGAGAACGAAATCGCGGTTGCGCTGCACGACAAGTTCGCTGATGGGCTGTTCTATCTCAAGTCTCCCAAGAACGATATCGACATCGACTTTTATGTCCCCGACGAGGGCCTTGCAGTGCAGGTGGCATACTCAATTGAGGGGCAGGCCCGTGCCCGCGAGATCGACAGCCTCGTCAAGCTCGCGGCGGTGCAGGATGACATGCACCGCTTTGTGATCGTGACCAAGCAGGAGTCAGAGGTGATCGAGGCGGGCGGCATAACCATCGAGGTCATCCCAGCATGGAAGTTCCTTTTGCAAGACCCTTCGCTGATGGGGGAGTAGGTGAGCCGCCAAGGTCTCAGTCTCGATTCCCTTGCGTTTCACCAGGCGTTAAGCGGGTTTCAACCGCGCATTCATCTCGGGTGGGTATCATCTCGCCAGATAAACGAATCCACCTTTCGGGAAAGGACGTGCATGGGTCCCGTCAACTTTATTTGCAACATCATTTGGTTTGTGCTCGCGGGTGTGTGGCTGGCGCTGGGTTGGGCGCTCTTCGGCGTGTTTTGGTGCATCAGCATCGTGGGTATCCCCGTGGGCATGCAGTGCTTCAAGGTCGCGCGCTTGGCGCTTATGCCATTCGGCAGCGAGGTGGTCAATTCGGGCGGTGCGGTGTCGTTCCTGGTAAACGTCCTGTGGTTCTTCATCGGCGGTTGGGAGCTGTGCCTGCTTGCCCTGGTGACGGGTGCCCTGTGCTGCATCACGATTGTGGGCATTCCTGCCGGCCTGCAGAGCTTTAAGTTCGCCAAGCTCGCCCTCATGCCGTTCGGTAGCCACGTGGCTTAGAAGCTTCTTGCCCCGACACTTTTCCTCTCTACCAAAAAGTCCCGCCCACCTGCTTGCATGTCGCAGCAGGTGGGCGGGGCAATTTTGTGTGCTAGCTTATCCAACTTAGCGGTCGGCGGTACGCTCTCTCCTACGCGCTCGCCTTGTCGCTGGGGAGCTCGCCTTCGGGCCACTCGAGGGGCAGGTGCTCCTTGGGGTCCTCCTCGTTGTTGGGCAGCACGGCGTTGAGGATGATGCCCACGAGCGAGCCGACGGCCAGGCCCGACAGCGAGATGGTGACGCCGCCCACCACGAAGGCGATGGAGCCGGCGGCGCTGGTGGCGATGCCCAGGCTCAGCACCAGGATGAGGGCTGCGACCAGGACGTTGCGGGTCTTGGAGAAGTCGACCTGGCTCTCAACGAGGTTGCGCACGCCCACGGCCGAGATCATGCCGTACAGCACGAGGCTCACGCCGCCCACCACAGAGGCGGGCATGGCGCCGATAAGCGCGGCGAACTTGGGGCTGAAGCTGAACACGATGGCGAAGCAAGCGGCCAGGCGCACGACGCGGGGGTCGTAGACCTTGGTGAGTGCGAGGACGCCGGTGTTCTCGCCGTAGGTGGTGTTGGCCGGCGCGCCAAAGAGCGACGCCAGGATGGTGGCCAGGCCGTCGCCCAGCAGGGTGCGGTGCAGGCCGGGGTTGGCGATGTAGTTGCGGTTGCAGGTGGAGCTGATGGCCGAGATGTCGCCGATGTGCTCGATCATCGTGGCGAAGGCCAGCGGCATGATCGTGATGATGGCGGTGATGGCCAGGCCGGAGTCAAAGCCCTCGCCGAAGATGGAGAACACGGTGTTGTCCCACACCACGGGCAGGCCGATCCACGCGGCCTCCTGCACGCTCGTGAAGTCGCACTCGCCGATGGCGGCGGCGAACACGTAGCTCACGATGACACCCAGGAGAATGGGGATGATCTTGACCATGCCCTTGCCCCAGATGTTGGCGATGAAGATGACGGCCACGGCCACGATGGCAACCAGCCAGTTGGTGGAGGCGTTGTTGATGGCCGAAGACGACAGCGTGAGGCCGATGGCGATGACGATGGGACCGGTGACCAGCGGCGGGAAGAACTTCATGACGCGCTGGGAGCCGAACACCTTGAAGAGGGCGGCCAGGATGGGGTAGAGCAGGCCTGCGCACGCCACGCCCAGGCAGGCGTAGGGCAGCAGGTTGGCTTCGCCGTTGGGTGCGATGGCCGCGTAACCTGCGATGAAGGCAAAGGACGAGCCTAGGAAGGCCGGGACCTTGCCCTGTGACAGAAAGTGGAACAGAAGCGTGCCCAGACCGGCGAACAGCAGCGTGGCGCTCACCGACAGGCCCGTGAGGATCGGCACGAGAATCGTGGCGCCGAACATCGCGAACATGTGCTGGAAGCCGAACACGAGCATCTTGGGCGTGCCGAGCGTTCGGGCGTCATAAACAGCTTCGGGGCTGTCATGCCCGCCCATCGTCGGTACGGCGTCGTCCTTTGCCATAAAACGATCCTTTCCCTGAGGGTTAAGTGCAAACTGCTCAAGTATAATGGCAAGTTGGCATGTTGAAGCGCAGGGTTTTGCAGGCATTTGGAAAGGATGTACCTATGAGCGAAGTGCATGTGCTCGACCACCCGCTGATTCAGAACAAGCTCACGAGGATGCGCCGCAAGGAAACCAACTCCCGCGATTTCCGCACCCTGCTCAAGGAGATCTCGATGCTCATGGCGTTCGAGGTCACGCGCAACTTCGAGACCAAGCTCGTCGAGGTGGAGACCCCCATCTGCAAGGGCGAGTTCCCCGTGCTTAAGGAAGACTTCATCACGATCGTCCCCATCATCCGCGCGGGAATCGGCCTGGTAGATGGCATGCTGGAACTCCTGCCCACGGCCCACGTTGGCTTCATCGGCATGGAGCGCGACGAGGAGACCCACATCCCCCGCGAGTACTACTGCAAGATGCCCCCGCACGTGGACCAGTCGCTCGTCATCATCGTCGACCCGATGCTGGCCACCGGCGGCTCCACCAACGACGCGATCGACGCGCTCAAGGCCCGCGGCTGCAAGAACATCCGTTCGATGAACCTCGTGGCCGCCCCCGAGGGCATCGCCGCCGTGCAGGCCAAGCACCCCGACGTGGACATCTACGTGGCCGCCGTCGACGAGTGCCTCAACGACAAGGCCTACATCGTGCCCGGCTTGGGCGACGCCGGCGACCGCATCTACGGCACGGTCATCGGCTAAGATCGGCTAAGGCACGCGGTCACAAATAATCGCGCAACAAAGAAGGCCCTGGTCCCACCCCGAGAATCCTCTCGGCACATGGGACCAGGGCCTTCCGCTTTCTCGTCGTGTGGTCGCGCATCGGCGGGGCACCCGCGTGCCCTCAGACCCGCGCGCCTACCGACTCGCTCTCCCACGTGCGCGGCCCCGTCGCCCGCC
>CABQHM010000105.1 GCA_902464015.1 uncultured Coriobacteriales bacterium | reverse complement strand
GGATAATCGGACGGGTGCCTCCAAAAATGGTTGGCGGGGCTTTTGTTACAGCCCCCGCTATCAGAACGGTATCTCGCCGTCGTCTGGCGGGTCGGGCCCCCTCGCGTCCGGCTCGGGCTGCCAGGACTCCGACAGGGCGCACTCCTCGCAGGCGTAGGAGGCGCACAGGGACACGGTGTCCCAGCGCTCGAACACGCGCCCCTCCAGCGCCTCCATAGGGCAGCCGCTCATACCAGGCTCAACCCCTCGGTGGCGCACCGCACCATCTCCGCGTCGACGGCGCGCGTCCCCGCCTGGGCCCCTATCGCCAGGGCGTCGCAGAGTATCGAGTTCAGCCTCCTGACCGACCCTCCCGCCGCGGCGTGTGCCGAGGCCAGCGCGGCGGCGTCGAATATGTCCGGGTCCGCGCCGGCCTTGAGCAGCATCGAGCGCACGTAGTCGGCGGCCCCCGCCTCGTCCATCCCGCGCATCCGGTAGCGCACGACCAGCCGCTGCCTGAGCGACTCGTGGGGCTGGCGGTTGAGGTACTGCGCCAGCACCGAGTGGCCCACCAGCACCAGCGCGAACATGTCGCGGGAGTCCATGTCGAAGTTGGCGATCATCTGCAGGTCGCGCAGAACCGACGAGTTGAGGTAGTGCGCCTCGTCTACGACCACGACGACCCGCATGCGGCGCTCGTCGACCAGCGAGCGGACGCAGGCTTGCAGGTCGGCGTGCATCCTCGGCTTCTGGAACGACGGCTCCACGCCCAGCCCGGCGCAGAGCAGCCGGTAGAAGTCGAGGTTGGACACCGTGGAGAGCGCCGTGTAGACGACCTTGGTCGTGTTGGGGTTGACGCCGGCCGCCCAGGTGCGCACGGCGAAGGTCTTGCCCGCCCCGGGGTCGGCGGTGAGCAGGCCTATCCCGCCGGTGCGGCACAGGTGGTCGAGCCTGGCGCGGACCTGCCTGAGGTCCTCGGTCTCGTGGGCGTCCTTGGCGGGCAGCCCCTTCGCGAAGGGGTTGAACGCCATGTTGTAGAAGCGGGCGAAGTGCTCGGGCGCCATCGCCTACACCCCCCTCGAGTAGTCGACCGACCAGGGAAGGCGGACGCGCCCCGCCTCGGCGTTGGCGGCCTTGTCGGTGGGCGAGACGCGCGTGCGCGAGCCGTCGGGTCCCACGACCCAGACGTCGGAGGGGTCCCCCGGCGTGTAGCGCAGCTCCACCTTCTCGCCGACCAGGCCCATCGGCACGTCGTAGAGGACGTGGCCCACGCGCACCGTGGCGTCGTTGGCGACCTTTCGGGTCGCGCGGTTGCGGAACGCCTCGTCCAGGGCGGCGGGCCCTCCCTCGACCCACCTGAGGCGCTCGGCCTCCTCGGCGAAGGCCTCGGCGGGAGCCCTCTTGGTGGTGCCGTGGACGGCCGAGTTGTACGACGCCACCCACTTGGCCAGGGCGGCGTTGAGCTCCTCCAGGCCCCCTTCCGCCTCGGGGGGCAGCGTGGAGAGGAAGCGCATGCGCACGGTGCGGTTCCAGCGCTCGATCTTGCCCTTGGCGGCGCCGTCCCGCACCGCGGCGTGGAGCAGCACGATCCCCAGCCCCCCGCATATGAGCGAGAGCTGGTCGTTCCTGTAGGGCCCGCCGTTGTCCACGAAGAGCTTCTCGGGGACGCCGTGCGAGGCGACGGCGGCGCGAAGCGTCCTCTGGAAGGTCGCGGCGCAGCCGCTCGCGACGAAGCGCGCCGCCACCACCTTGCGCGACTTGTCGTCGATCACGGCCTGCAGGTAGGAGCGGGCGCGCGGGGCGCCCACGTAGGGGCCGTAGAGCGTGTCGGCCTGCCAGATGCCGTTCACGCGCGCGGCCTCGAAGGCGCGGCGGTCCTTGGCGGCCGCGGCCGCCTCGGGCGCGGGGTTCTTCCTGAAGAACCGCTGCACGGTCGCCACGGACAGCTCCCCGGCCGCGGCGAGCCCCTCCTCCACGAGCCTTGAAGTGTATCGTTATTTTGGACACCCGATGGAGAGGTAAAATCAAGACACCACCTCAAGGAAGGGGCCCGGCATGGCAGTGGACCACGTTCCAGGGAAGCAGTACCCCGAGCAGTACCGCAAGGACACGGCGGACTTCGTGATGGCCAGCGGCAGGACGATCAAGCAGTGCGCGGCCGACCTGGGCGTCAACGACAAGACGCTCTCCAACTGGGTCGCCGACCGCAAGCGCGAGCTCGGCGTGGAGGGGACGGCGAGGCTGAAGCCCGCCGAGCCCAAGGCCGACCCCGAGCTCGCCGCGGCGCGGCGGCGCATCAAGGAGCCGGGGCTCGAGAACGATTTTTTAAGGAGGGCGGCCGCCTACTTCGCCAAGGGGCTGGCGTAGGCGACCGGTACGCGCTCATGTGGGCCGAGCGGGGCAGGTACCCCGTCTCGACGATGGCCCGCCTGCTGGGCGTCTCCCGCTCCGGGTACTACTCGTGGCTCGACGCCGGCGGGCACGCCGACCCGCTGGCCGGGCTCAAGGACGTCGTGGCGGCCCTGTGGGAGGGCAGCGGCGGGGCGTTCGGCTGGCGCCGCGTGAAGGCCGAGCTGCCGCCCGAGTGGTCCGGCGCCAGCGGCTACTCGGTGCTCAAGAGCATGCGCGAGCTGGGCATACGCGGGTTCCGACCCCGCGCCGCCAAGCGCACGACGGTGCCCGACCCCGGGGCCCCGCACGGCCCGACCTGGTCCGCAGGCGATTCAACCCGCCCGTGCCCACCACCGTGCTGTGCGGGGACATCACCTACCTCAGGACCGGCGAGGGGCGGCTGTGCCTCGCCTCCGTCGTCGACCTGTCCACCCGCATGGTCGTGGGCTGGTCCCTCTCGGCCCGCATGACGGCCGACATATGCGTGTCGGCCCTGGAGATGGCCAAGCGGCGCGGCTACGTCGCCGGCGGCGCGATATTCCACTCGGACTATGCCGAGAAAAACGCTAAGCCGACAAACGCATATCTCCCCAGGAAAACGTCAATTTTTGCGGCTTAGCGTCTTGGGTTAACGAAGGCTGTAGAGCGCCTCCATCTGCTCGTCGGTCAGGCACGCTGCCGCTTCGGATATGATTTTCGGCGTGGAATTCTCCATCGCCTGCCTCATCATCTCCATTGTCGCGAACGCGTAGAACGCAGAAGTCGTGGCCATGCTCTCATGGCCGAGAAGCTGCATCACCAAAGGCAGTGGAACGCCGCCCTTGTACAAGTCCATCGCTTTGGTCTTTCGCATCAGATGGCAATGGAGCTTTTCGGGAACTGAGGGGCACTGCAGTCGGGCCGCATCGCCCGCTTTCTTCAAGATTGAGCTCACGGAATCCGCCGACAGAGCAACGGGCTTTCCGCCTCTGCTGCTGTAGAACAAGGGTCTCGCCGATTCTTTTCGCAGCTTGCCGGGATGGAACTCGTCGAGGTAGGCGCCCAAATGCTCGACGCATTTATCTCCAAGCGGGACGACCCGGGTCTTGGACCCTTTCCCCGACAGCGTCACGCACGCCGGCTTGGAGAGGGCGAGGTCGCCCAGCGTTATGCCCGTGAGCTCGGAGACGCGCGCCGCAGTCTCGCAGAGCACGATCAGCAGCACCCGGTTCCTCCTCGACTTCGATGTTTCCCCCGAGTTGGCAGCCAACAGGGCCTTCAGCTCTTCCGGCCTCAGGCGCTCTATCGGCTTCCTGGGCGCTTGGGGGGCCTTGACGGAGCGGAACCCCTCGTACAGCGCGGCCAACGTCACGTCTTCGCCCGCGCAGTATCTGAGGAACGACTTCACCGCGGTCATGCGCAAGCCGATCGTTTTCGGGGAATAGCCCTTCTCCTCGCGCATCCAGACCACCCATGCTTTCAACCGATCGCGTTCCAGGCAATCCATCGCGACGCCCTTCTTCCCGATGCCGCAGTGGCCCAGGTAGCCGATGAGGCACTCGAGCGAGATGCGGTACGACTCGACCGTCCTCGGCGAGAGGCCTCGCACCTTCGGGCAGTAAACGTGGATGAAGGAGCGGGCCAAGCTCCAGAAGCTGACCTCGCCTGTCTCGGGGTCGCGTTTAGACATCGCGGACCACCTCCGGGATCACCAAATCGTTTACGGCGTCGACGATGCCGGCGTACTCGCCCAGAAAGTCGGGCGAGGTGTGGACGTAGTAGTACGTGCTGTCGAACGTGGCGTGGCCCATGTAGCGAGCGAGATAGGGCATCATAGACTCCACATTCACGTCCTCTTTGCGCCAGCGCTCCAGGTTCGCGTACGCGAAGTGGTGGCGAAAGTCGTACGGCCTGGGCCTTTTGCCGTTCTTGACGTCGGGAAGACCGGCGGCTTGCCAAATGGTTTTGAATCCGACGCCGACTTGGCTCGGAGCAACTGGATTCGACGTGGTACTGACGAAGAACGCCGACCTGTCGGGCCCGAACTCGAAGTCGGCTCGCTCGCCGCACTCGCGAAGCAGGTCGCGCATCTCGTCGCTGATGGACAGGCGCCGCGAGCGGTTGCCCTTCGACCGGCGGATGTCTATGCGCCGCGCATCAAGATCGACGTCGCCGACGCCCGGCTTGCGGGCCTCGCATGTCCGAAGCCCGCATGAGTGCATCAGCCCGAAGAAAGCGGTTCCCTGCCAAAGCCACGACCTCGGCGACCGGAACGAGGCGGCGGCACCGAAGAACGCCTCTATCTCCTCCTGGCTGAGCAGGTAGGGCTGGACCCGAACCATCCTCGCCTTGGACTCATCCGAGAGCACGTACGCCTCCGGGTGTCCGTTTGCCCTCATGTAGCGGCCGAGTTCCCTGACGTAAGACATCCACGACAGGTGATCTGCGCTCGTCGCCCGCTTCCGAGCAAGTACCCAGCCCTCGACGGTGCCCTGGTCGAAGCGCTCGGCCCCGTTCCGCACGCACCAGCGGTCGAAGTCGCGCAGATGCCAGTTGCGCGAGTCCGACGCGATGCCGACGTCGGCCTTGAAGGCGATGAAGTTCCTGATATCGTCGGCGAACGCGCTCCTGTAGTCGTATTCCCTCATGGGCGCACCGCCTTGGGCAGCGGCAGGACGCAGGAGCGCATGGCGTCCTCGTTGGCCTCCATGTACCCGTTCGTGGTCTCCGGGGACGCATGCCCCAAGACGGCGGATATCACCGGGAGGCTCGCGCCCGACCTCAGCATCCTCGAGGCGGCGCTGCGCCTGAGCAGGAGCGATCCGCCCCCTTCGATGCCGGCTTCCTTGAGAACGCGCCGCGTCGCCGAGTAGATGGCGGAATGGTCCGAGAACGGGGCGTGTGGGGCCTTGTCCCGCAAGAACACGTTCGGGCGGTCGGATTCGGGGCGATGGTTGAGGATGTATCCGGCCAGCGCGGATTGGACCGCCGCGGCCATCGGCATGGAAAGGGGGCTGCCGGTCTTCCGCTGTATGATTGTTATGCTGGAGGAGCGCCAGTCGATGTCCCCGAGCTTGAGGCCGATGATGTCGCACGCGCGCATTCCCGTGGTCAGGGCGAGGAGTGTGATGGCGGCGTCCTTGGCGGACACGAGCCCGTTGCAGCAGGTTCGAGCCACCGCCTCCTCGTCTTCGGGCTTGAGGGTCTCCATTACCGGATGCCGCCTGACCGGGCCCGCCAGCCTCAGAGCGTCGAGCAGCTCGCCTCTGCCCAGGTACTTCAGGAACGGCCTGAAGTTCGTGACGATATGCTGCCCGTCCGTGCCGCGCCAACGGCGGCATATGGCGGCCATGAACCCGCAGACGGCGGCGGGCGTCAGCTCCTCGGCGCATGAGGCGCCCTCGGACTCGGCGTAGAGCAGGAACTCCCTGGCGAGCCGAAGGTAGTAGTTCCGCGTGCCCTCGGCCAAGCCGCGCTCGACGCCGTAGGACCCGTAATCGGCGAGCAGCGCGAGGAAGCCGTCGGACCTCGGTCTGGGCTGCGGGTCGGCGTAGCTGCGGCACGTCAGGTCGATTGAGCCGGTCGCGAGGAAGACGTCGGCGATGGAGACCGTCCTCCGCTTCGCCCCGAGGTAGTTGGCGCAGTAGTCCTTGCCGTCGGACCTCCCCTCGCCAAGCCATCGCTTTCCGATCTCCTCCGTGTAATCGCCGTGCCCAGCGAACTCCGCGAGATACGAGAACATCTTGCGGTTCTGGCCTATGGTCGATGCCATGTAGCCTAGAGAGCGCATTCTCTCTAAGGCCTCGTCGCAAATGGCTTCAACGGTGATACCCATGATCATCACCCCTTCCAAAGAAAAATTGGATATCGAGGTGATGATACTTCCGGCGCTAAGCCTAGGAGCAATCAGGCAATCAGCACCTTGGCCTGGGGTTTGACGAAAATCATCGGCTTAGCTCGGACAGGGGCTCGCAGTACACCAGCGCCCAGCTTGCCGCGTGGGCCTCCGCCAACGGCGTCCGCCTCTCGGTGGGCCGCACGGGCTGCTGCCGGGACAACGCGGTCGCGGAGAGC
>CABQHM010000104.1 GCA_902464015.1 uncultured Coriobacteriales bacterium | reverse complement strand
TTTCCCCCATTGTGCAATATTCCCCACTGCTGCCTCCCGTAGGAGTCTGGGCCGTGTCTCAGTCCCAATGCGGCCGTCCGGCCTCTCAGCCCGGCTACCGATCGTCGCCACGGTGGGCCGTCACCCCGCCGTCTGGCTAATCGGACGCGGGCCCATCCCCCTCCCCTCCGTATGCCCCCGGGAGGATGCCCTTCCGAGGGGTCGCCGGGCCTTACCCGGGGTTTCCCCCGGCTATTCCCGGGAGGGGGGCAGGTTGCCCACGCGTTACTCGCCCGTTCGCCGCTCTATGCACCCCCGAGGGGGCTTTAACCGCGCGACTTGCATGTGTTAGGCGCGCCGCCAGCGTTCGTCCTGAGCCAGGATCGAACTCTCCGTCCAAAAAGGACTTTGTAAGTTGAAATAAATGGATTCAAGGAATTCATGAAAGACGGGGGCTTGGGGGAGAGTCTCCTCTTCCTTCCAAGCCACCTTGAAAAGCCTGTCCTGAATGGTCTGTCTGACCTCCTGCGTCTTCCGCAGTATCCGGTTCTCGGGGTTCGCGCGGCCGCACTCACTGGGGTGCGGCGCGAGGGAGAACTATACACGCAGGCGCAGGCGGGGGGCAAGCGTGGATCGGCGCGTGCACAGGATGGACACAAACCGGGGAATAATAGTCGTTTAGGGCGCTTTCCCGGCCCGGGCGGCCGCCCTACCGGGCGCACAGATCGGCCCCTCCTCCCCATGTGCCGGGCGTGACGCCGCGCGAAGAAGTGGCCGGCAATCCTAAAGGGTCCCCTCAGCCCCATTCGCGTGCCTGATCAGGCTCAGTTCACATTCAAAAGGCATGCTCCTTCGAACCCAATCTCAAGGCCCTACCCAGCGGAAGACGTTTCTCCTTGCCACACAACATAAACACCGCCCCATTCAACGGGCACTTGTCGGAGCAATTGCTCCCTTCGCGCATTAGGACATACGTGTGCAAGCTGCGGGTATATACTTGCGGATACATCAACGTATATAGATACGCTCGTAGCTATTTGAATGAAGGAGGATTTGGCGATGGACGCCACCAAAGCCGAAATCATAAATCAGATACGTGAGCTCAACGCTCTTCTTATACAGGCAAAACTGCATGTGGGCCGTTCAAAGCTCGCACATCATTTTCATCGCGATGAGCTAGATTCAGATATCCCGGGGCTGCATGGCCAGGGACGCCTTCTGGGCATCTTGGGTCTCAACCCGGGCACCAGTGAGACGACACCCAGGGATTTGGGCTACATCCTGGGCATGAGCCGCCAAGCCGTGACCGATTTGCTCTCCAAACTCGAAGCGAGGGGCCTTATCGCACGCAAGCCCTCTCCTTCGGGGGCGGGCCAGGTCTCCGTTTCTCTCACGCGTAGGGGTCGTGAGGCGCTGAACCGCATGCGCGATGATGACGACGGAATGCCCGACGTGCTTGATTGCCTTAATGAGCAGGAACTTGCACAGTTTGATGAGTACTTGCGGCGCATCATTCGAAACGCCGAATCCAAGTCCTCCAACGATGAGTTTGCCGAAAGACGCCGCGCTATGCATGAGTTCTTCAACCTCACGCACCCCGATGCGCCTGAAGAAGAAATGCCTATGCGTACCAGCCATGTTCAGGTTGAACGCACGATTGTGGAAGGAAGCTCTCGATGAGTGAAGAGAATGAGAAGGGCCCGGCCGGTAGGGGGCGCATGCATACCTCGAGCGTCCACGCCGGGTTGAAGACCCTCTTCAGCCCGAGCAGCCCAAATGCCCCCGAGCAGCACTCGACGCCGCTCAAGGTCGAGCGCAACGCTTCCGGCGTGCGCATCGAAGGCCGTCTGACGTCCCCTATCGCGCGTGTCCCCGAAGAGGTCGCGGTTTGCCCAGGCATCACCATCAAAGGGCGCAACATCAAGTCGCTTGCCTACACGACCGACGTGGCGGTTATCCGTAACTGCAATGCCGATGCCATCCTCGCTGTTTACCCCTTTACTGGCGAGCCCATCATCACGCAGGCCCTGCTTACGGTGGCCCAGCAGCCCATTTTCGTGGGCGTCGGCGGCGGCACCACCACAGGCTCGCGCGTTGTGGAGCTCGCCATGATGGCCGAGATGCAAGGTGCGGCCGGCGTCGTGCTCAACGCCCCCGCCAGTGCCGAGACGGTGGAGAGCACCATGGGGGTCATCGATATTCCCGTGATGGCAACAGTGCTGGCAGATGACGAGGACGTTGACAACAAGATCATGGCCGGCGCGGCTATCCTCAACGTTGCCGCAGGCGCGCGCACGGCGGAGGTCGTCGCAAGCATTCGGGCACGTCATCCCGAAATGCCCATCGTGGCCTCCGGTGGCAAGACGGGCGAGAGCATCCTCGCCACCGTCGCCGCTGGTGCCGACGCCGTTTCCTGGACGCCGCCGAGCGCTCAGGACCTGCAGCACGCGATGATGAACAGGTATCGCGAGGGCTAGTCACAAAGGCCGAAAACCTCGAAACGACAGGTGCTCCGAGCAACCAACATTCCAGAAAATAGAGGGGTCAAACCGCGGGCTTGGCCCCTCTTTTCAAAACACACAGTGCGGCTAAGGAAAGCACGGCCTCATACGCGCATTGCCCTCATATGCCGCGTATCCCTCATAAGCCGCGCGACATTAAACAGGCATATCACCCATCAACACGAATATCTCCGCGCACACCACGCACGCCATGAAGCGTCGAGGTCCCCACAAGGGCCGCCCAAACATATACCTCTTCGTCAAAAAAACTGAATAAGGGCAGGCCGCTCGGAGCCTGCCCTGAATGTAATAGCACATCGCGCGTCATACTAAGAGCCCCTGTTTCCCGGCGATACGTACTGTGCCGGGAAACAGGGGCGACTATGTACCAACAGCTAGAACGCAGGCTGGTGCCACCGTGCGGAAAACAAGACGGCGCTATGCCTCAACGATAGAAGAGACGCCGAGGATTTCGTCGGCCTCGTCGAGCAGAGCGTTGCCCTTCTCGAGCAGGTCATTGAACATGTCGGGGTTATGGGCGCCCTCGGAGTTCTCAGCGGCAGCAAAATTCCAGTAGTAGCAGGCATAACGCTGAATCTCCTGGAGCCTTGCAACCTGGTCTTCCGTCAGGCCATTGGCAAGGGCGGTGTCCATGTCGAAGACGAGGTTGCCGTCGGCATCGGGAATGGCGACCTTGTCCTCGAAGTTGAAGATGAACTGCTCGGCGCGCAGGCCCAGCTCATGGGTGCGACCGTCGATGTCTTCCTGGATGGAGGCAACCTCGCTGGCCAGGTCGGTGTGACACGTGTTGCAAGAGGCGAGAAGCTCAGGCTTGTCGAGGGGGCTCTGGATGTTGTGGTCGGTGTACTCAACGCCCGTTTCCTCGTCGGCGACCGTGCCCATGTGGCAGTCGGCGCAGGTATAGCCCATCTTGGCCATGGGGCTGGGGTTGGCACCATAGTTGAACTCGAACTCGGCATGGCGCACGGCGAGCATCTGCGCACCGGTGGAGGCGTAGGTCCAGTCAGAGAAGCCGTACTCGTCATAGAAGGCGAGCGCATCCTCGGCATTCATGCTGGCAAGACCGCCATAGTAGGGACTAACCGGCTCGCCGGACTCGAACGGAGCGTCGGAGCCCTCCTCTACCGTGGGGGCCATGGAGTAATCGCAATGGCACTGGCCGCAGGCTGCGTTGGCCACCGTGGTCTCGTCGAGGTCGTCGCCCATGGCGCGAATCCAATCCTCGCGAAGCACCGCGTTGGTGGTGGGGTCCTCGTTCTCATGGCAGTTTGCGCAAGAGACGTTCTCAGTGAACGCGTCCTTGTACTCCGTGATGGGCTGGGTCCAATAGCTGCCTTCGCCCTCGTAGTTGGCGGCGTCGAAATGCACCTGAGGAGTCTTGCAGGCATAGCAAGAAACCTTGCCCTTGGACTCGGAAAGATCGCCAAGACGGCCGTTGTTTGCGACAACCCACAGCGAGTAGGCGTGGCCTCCCGGCTCGGTGTAGTACTTCGCGTAGCCGTAGCCCTTGCCGAGGGTCTTGATCTCGGGGTATTGGTCTTCATCGAGGAAGTTAACCTTGGTGGAGGTATAGTCGCCGTCGAGAAGGTCCGTGCCAACCGAAGTGGTGTCGACATTGCCCTCGGCGATATACTCGCCGTACTCAAGCGGCACGTCCATGGCGGTCATGAGATAGGAATTGTACTCAAGCGGGAACTTGTCGGCCCAATAGGAGGCGTCAATCACGCCGTACTGGTCGTACTCGAAGGCAGCGTCAGCAATAACTTCCTGGGCTTGGCCATCATTGGCTGCCTTTTGCTCCTCGCCTGAAGCGACAGCAGCAACGCCGGCAAAAGCCAGCATACATGCCAGGCACGTACCTGCTACGGCGGCGAATCTCGTCCTCTTGACCTGCATGGGTGTCTCCTCTCCCCGGTTGGACCGACCGCCTTTGAGGGCCGGCTTTAAAAAATTGTAAAACGGCAATAATTTGGCCGTCTGTTGTCAGCACAACATGCGAGGAGAGAAATTTTGAAGCTGGAAACGAGAGAAGCCCGCCATCCCTAAGGGAGACGGCGGACTTCGCTGGCGAGCAGGAGGCAAGCAGAGATGGGTAGGCGGGCAGGCTGACCCATGCATCGATTTCCCGAGTAGCCGAGGCGGCAACATGCCCCTGAACGCGTGGAAAAGCAGGCAAGGCAGCTTAATCGAGGATTACGCCACCTGACCCATCGTCCATGCTGTGGAAGTGCCGAAGTACTCGTCGAAAGCGCTGCGGTCATACGTCTCGGTCACAAGCTCGTTGGCGCTGGACATGACAAAGTCGCTGGTATAGTCGTCATCGACGGTAACGGTGACGTTTGAGGTGCCTTGGACGACGGTTTGCCCACCCGCGACGACGGTCACCGTGTTGCCATCGGTGTCGACGATGCCGCCGCCCGTGGCAACACCGAGCGCACTCAGGTGTGCATCAGAGGTAACGGTCCAGGTAGAAGAACCGTCCACATATACGCTCAGCGGGGCAGAACTGGTGGCGCCGTTGGCGTTGTCCTCGATGCTTGCCGATCCACTCCAGGTGCTTCCATTGAGGAGATACAGGTTGAGCGAAGAGGTCGTGTCAGCGCACGCATCGCCTGCGAGCTGCTGGTTCGTGGCCGTAAAGTTCACCCGGGCGCCGTTGCTGCCCGGCGTGCCCCAGTTGTTGGCGTCGTTGCCGGCAACATAGGCAAGCTTGTTGGAAGCGGAGTCAAAGTCGAGCACAGTGTTGGACAGCACGACGTTTGCCGTGGTGTTGGTGAAGTAAAACATAGCGCCCGAGGTAATGGCGGCCTTGAGCGTGGAAGATGCCGCCTGAAAGCTCGCGGCATCGCCCGTGGTGGCCTCGGCGTCACCCGAGGTGGACTGATAGATGATGACGCCGTTGGCAACCGGGTCCGAACCGGTGAGGCCGGTGTTGGTGCTCTCAAGCTCGCTGTTGTTGATAAGGATGGTATTGAGGCCCTCCATACCAGCAATCTGGCTGGCAGATGCGGTACCCACAATGCCGTTCACCTGGATGTTGCCCGTAGAGTACAGAAGAGGCGACCCAGAGCCAGCCGTGGAGAAGGTGCCGCCGACAACGGAAATGGTTCCGCCGCCGCGGTCGGTCGCAACAGCGGCGCAGTGGTCGCCCTCAGTTGCGATGTCGACCTGCGAGGCAACCACAACGCCTGCGTAGGTGGCATCCAAACCGCGCGAATTGCCAGCGGAGGTGTCGATGCCGCAATCCATTGACAAACGCCACGCCCGAATCGGTGACAAAAAAGCCGTTCGAGCCCTCGCTCGTAGCGCTCAGCGTGCATCTGCCGAGAACAACCTGGGACCCCTCGTTCACAGCCAAGACAATGGAGTTGGCACCGTAGAAGTTGCACAGGTCGCCATCGCTGTTGTCGCCGAGCTTCGTAATCGTGCAGTCCTGCAGCACCGCTGTACCAGCATTCTGGGCCAGAACCGCATTCTGGTCAGTCTCGGTGGCCTCAATCGACTCGCCCTGGGTATCGGCCTACTGGCCGTCGGCGGTAAAAGCAGCTGTGTACGTACCCGTATAATCAAAGATCATCGTGTCGGCGCCACCAGGACCGCCCGGCTGACCCTCAGGCTGACCGCCCTGCGTAGGCTCGCCGCCAGGGCCGCCCTGCCCACCATCCGAGGGCATGTCAGGCGGGGTGCCGCCCGCCTAGTCGGCCAATGCAAAAACAGGCAGCGCCGCGGCCCCAGCGAGGACGCAGGCGGCAGCGCAAGCAAACTACCTGCGGGAAATGAAAGCAGGGGACGAAGATTCTTTCGCGTTCGACGTCATGGTCATAGTGGCCGCTCCTTTCAGGGTGAACAGTGCCGAGTCGTGCCGACGGTGAAAGCCAACTTGTCCGCCGACATCAAACAAGGTACGCTCGGGCGCCGTAAGTCCCCTGAAACTATTGAGTCAGTGCTCAACACTTACGCCATTCGATATGGCGATGACTATGTGGCCTTGGGCTGGGGTGCCTCGCCTCCTGCATCGCGATCTTCCTCGCGGCGCTCGCCGTGGCGTGGGCGGCAGCGGGACGCGCCCTGCGACCGGTGGCGGAGGCCGAGGCGCGGGAGCGCG
>CABQHM010000103.1 GCA_902464015.1 uncultured Coriobacteriales bacterium | reverse complement strand
TAAGGCACGACTGCTGGCAGTAGCTCCCGCACTACTGGGAGCGTGTAAGGCACGACTGCTGACAGCTGCTCCCGCATTGCTGGGAACGCTCTGCTGAGGCAGTTTGGTATCGCACGAGCGCCGGGTCCCAAAATGGGCTCGCGCGCTAGACGATGATTGTGGCCGGCCGTCTTCATCGAACACGGTTTCTACCTGCGATGCTACATGGTGAAACGCCGTACGCCCCACTTGTTATCGTCTAGAACATGTTGCGCTCTTTGAACTCCGCCTGGACCGTGCGCAGCATGAGGTCGACGTCGTCCAAACCAAGGTGGCGTTCCTTTTCGGACGGCTTGAGCGTGCCGCGACGGCGGGCCCAGTTCTCAAGTGAGGCAGGCGAGGACTCGCGCGGCAGAATGCGCACCTCAGGATCGAGGCGACGGCAGATGTCGCGCGTGTCGATGGGAATGATCTTCCCCGCTTTGCGCGCCTCCGCGTACCCGTCGAGATGAAGCATGAACCAGGAATCCTCGAACGCCGCATTGTGCGCCATGTAGGGATACGTGGTGAGGGCTGCCAAAATCGCCTTCTGCAGCTCCTTGTTCTTGCGGAAGGGCTTCTTGCCTTCAACGTCGGCCCACTCGATATGGTGGATGTCGCTTAAGGGAATGCCCAGCTCCTTGTACATGGCGGGCACGCCGCAATAGGCGACGTAGCCCTCGTCGCAGGTGGTGTCGGGACCCAGGCGCATGACCTGCAGGCCCACGTTGAGGATATAGCCGCGGTCGGGGTAGCGATCGGTGGTCTCGATGTCGATGCCCACCACGGTGCCCGATACCGGCGCGTTGACATAGGCGCTTGCCAGGTCTTTTGCGCCGGCACCGGCCTCGCGCGCCACATCTTCGAAGCTGCGGCGCTGCAAGGCGGCCACGCCGCGCACAAGGTCGGCCTCCGTGAGGCCTCGCGACAGGCTCGTACCGCGAGTATCACGCAGGCGCGCGGCGCCGAACTCGTCGCACGCCTCGCGGTTGCGGTCCGCAAGATCGAGAATCGCCCTAAAAGGCACGGGCTCCGCTCCGGCGGGGGCGTCCTTCCAAGCCGCCAGGAGCAGCGAGATAGCCTCCTCGTTGCGCTCGCGATCGGCAGTGAGCGTCGCGTCATCGCTAAAGAACCCCGGCAGTGCCAGGGCTGTTGCGTGCTCTATCGCCTGTGCGAGATTCAACGGGAGGCTCCTTCGCGTGCTGACGTGCTGAACTACGTGACGTTACTCGGCGTACAGGGTCGCGATGTCGCAAACCGGCGTGTTGGAAATGAGGCGGCGTGCGAGGCTCTCCGCAAAACGAGAAGGCAGCTGGGCGGACATGATCTCGCGCGTGAAGCTCTCGTGGCCCATGGAGTGATTCGGGTCGGTGAGGTCGACGCCGGGCATGTAGATACGGCAGGAGCTGCGCGGGCAGGAGTACTCGCCGGAAGGCTCGTCGCGCACGAAGAGCTGGAGAAGCATCTCGCGCAGCGGCTCATCGGACCAGTCGAGGATATAGACGTTGGCGATACCCAGGGCACGGCGGGCAAGCTGCTTGGCCTGCTCGGGAACCTTGCCGTCATAGCCCGTGGAGAAGAGCACGAGCGGCACCTGGCGGCCGGAATCGATCAGGGCGGTCGCGAACTGGTCAAACGTGTCGGCGTGCAGCTTGACGGGGGCACCTACCAGGGGCGTCGTGCCCTTCTTGGCGGTAAAGCCCGGCATGTCAATGAGACCACGGACAAACGAGGGAGCCGCGATGGTATCGGGCAACTCGGTGTCTTCCTCGTCAAGCGTGCGGCACATGGACTGGATGGAGACACGGCAGGTCTCAGAGTCGATGCGCTCCAGGCAGACCGTGGTGTGCCAGCGGCGCTCTTCGCGGTTTGCGTCGGGCTCGTCGTACTCGAGGACCCAAGTCGCAATGGTATCGTCGGCATCGTAGACGCAAGCAGTGGCAAGGGCCGGCCAGCGGTCCTCGTCGTAGTCGCCGCCGCGATAGTCCTCGGGCATGGCATACTCCCACATCATGGGGAACATGCCGCAGTCCTCAACGTCGTCGATCACAGGGCTGCCGTTGTACATCGACTCCTTGGACAGCACCCACTCGCACACGCTGGTGGCAGCGCTGGCAAGCGGGTCGCGCAGGGAGCCTTCGGCACGCTTGAGCTCGAAGGACGAGCGATGACGAAGACGGGCGTTGGGATTGGTGGTCATGAAAATCAACTCGCTTAAGTTCACCGCCGGGCTTCCTTCGCCCGACGCAGGATCGAGCGAGATTGTACGACGCTGAAGAAGCGAGCCGAGACCAGACGCACGTACTCGCAAAGAAAGCGGAGACCTGAGACTGGTAGGAGGAGCGCGGCTACCCGATATTGAGCCCGCAGGACTCCTCAGCGCCAAGCACAATGTTCATGTTCTGGATGGCGGCGCCCGATGCGCCCTTGCCGAGGTTGTCGAAGCGGGCGACCAGGGTCATGCGCTCGTCGTTGCCCACCACGGCGACCTGCATGTCGTCTCGACCGGAAAAGGCAGCGGCGGACATGAAACCGCCCTCATCGGCTGCACGCTCAAAGCGGACAAGGCCGCTACCAGGAGCGTAGGCGCGCGCATAAGCGTCGGCCACGGCGGCAAGGTCGCAGCCCTGAGAGAGGTCGCGCGAGGTGAGGGGCACGATGACCTCCATGCCTGCATAGTAAGGCGCAATGACAGGGCAAAAGACGGGAGCGTTCTCCAGGCCGCAGACCTTGATCATCTCGGGTAGGTGCTTGTGCGTCTGGCCGAGCGCGTAGAGACGAGGGGCCTGCAGGAGGCCGTCTTCCGGGATGACCGCACTGGACGTGGCGCCGTCGACGCCACTGCCCTCCACGCACGTCGCACCCTGTTCATACTGGGCAATCGTCTTTTTGCCGCCGCCGGAATACCCGGTGAGCGATGTGGCGCTGAGCTGCGCGTCGGCGCGGATGACGCCCGCGGCAACGAGGGGCGCGACAAGAGCGATGAAGCCGCTCGCATGGCAGCCGGGGTTGGCAATGCGCTTGGAGGCAACGATGCGCTCGCGCAGGCCGCCCACCTCGGGGAAGCCATAGATCCAGCCGGGCGCGGTGCGGTGCGCGGTGGAGGTGTCGATGACGACCGTGTTGGGGTTCTCCACGAGCGCGACCGCCTCGATGGCGGCGGCGTCGGGCAGGCAGAGGAAGGCGATATCGGCAGAGTTGAGCGCCTCGGCACGAGTGACAGGGTCTTTGCGCAGCTCATAGGGCACGCTGAGCAGCTCGATGTCGGCTCGGCCCGCGAGCCTGTCGTGGATGCGCAGACCGGTGGTGCCCGCCTCGCCGTCGATGAAGACCTTCGTCATGTGCTTGTCCTTCCCGCCTTGGACGCACGCCGCATAGCGCGCATGTTTGTTGGGGTGGAAGTGTATACCAAACAGGCGCAATGACCAGGCATATCGGTCAAAGCACATATCACGCGGCAGACGGGATTGGGATGCGGGCGCGATGGCAGCAGGATGCCCCAGGGAGCTATCGCTCCCCTAGGACGTCTTGGACCGCTTGCGCGATTGCGTCTGCGGCGGGACGCGCCTGGTTGGGAGCAAGTCCTGCGAAGTTCATCACGTATGTGCCGTCAAGGCCAGATGTCAGTGCCTGGCCGGGAGCGCAGAACGCGGACAGCGGCGACAGGACAACGCCGCGAGTGCGCGCCGCTTGCAGAAAGTCCTCGATGGGGGCGGGCACATCCACGTGCATGAGGAAGTGAAGGCCCGCCTCGGTTGCCTCAGTTTGGATGCGGTCGGCAACAGGACAGCTACGCAACGCATCTACCAGCTCGTTTTTGAGAGATCGGTAATAGGAGCGCGTGCGCGCGACATGTCGCTCATACTCGCCCGTGGAAATGAAGCGCGCCAGGGCAAGCTGCTCGGTGGCCGACACTGTGGAGGAATAGAAACCGAGCTTTTCCTGGTAAATGGCCATGAGCGGTTCAGGGAGAACCATGTAGGCGATGCGGAAGGACGAACCCAAGCTCTTGGCAAACGTGTTGGTGTAGATGACGCACGACGAGGCATCCACGCTCATGAGTGCCGGGATGGGGCGACCCGAAAGACGGAACTCGCAGTCGTAATCGTCTTCGACGATGTAGCGCCCAGGCTGCTCGCTTGCCCAGGCAAGAAGCTCGTAGCGACGCGCGACCGACGTGACCAGACCCGTGGGGAACTGGTGCGAGGGCATGATGTGGGCGACGTTTACCCCGCTTGCCCGCAGGTGGGGCATGCTGATGCCACCGTCGTCAAGTGGGACGTAGGCGAGCTTGGCATCGTTTGCCCGATAGATGCTCGCGAGGCGCGAGTATCCCGGCGTTTCAACTGCATAGCCGCGCTCGCGGCCAAGCAGCTGCACGATGAGGTTGTCGAGTACCTGAGATCCTGCCGCCACAACGATTTGCTCTGGCCTCACCTGCATGCCGCGGAAGGAGTGCAGGTACTCGGCCAATTGAGTGCGAAGGGCCAGCGCGCCCTGGGCACACGTGTCGCCAAGCAGGGACTGCTCGGACTCGCGGCTCAGAATCTCGCGGACCGTTTTGGCCCAGCTGGAAAAAGGAAAGCGGTCCAGGGGAAGCGAGCCCGTGGAGAAGTCGGCGATGAGAGGGGCACGATCGGAGGAGTCGACACTGGGATGCATCGCTGCGCCCAGCTGCTTTGCGTAATCCGGTTGGTCGGGTTCGGCAAGATGGGCCGCATGGGCGAAGTCGGTAGGCACATCTGAGTGTGTCAGCGGATTTGGCTCGGCAGACCAACCTACATGCGCAAGCAAATTCTGTCCAGCAGGGCGACCTGCGCGCGCGAGCCGACCAGGACAAGCAGACCCGCTCGCCTGCGCAAGCGAATTACATTCGGCAGGCTTGGCCATGTGCACGAGCGAGTAAGAGTCAGTGGGCTGGCTTGCAGGCACAGGCAGGCCGGGTCCTTCTTGTCCCAGACGCGTGGGCCTGACCTCCAGGTCGCATGCATAATAGCCGCGCCGGGCCTCGGCACGGACGTAGCCTTCGGCCACAAGCTGGGAATATGCGCCTTCAACCGTGATGAGGCTCACGCCGAGATGTTTGGCGAGGGCACGCTTGGACGGAAGTCGGCGGCCAGCGGGGATGGACCCGTTCTCTATATCTGCGCGGATGCAGAGATATAGATATTCATATAGGCTTTCATCTCCGCGCTGCGAGAAATCGTAGGTCAGCATCGCCGGCGTCGCCCCTTTGCGGACTACTCGTCAGCCTTGGCCGCCGAAGCGATGAGGTCGCGCACGACCTCCGAAGCGATGATGAGACCCGCCGCGCTGGGCACGAATGAGACCGAGCCCGGGACCGCACGGCGATCGAGGCACGTGCGAGACGAACCCGGGGGGCAGACGCAACCCTTTTTGCATGCGGCGGCGCCATCGGGAACCTCGATGGAAGGCTCGCGAGAATAGACGCACTTGAGTGCAGGGATGTTGCGACGGCGCAGCTCGCGACGCATGACGCGCGCAAGGCGGCATACGGAGGTGTCGTAAATGTCAGCCACCTCGAGCTTGGTGGGGTCGAGCTTGTTGCCCGCACCCATGCACGAAATGACAGGCGTGCCGACCTCGTTTGCAGCCACAATGATGTCAAGCTTGGCGGTGACCGTATCCACCGCGTCAACCACGTAGTCGTACGCGGCAAAATCGAACTCACTGCGCGTCTGCGGCAGATAGAAACAGCAGTGCTTGGTGACAGTGCACCCAGGGTTGATGGAGGCTACGCGCTCGGCCATCACATCCACCTTGTAGCGGCCCACCGTGTCCCAAGTGGCTATGACCTGGCGGTTTATGTTGGTGATGCACACCTTGTCGTCGTCGACGACGTCGATAGCGCCCACGCCACAGCGAGCGAGCGCCTCCACGACATAGCCACCTACGCCGCCCACGCCGAAGACGCACACACGGCTCCCGTGGAGCGCCTCCACGCCGTCGTCGCCGAGAAGAAGTCTCGTACGAGAAAATTGGTCGAGCAGCATGCGGGCCTCCAAACAATGCACGCCTCATACCTGCGGAAAACTGTCAAAAAGAGCGCGGCCATGATAGCGCAGACGAGCAGCGCATTCGCCGAAGGCCCGCACGTGCATGAGAAATGGGCAGGACGGGCGATTCAGCCTTATCACAATCGAAAAATATCACAAGAGAGTTGCTCCAATGCAAAACGCCCCCACTCCTCTGCAATGAGAGAAATGGGGGCGTGTCTTACGTACAGTCCTTCTGACTACGTCTTACATCAGAAAGAGCGCCGTACACGGGCGCGATTGAGAACTATAGAGCTTAGTTCTCGTTCTTGCGACGGCCCATGAGGACGGCACCGGCAGCAACAGCGGCAACGCCAGCACCGGCGACAGCAGCCATAGCAGCAGTGTTCGTCTCATCGGCAGTCTTGGGGAGCTGCTTCTTGGCGGTCTCCTGCTTTACGGCGTCAGCCTTAGGAGCGTCGTCCTTGCCGACAACAGTCTCAGGCTTGGGGGCGTCCGTGTCGGTGCCAGGCTGATCAGGGTTGCTGGGCTGGTCAGGCGTAGCAGGCTGGTCAGGGTTGCTGGGCTGGTCGGGCTTAGCAGGCTGATCAGGGTTGCTGGGCTGATCAGGGTTGCTGGGCTGATCGGGGTTGCTGGGCTGATCGGGGTTGCTGGGCTGATCGGGGTTGCTGGGCTGGTCAGGGTTGACGGGCTGATCGGGCTGATCAGGAGTCTCGTTGGCAGTCCACTGAGCGAACAGCGTGGCATGGCCGGAGCCAGCGACGAGCGGGGCGTCGAAGTTCACGGGGTCGGTGCCGGCGGCGTCATACGTCCAGCCAGCGAAGGTGTAGCCCTCGCGGGTGGGGGCGAGGGGC
>CABQHM010000102.1 GCA_902464015.1 uncultured Coriobacteriales bacterium | reverse complement strand
TGGCTCTCTCCTGCCGACGCCGGGTCCCTCGCCGTGCGCGTCGCGGGCGGGGGCAGACGCGCCCGGCTCGGGTGCGCGGACGTCGCCGGCGCGCTGGGGGCGTCCCCCGGCCGCGCAGACGTCCTCGACGCAGGCGCGCTGCCGCCCGAAGGAGCGGACCCCGACGCCCTGCGGGAGCTCTGGCCCTCGCTCGTGATTACCGGCGACACCGGAGGCGACCAATGGGCCGAAGAGGCGTTCGGCATGGCAAGCGTGCTCAGCGCGGCGGAAGGGGTGGAGACGATCGGGCTGCGCTCCGCGTAGCGCCTGCGCAGCACACTGGTCAGAGCGGCGCGTCGTCCACCTTCTTTTTCGCGAGCCGCTTCCAGCCTCGCGAGCCTTAGAAACATCATTTTGCACAAATCGTGCAAAATGAATTATACTGTCTCCAAGCACAAGATGGAGGCTGCCAATGCTGCTTGAATTCGCCATTAGGAACTACAAGTCGTTTGCTGATGAAGCGGTGTTCTCGATGGAGCCCGCGCCGAAGCAGAAGGGGCTCGACTACAGCGTCCATTCCGAGAAGATTGGCGACAAGACGTACCGGGGCCTCTCCTGCGCCGTCATCTATGGCCCAAACGCTTCCGGCAAAACCACGCTCATCGGCGCGATGGACACCCTCAGATCGATAGTGGGGCGCGGAAACATCCTCGACGCCCCCGAACAGCCCGGCATGAACCGCGCTGCGGGAAACCTATCGCTCATCCCGAACTCGACGCTCGGGCGAGAAGGCCCCGTGGGCTTCAGAATCAAGTTCACAGACGGTGATCTCTACGAGTTCGAGCTGGAGATCGACCTCGGCCGGTTCGGCGAACCCAACCACGAGCGCCATGTGCTTAGCGAGTCCCTCGCGGTCAACGGCAAGCAAATCTATCTGCGCACGCCGGATTCGATCTACCTGGAGACAAGCCCCATCGCCGATAGGCTTGCTAGGGGCCTCGAAGGCAACCAGAAGGCCGTCCTGGACCTCGCGGCCAACCTTAGCAGCACCGACCTGTTCCTCACCGGCGTGCTCAAGACCTTTGTGAGTCCGTCGGTCGCCAATGCCGTGCTCGAATGGTTCGATAAGAAATTCATGGTGGTGTACCGCGCCGACCGGGTGAAAGCCCTTTACCGACCCTCCAGGATGGCCACGAGCGAGCCCTACGTCGAGCGCGCCGTCGACGAGGCTGCCCGCGCCTTCGGAATCAGCTCCAACGCGGTGGCCTACATGATCCCCGAGGGAGAGTCGGAACCCAGGCTCTTCTCCCTGTTCGCGGGCGACGGCGACAAGGGAATCGCCATCCCGGCCGAGGACTACGAGTCATTCGGGACCGTGCGCTTCATCGACATGTTCCCCCTCGTTGCAAGGGCCATCAAGACGGGGGCGACCCTCGCCATCGACGAATTCGACGCGTCCATACACCCCATGGCGCTCATGAGCATCATCAGCGCCTTCCACAACGACGACATCAACACCCGGGGAGCCCAGCTCATCTTCGACACGCACAACCCCGTGTTCCTCAACGGCAACGTGCTGCGACGCGACGAGATTAAGTTCGTCGAGCGCGACGAGGCAACGGGGCTGAGCCAGCACTATTCCCTCTCGGACTTCGGCACGACCGGCCCGGGGGGAGCTCGGCAGGGCAAAGACTACATGAAGGGCTACTTCCTCGACAGGTACGGGGCCATCAACGACATCGATTTCACGCCGGTGTTCGAGCACATGCTCGAGTCCGAACAGCAGGCGAGAGGATAGCATGACAAACAGGAAGACGAACTCCCGCTATTACTTTACCGTCGAAGGGGAGACGGAGAGGTGGTACCTGGAGTGGCTCCGCGACTCAATCAATTCCGACCCCAGGGCAACGTGTAAAATAGCCTGCACCCCAAAGGTCCAGAAGAACCCGCTGAAGTGGGCGAAGGCGCACACCAACCTGGAGAAGAGCTCCAAGGTGTACCACGTGTTCGATTTCGAGGACGAGGAGGAAGTCCACAGCAACTCGTTCAAGGACACGCTCAAGAGCATGAAGGAGGCCAGCTCGCTCGGCCGCGGCTTCAAGTACGTCAACGCATACAGTAACCTGACCTTCGAGCTCTGGATCGTCCTTCACAAGAGCGACTGCCCGACGTGCGCCTATCGAGGCCAGTACCTCAAGCCCATCAATAACCTCTATGGAGAGAGGTTCGAGGGCCTCGACGAGTACAAGCACGAAAGCAACTTTAAAAGGATACTCGCCAAGCTCTCCGTCGACGACGCCGCGGCGGCGGTAAAGCGGGCGGAGGTCTTGTCTCGAAAAGCAAAAGAAAATGGCCTCCGGAAGGCCCAGCACTGTGGATACGAGTACTACCTCGACAACCCCGCAACCGAGCTGTGGGTGCCCGTCAAGGAGATGCTTGCCGACAGCGGGCTGCTAGGCGTATAGAGGGCCAAGGGGTCGGTTTGCCGCGCATGGACTGGCCACAGGACGGGCAGTTTTCGGGTTTGGCCATGCCGCAGCTCCTTTCTTTGCTTCCTATCTTTCCAATTGCTCCTCTAACCGGGAACCTAGCCAGCACCGCAGACGGTTTGCACCCCTCCCGAGCCGGTCGAGTCAACATAGAGCCGCACGGCCTCTCCGATGTACCTGACGTATGACAGATAGTCCTCCGCCTCCACGTTACCGAGAAGCGACGGGGCGGGGTGGAAATCATTCCCGATTCCCCAAGGGTCGCCAGCAAACGGAGATAGGCCGCCTGGTTCTCGCCGCTCGCAGACTCGACCCTGCGGTGCGCGGCACCGATCACCGCCTGCACCTCCGGCGAGTCGGGCGCCAAATCTTCCGCATACAGGGAACAAAGTGCAGCCCCCGATCTGAGGTCGGGGATTGGCGTGAGGCTAAAGCTTGTGGATATGAGGAGGCGCAGGGGGGTAACGTCACCTGAGCTGCTGCATGCAACACTTCTGTATGGCTTGACTGTAGTCACCGGTGGGTCTCCAAGGACGTTCGACTTAGTTTGCTAAAATGACCTCGTATGTGGGCAATTTGCATGGGAGGCTCTTGATGGCGGCTCATTTCAGGCGGGATGCTGAGCGCGTTTGTTTGGATGAATGTGTGCCTCGTGATTCGATAGACGAGGAGAGCTGCGGCCAGCATTCAAGCGGGCAGCCGCGCAGCCATACGCGCCGCGCCTTCGTCGCGGGTGGTATCTGCCTGGCGGCTGTTGCCGCCATAGGCGCTGCTACTCCTGCTATGGCGGCTGATATCGTCGATGGACTCAAGGCCAAAGCAAGCGATGTGTCCGACTTGCTCAACAAGACACTTGCTGCGTTCAAGGAACTTGATTTCGTGAGCGCCAACGAGCTTGCGTCGGAGACTTCGGTGGCTATCTCGGATTTCCAGTCGCAGATGCAGGGGCCCCTGTGGGGCTTTGCTGAATGGATTCCCGTCCTGGGCGAGGATGTCAAGACGGCCCGCATTCTCGTGGACATGCTCGCCGGCCTGGTGGACGGCGCCCTCGTGCCCGTGTCCCAGGCGCTCTCCGCCGTCGAGCTCGACAGGCTCGTCGTCGCGGAGGGCTCGGACCGGGTCCGGTTCGACGTCGCGGCGATCCAGGCCGTGGCCGACGCCGTCAAGCGGGCGGCCCCCGTGCTCGACGAGGCCGCCTCCGCGGTCGACGGCATGGGCGAGACGCACGCCGCCCAGCTCACCGAGGCCGTGGACATGGCCAAGGAAAAGCTTGCTCCTCTGGCGGGCGAATTGGACGAGGCCGGAAACTTGCTCGGGGTGCTCCCCGGGCTCCTGGGGGCGTCGGGGGAGCGCGTGTACGGCGTGCTCGCGCAGAACAACGTGGAGATCCGCTCCACCGGCGGCCTTCCCGGGCAGTGCTGCCGCGTCGAGGTGAAAGACGGCCTCGTCAGCCTGAGCGAGGTCGAGGGAGTCAGGAACTTCATGAACCCGGGCGACGACGAGGCGATGTGCGTGCCCCTGACCGACGAGGAGGTCGCGCTCTACAGCAGGTCGGTGGGCTACATGTCGGTCAACACCAACTGCATCCCCGACTTTCCCCGCGTGTGCGACATCTTCAGCCAGCTGTGGTCCGCCACCAACGGAGAGCACGTGGACGGATTCGTCGCGATCGACCCCATCTTCCTGCAGATGCTCATGGGGCTCACGCAAGGGACCCAGACGAGCGACGGCACCGTGCTCGACGGCGAGAGCACCGTGCGCGTGCTCATGCACGACACGTACTGGAGGAACCTCGACGACTACGGCGCCACGGACGCCTACTTCGCCGAGGCGGCCTCGGCGGCCCTCGACTGCATCATGGGCGGCGTCCCCTCCATGGACCCGGGGGCCCTGCTGCAGGCCGTGAGGCGCGGCATCGACGGCGGCGACCTGCTCATGTGGAGCGCCAATGCCGACGAGCAGGCCGTGATCGAGGGGCTCGGGGCCTCGGGCGAGGTGACCCTCGACCCCGCCGCGCCCCAGCTCGGCGTCTACCTCAACAACGGCTCCTGGTCGAAGTTCGAGTGGTACCTCAATATCGATTTCTCCATGGGCGAGGCCGTGGGCAATGCCGAGGGCTCGAAGACGTACCTCTGTAACCTGCGGCTGACCAATGTCATGACGCCGGAGGAGCTTGAGGCGAGCAACGCCAATATTACGGGCTTCAACCCGGCGAAAATCTCTGAGGACGATATGCTCGAGGTGTTCAACCTCTATGCGCCCGCAGGCGGCCATATCGAGGTTGTGAGCAGCAACGGGCAGTTCGTCTTTGCCGACGACAAGACCTACAGGGGGCTGCAGGTGGTGTGCGGCGAGGCCCACGTCCAGATCGGCGCGCCCGCGGAGATGACGTTCAACGTGACCGTCTCGCCCGAAGCCCCCCAGGAGCTGAGCGTGCGCATCCCCCCGACGGTGCAGGACTACCGGTAGGGGAGGCGGGGCGCTTGGGTGTCCTGTGGGTGCGTGAGGCGCGGCGGTCTCTCCCGAACGCGAAAGGGATGTGATGGCTGCTTTCGAGTTCGAGGGGGATGCGACGATTTCCTCCGTGCGTGAAGGTGATACGGCGGTCTCTTTCACGGGTGAGGGGGATGCGGGGTCTCTTTCATGGACGAGGGGGATGCTGTCACCATCCCCGAACCTGAGGAGAGCGTGGCGGCTCACTTCAATCCCAAGAGCATCCTCGTCACAGGCGGGTGCGGGTTCATTGGGTAGTGTCGCGAAAGTTGGTGTAAGGCTCGGCTCCGAAGGAGGCGGCCTCGCCGCAGCCTGAAACCACGTCGCCTATACTATGCCGCCTCGACCCTGTCCGCAAGCTCCAGGCTCGACTCTATCGCCCGCCTCGCGAACTCCAGCAGCTCCGCCCCGTCACTCTCGTCCCCGTCCGTCGCGGCCCTCGGCTCGCAGAGCTCGCGCATCCTGGCCTCCGAGAAGTACCGCGAGTCGGCCCACAGGTCGTCCTGCTCGCACATGACCGCGCCCGCCAGGCGCTCCAGGGAGGCCACGGAGGGAAACACCTGCACCACCCTCGAGCGGCGCTTTATCTCCCGGTTGGTGCGCTCCTGGAGGTTGTTTGTCCGCAGGCGCTTCCAGTGCGACGCCGGGAAGTCCAGGTAGGCCAGGGCGTCGGGCTCGGCCTCCTCGAGCACGTGCGCCGCCCTGGGGCAGCACCCCTCGAGCATCTCGACGGCGACGTGGTACATGGCCGCCACCGCCCCGGCGTCCTTCCCGCGGAACACGGGCGACAGGATGCGCCCCACGCGCGCCCTGAGCGGGCGCGACCCGGCCTCGCGCATGCAGTCGCGCATGAGGTGCACCACGCAGCGCTGCCAGGCGGCGCCCTGGAAGACCTCGCCCAGCGCGCGCACCAGGCCCGGGTGGGCGTCGGAGACGACGAGCCTGACGCCCCGCACGCCCCTGGACTTGACGGCCCTGAGGAAGGCGAGCCACGAGTCGTAGGACTCGGTGTCCACCGCCGAGACGCCCAGCACGCGCCTCCAGCCGCCCTCGTCGCAGCCGATGGCCGTGACCACGGCGGTGGAGGCGACGCGGCCCTCCCGGCGGCACTTGACGTAGGTGGCGTCGAGCCACACGTAGGGCACCCGCGAGCCCGACAGGTCGCGGCCCACGAGCTCGGAGACGTCGGCGTCGAGGTCGGCCGCAATGGCGCTGACCTGGTCCTTGGAGAGCCTGGACACGCCCATCTTCTCGGCGACCCTCTACACCTTGCGCGTGCTCGTGCCCGTGGCGTACATCTCGGCCACGGCCGCCGCGAGGGCCCGGTCGACCCGCTGGTAGCGGGTGATGACGTCCTCGGGGAAGAAGCTGCCCGTGCGCAGCTTGGGCACCCTCAGGGACAGCTCGCCCACGCAGGTCTTGAGCGAGCGGGCCCTGTAGCCGTTCCGGCTGTTGCCGGTCGCCTCGCACATCTGGTCGGCCTCGGCGTCCATGATGCCGTTGGCGACGTCCTCGGCGAGCCTGCGGATGAGCTCCTGCAGGTTTATCGCCCCGTCCTCGAACCGGGGCATCGCGCACGCCCTCGCCGGGATTTCTGCTATATTCTCCATGCGGCCTTCGTTTCCTTCCTCGAACCTGACTTGTCGCGATTTCAGATTCTAGGGCGAAGGCCGCCCCGCGTTCAGAGCCGATCAGAACAAGCGCTTACACCAACATTTCCGACGCGATCGGTTCATTGGGTCGAACTTCGTGCGGCACGTGGTGGAGAGCCATCCCGGCGTGCATGTGACCGTGCTGGACAAGCTGACCTACGCGGGGAGGCGGGAGAACATCGCCGGGCTGCCGCCGGACAGGGTCGAGCTCGTCGTGGGCGACGTCTGCGACGCCGGGCTTCTCGACGGGCTTGTCCCTGGGTGCGACGCCGTCGTGCACTGCGCCGCCGAGA
>CABQHM010000101.1 GCA_902464015.1 uncultured Coriobacteriales bacterium | reverse complement strand
CACCCCGTCTGCCCCTCTACCCCTCTGCCCCCTACCCCAGGATCGCCTTGAGGTCGGCGTCGGGCGTGGTGGTGGGGTGGATGTCGAACTGGCTCACGAGCACGTCGAGCACCGCAGGGCTCACGAACGCGGGCAGCGTCGGGCCCAGGTAGATGCCCTTGATGCCCAGGTTGAGCAGGGTAAGCAGGATGGAGACGGCCTTCTGCTCGTACCAGGAAAGCACCAGCGTCAGAGGCAGGTCGTTCACCGTGCAGCCAAAGGCCTCGGCCAGGGCGAGCGCCACCACCACGGCGCTGTAGGCGTCGTTGCACTGCCCCATGTCGAGCAGGCGGGGCAGCCCCGTGCCCGGGACGCAGCCCAGGTCGAGGTCGTTGAAGCGGTACTTGCCACAGGCAAGCGTGAGCACAAGCGTATCGGCAGGGGTCGCCTTCACGAACTCCGTGTAGTAGTTGCGTCCAGAGCGAGCGCCGTCGCAGCCGCCCACAAGGAAGATGTGCTTGAGGGCGCCCGACTTCACAGCCTCGATGACCTGGCCGGCCACGCCCATCACGGCGTCATGACCGAAACCTGTCGTCACCACAGAGCCGCCGTTGATGCCCGTGCGCTCCTGGCGCTCAGCATATCCGCCCAGCTCAAGGGCGCGCTCGACAACGCGAGAGAAGTCCTTCTTGCCCTCGGCGCCCTCATCCACGCGCTCCATGCCCGGGTAAGCCACGGGGCCGGTGACGAACACGCGATCGGCATAGCTCGCCTTGGGCGGCATGAGGCAGTTCGTGGTAAACACCACAGGCGCGGGAATGTCGGCGAAGTCGGTCTGTTGGGTCTGCCAAGCGCCGCCGAAGTTACCCTTGAGCTGCGGGTGCGCCTTGAGCGCGGGATACGCATGGCCGGGCAGCATCTCGCCATGGGTGTACACGTTGACGCCGCGGCCGTCAGTCTGCTCGAGGAGCTGCTCCAGGTCGGCCAGGTCATGGCCAGAGATGACGACGAACGGGCCGGGTTCCACCGAGAGCTCCACCTGCGTGGGCGCAGGTGAGCCGAAATGCCCGAGGTTGCCCTCATCGAGCAGGCGCATGCAGGTGGCGTTGACCCCGCCAGCCTCAAGTACGAGCGGCAGGAGCGCGTCTGCCCCAAGGTCGTCGCCCAGGGCGGCCAAGCCGCGCATGAGGAAGGTGTCTACTTCGGCGTTTGCCGTCTTGCCAAGGATACGGGCGTGATAGGCGTACGCCGCGATGCCGCGCATGCCAAAAAGGAGAAGCGACTTCAGGCTGCGCACGTCTTCCTGGGCGTCCCATACCTGCGCCATGTCGAGCTCGGCCACCGCGGCCGCGCTGCCGGCGGCGTGAGCAGAGCGCTCGCGTACCTGGGCGATGAGGGCGGCGATGTCCACGGCGTCGAAGTCGACGTTGGTCAGCGTGGCGAACAGCGCATGCTCCACGAGCGTCGAGGCGCTGTCGCACACTGTAGCCTTGCCCTTGGCGCACCAAGCGCGGGCCAGGCCCACGAGCGCACCCGTCAGCTCATCCTGCAGGCCGGCGACCTCGGCGGTCTTTCCGCACACACCGGCGCGACCAGCGCATGCCTTGCCGCCGGCGGTCTGCTCGCACTGAAAACAAAACATCCCACAACCCATGATGGCCTCCCAGTCCTAATCGAAACACAACGCGCCCAGAATACTGAGGCCAGCTGGACCTGTCTGTTGTAAGTACAACATGTAATATTGCAAACAGTCTCTTCACAATGGCAAAATACAAGGCGTTATGCGAAATGAATGTTGATATTGCAACTTACTGTGACGCACCGCTATAGTGCGAGGCAATATCGGCGGCCCACGCTTGGGCCCCACGACCGAAAGCAGGCTTTCATGGCGCAGTGCAGTCGCATGGCCATCTCCGACACCTTGCCCGACCGCGGCGAGCAGTACAAGCGCGGCGCGCTCTTTCGAGGCATCGCCCCGCAAGACTGCGAAAAGGTTCTCGGGTGCCTTGGGGCCCAGGAGCGCTCCTACGGCAAAGGCGAGTACATCGTGCGCCGCGGCGACAACGTGCGCTGCATCGGGTTCGTCATGGACGGCCGCATCATCACCGAGCGCACCGACGCCCTAGGCAACCGCTCCATTCTGGGAAGCGCGGGCGCAGGCGACGTGTTCGCCGAGGCCTTCGCCGCAACCGGCATGACGGTCGACGTCGACGTCGTCGCGGCCGTCGACTCCACGGTGACCCTCATCGACTTCGAGCGCATCCTGTGCACCTGCCCCACTGCCTGCTCGTATCACTCGCGCCTCGTGCGCAACCTCTTCAGCGCTCTCGCCCAGCGCAACCTGGCCCTTTCCCGCAAGATCGCCGACGTCACGCCGCGCACGATCCGCGGCCGTCTCATGAGCTATCTCTCCACCCAAAAGGCCCGCCACGGCGATGAGCAGGGCGTCTTCACCGTTCCCTACTCTCGCCAGCAGCTCGCCGACTACCTGTGCGTGGACCGCAGCGCCCTCTCCAGCGAGCTCAACCGCATGAAGAAAGACGGCCTCATCGACTTCGACCACGACAACTTCTGGTTCGTGGGGAAGAACGCAAGCAAGTAAGCAAACAGGGTCGGGCGCAAACTCGGTCGGCTCAGCCGTGAGTCAGGCCGCAAAGAAAGCACGCAGGCAGCTAGGCCGAACACAAGCTCGGCCGGTTCTGACAATGACCCCGGCTGCGAAGAGCCCAGGCACGCAAGCTAGCCGGGCGGGCACCTGCCTACACCCCCAACAACGCCCATTTCCAGGCAGGGATGATAGCAATCTGCCCGCCAGCGACCTGCGCGCTCCCCTCTTCACGCAGGGTTATCACCGTCCCATTCGAGATTCCCGTCTTCAGCATGGCCGCCTCCAGGGACCCCAATTCCCGGCGGCGCGTTTTCTCGGCGGTCATGTCCACTGTTACCTGGTACAAAGCGTACGGCTCCAGCGCCAGGGCGTCCCCAACGAGGAAGTCGACCTTCTCCTTTTTCGCGGACGGCACCGTATACGATGTGACAGCTTCCACCCGGCTGCCAGCCATGCGGCGCATCAGTTCAATATATATCGCCGTCTCAAGGCGTTTGCCAATATCCTGCTGATTCGCCCGCGCAGTGGCATAGGCCATGCCCGGATCGATTGCATACACCTTCTGGACTTGAGTTGAATCAGGCGAAAGCGCCACCGAGTACTCAGGCAACAGGCTAAACAAATGTGCCTGGCAAAAGAGCCGCACCACTTCGTTAATCGTATCCCAAGAAGTTTTATATCCAACAGAGCGCAGGCCTTCTACCAGCTTGTTTATAGACAAATCACACGCTGTATTGCGCAAGCCGAATAACGCGACCTGATTGACCAGAGAGATGTCGAGGCGGCCATAACGCTCAACGACGTCGCGCGCCACCACGTCACGCATGTACGCCTGGAGCATCGAGATGCAATCGGGGTCAGACAGTTTTTGAACACCCGGGAAGCCCCCGCGGGTCAAATACTCATCGAACGATGCCTCCAGCTGCGTACGAACCTGAGGCGAAACCGTCCCGGCATGACGGATCTCATCCGCCTCTGGCACAACAAGTCCCTTGAACTCGCAAAACTCGCGGAATGACAAGGGGAACATCGGGTGCTCCTGAGAACGGCCGCGAAACGACGTCGCGATCTCATCGGATGACAACTTGGAAGATGACCCGGTAATGACGAGCGTCACACGTTCGTGCTCAGCCACACGCTGACAAAAGCCCTGCCAGTTATCAGCTTCCTGCACTTCGTCCAAGAATAGATACGTACCCTCTCGACGAGCCTGCGGCACCTGGCGCCAGTATTCTTCGAGAATGTCGTTGAGCAGCGATGCCGGAGCGGGCTTGAGACGATCGTCGGCAAAGTTGAAATAGAACATGCGGTCGCGAGGCACGCCACTGCGGAGCAAGTCGCTCATAAGCTGGAAGGCATAAAACGTCTTTCCGCAACGCCTGATTCCCGTAATGATATGAACGAGGTTGAATACGGCAGGCGCAGGCAGCGGTCCCATAATGTCAGACCGGCGCGACAAAACAGGCAGCTCAAATTCCCTCGCCTCCTGCACGAGCGCTGCATAGTCTTGAAGTGTAGGCGCCATACTCCGCTCCCCCCTCGCATGTACATATACATCACGATAGTCTACAACTTCTCGCCGTCGAGGAGAAGTTACAGCCAAAACTTCTCGTCACTGACGAGAAGTTGACGCACAAACTTCTCGCCGTTGAGGGGAAGTTAATCCAGCAAGACCAAGCTGCTTGCACTGAGCTTGCGTTCTCTTCTCCCCTTCGGCGCGAGGACGGCTGCTCAAAACCGCCTCGGGGGTAAAAAAGTCGAGATGCTTCCGCGTTTTGGGGGTTCTCCAGCCGCTTCGGGCGAGCAGTGAAAGGCAATCACCCGCCCGGTATGCCGCACGCAAAACAGAGCAAACGTCCTACCAGACATTTTGTTGTCGCGTTGGATTGACCGGCCATACTCAGTCGCGCTACAGCCCCCGCAACACCCTCGGGCGCGGCTGGAGAACCCCGGTTTTGCGGAAACATCTCCCCTGCAGCATGACGTCCGCCAACTTTCACACAACGTGCGGGCCGCGAGCCCGCGTGTGCGCTACCATGCAGGCAGTTTGCGTCTGAAGAGAGGAAGCCGCCATGCCTACGAAGTTGCACCCCGGTCCCGTGTACGGGCCTATCCACAGCCGTCGCCTGGGAGTGTCTCTGGGCGTCAACCTCATGCCGGCGTCGGGCAAGATCTGCACGTTCGACTGCCTGTACTGCGAGGATGGCTTCAACGCCGAGCGCCGCACCCATGAGGGCTGCGTGAGCGCCGAGGAATACGAGGCGGCCCTCGAGGCGAAGCTGCGCGAGATGAGCGGGGCCGGCGTGTTGCCCGACGTCATCACGTTCTCCGGCAACGGCGAACCCACGGCGGCGCCCTCGTTCCCCGAGGCAGTGCGCGCCACGGTGCGCCTGCGCGACCAGTACGCCCCTGGCTGCAAGGTTGCCGTGCTCTCCAACGCCACCATGGCCGACCGCCCCGCCGTGCGCGAGGCGCTCATGCTTGTGGACGACAACATCCTCAAGCTCGACACCGTGGACCCCGACTTCATCGAGTTCCTCGACCGCCCGTGCTGTCCCTACGACGTGGAACACCAGGTTGAGACGCTTGCCTCCTACAAGGGCCACGTCATCGTGCAAACCATCTTCCTACGCGGCTCGTATGAGGGCAGGACCTGCGACAACACCGGCGATGAGTACGTTGCCCCCTGGCTGGAGGCGCTCAAGCGCATCGCACCGCAGGCGGTCACCATCTACACCATCGACCGTCCCACACCCGCCCAGGGCCTCGAGAAGGCCCCGGCCGAGGTGCTCGACGCCATCGCCGAACGCGTGCGCGCGCTCGGCCTTCCCTGCCAGGTGTCGTACTAAAGACGCGCGGCCCACAGCTCGCGTCCCTCAAACGCAATCAGCCCCCGGCGACCTCGCTCGCAAGCGTTGTCACCGGGGGCTGAGTTTTACGCGTTGTCCCGCGAGCCTTGCCCCAAGCGCCGTCCGCGCGGCGCTTATCGGCCGTTGTAAATCTCGGCGGGGGACTTGCCGTCGAAGACGTCGTGGGGCAGCAGGTTCCAAGCCAGGATGATGCAGTAGAGCATGTCCTGGAAGGCAGCATCGTCAAGCGAGTTGAGAGCCTCGGCGTTCAGGCCAAACAGGTTGCGCACCACATCGGCCGCTTCCTCGTTATCCTTGCGCGTACGCACTGTCTCGATGACATCTGCCCAGGTAGGAGACAGGGAGAAGTCGCGCGCAAGCAAACCGTAGAGGCGAGCGGCGTCCATCAGGGCACCTTCGCGACGCTCGGGCGCAACCGTCATGCCGGGCACTTCCGACGCCGGGCCGTCAAGCACGACGCGCGGAGCCGGGCGCGCGGGAGAAGGCTCGGGCTCGCAATCCACGCACGCAAACTGCGTGGCATCCACCTCGAACGGCGCGGCCGCATCGGGCTGGGCAGAAGAGACGCCCGTGCCACCGAGCTCGACAAGAGCCATGTCCAGATACCCGATCTGCTGGCCCATGTCCCACGTGCGCTTGAACGAAGACGCGAACGCTTCCTCATCCAAGTCGTAGCGAAGCGCAAGCACGCCCGCCGGCAAGCGCCACTCGCCTGCAACCTCGGCCACATGAGCTACCAGCAGGTTCGTCTTGCCCTCCTCGACAAGGGAACGCACGAAGCCAGGAGCCTCGGCGACCTCGGCCGCACGGGCGCGGTCGTGCACCGTGTACATGGTGCCATCGTGCGCGTCTTCCAGCTCCAGCGTGCCTGCGAGCTTGTCGGCTGCACGCACCCAGAACAGGCCAAAACGCTGGGTGGCCGCAACCTGGCGCAGCGTCTCAGCCTGCGCGCGCTCCAGCTCGGTGCGGCGCGGGGCGCACAGCGCGTAGTGCTCAAGCGGCGTCTTCCCACTTGCCAGGCGGTACTCAAGCACGAACCACGTCGTAAAGGCACGCTGCACGCCAACGCCAAGAGTACCCTCGTTCAAGCCGAGCGCCTTGGAGAACTGGGCATAGGCCGTACGCACAATGTCGGGGGCGCCGCCTGCACCCTGGGCGAAATAGGCGAACACGGGAGTCAGGCTGATCTCGGGGCGCGCCCCGGAAACCAGCGGGCTCGCCGCACGCTTCTTGCTCTTGGACTTGTTCGTTTGTGCGCTCATGGTTGCTCCATGCTTCCTTGTCGTCTGCCTTGCGTATCGTCGGCACCCCATACGCAGCGCCGAGAATCCAGTCGTCCCAGTATGGCACATGTGCCGGCAAGCACAAACACCCGCGCAGGGCCAGGGGTCCAAAACAGCAGGCAGGCGTGAGAAAAGCACCTCAAACAGGAAACCTAGCGCCCTCGGGCTCAAGCCGCCCGCCCGAATCATCGGCACACGACCAAGCGCAGCAGAAGCCCCCGAACAGCAGGCCCGCGCTTCCAGGATGGCTTGCCCGGACGGCATGCCCCATACATACAGCATGGTCTGCACGCAGGATATGCCCCCGCACACACGGAGCAGCCTGTGCGCACACGCGATGTAGAGCTTTTAACCGAACGAAGACCCGCATCGGCCC
>CABQHM010000100.1 GCA_902464015.1 uncultured Coriobacteriales bacterium | reverse complement strand
CATGAGGGCGGCCAGGGCGCACACGGTCGTCGCCGTCGCCAGCCAGGGCACCCGCGGCGTCGCCAGACCGAGACACAGGCAGAGCGCCAAGCGCCTCCCCGACGAGCCCAGGGACAACGCGGTGCCTTCTCGCTGCATGCCACGCCCTCTCTCTTCTTCAATGGAAAACGACAACGGTGCGCACCTGAAAGTGTAGCCCTCTTGCGCCCCAGGCGACGGCGCAGGGCGGGCAAGGCGGGCGATTCGGCGCGGGCGCGCCCCTTTCAGCGCGAGACCATGATGCCCCGGCGCCCCCTCGGGGGAAATCATCGTCTGCGTCTGATTGGCATGCAAGCTGCGAAAACATAAGGTCGGTGGCAACGGGCGCACAGAAAGCACCGAAAAGCAGGCCCCGTCGGGCCGCAACGAGAGAGGACGTACCGCACATGCAGAACGCGCTTTCCCGCAGGGGCTTCATGGCGGCCTCCGGCGCCGCCGCGGCCGCCGGAATCATGGCAAAGGCCGGCCTGGGCGCCGCGCGCGCCGTCGACGCGCTCTCGGCCGCCGGCATGGAGTGGACGCACGCCTTCGACTCGACCGGCGACGCCGCCACGATCAACAACCTCGGCGTCCACTGGTACGGCCTCAAGGGCGAGGATCGAGCCGCCGTCTTCAGCGACATGATGGAGCAGGACGGCGTCGAGTGCTTCTTCGGCTGCACCGCCCAGTCCGCGCTCTTCGACGGGGACGGAAACAGATGCGGCGTCCAGGCCGTCGGCCCCGACGGCGGGCTCGTGGACTTCAGGGGCAAGGCCGTCGTCATGTGCACGGGCGGCTTCCTCGGCAACCCCCAGATGGTGGCCGAGCTCTTCGCCGGCGCGGAGATGGTCTGCATGGGCAACGCGACCAACAAGGGCGCCGGCATCAGGCTCGCCCAGCAGGCCGGCGCCCAGATCGGCAAGTGCTTCAGCATCTCGATGAACGAGTACGGCGGCGCCAACGCCAAGGCCTCCATCACCTACGCCTTCCGCCCGGACACCTGCAACGACGCCATGCGCCTGCCCGTGTTCGGAGGCCTGCTCGTCGACGCCGAGGGCGGCCGCTTCATCAACGAGGGCTTCATGTGCGAGCGCTGCATGTTCGCAGCCGAGCCCGTGGTGCGCGAGGGCTACCACTACGCCGTCGCCGACGCGGCCTTCATGAGCCGCCTCGCCACCGAGCCCGTCTCCGACTTCTACGGCGACGCCCGCATGAAGGGCATGTTCGACGGCATCGTCCTCTCCGACCTCCTCGAGCAGTTCGACGCCGCCGTCGAGGAGGGCTGGGCCTTCAAGGCCGACACGCTGGCCGAGGTCGCGGAGCACTTCGGCCTCGTCAACCTCGAGGCCACGGTCGAGGAGTACAACGGCTACTGCGAGAGCGGCTCCGACGAGCAGTTCTTCAAGGACGCCGCCTACCTCAACCCCGTCGCCGAGGGCCCCTTCTACGCCGTGCAGTCCATGCCCGCCGGGTGGCTGTCGCTCGGCGGCATCAAGACCAATGCCGCCGGCCAGGCCCTCGACGCCCACAACCACGCCGTTGCTGGTCTCTACGTCGCCGGTGCCGACGCGGACCTGTTCACGTCGCCCTACTACCAGATGGCCTCCTGCCTCGGCTTCTGCCTCGGCTCCGGCATCGTGACCGGCGAGGCGGCCGCAGCTTACGCGCTGGCATAGCATAAAGACGCAACAGGGTGGCCTTCTCGACAACCCAAACCTCTGGCGCCGCCGGCCTTGCTCCCACGAAGGGCGCAGACCGGCGGCTTTGTGCACTCCGAGGCGCAAAGCCGCCTAAACACCTCACTCAGTTACAGCTTTATGATTCCCCACCCTTTGGCGCGGCCTTCGATGCGTCAGGCAGAGTGCAAGACTCTATCAGGTCGATCATTTCCTGCCGATCGCATACACCAAGCTTCTCATAAATATGCGAGACGTGCGTCTTGGTAGTGCTGTTCGAGATTCCAAGCCGTTGAGAGATGTGAGGCACGCTCCTGCCGCGCACGATAAGACTCAACACCTCCGCCTCGCGCGGAGAAAGCGCATAACGATTGATGACCTCCTGACACTGCCGGGCAAAGTAAAGGACCCCTGCCTGAGGGTAGGCAATAGCAGAATTAATCCGCCCGCTTTCGAAAAGGCCTTCACGATCGAGAGCAATCATGGCCAAAATCGCAAAAATGGCCGCAGGAACAACGAGGTCAAGGAAAACGGTCTCAGACCCCCCATCCGTGGCCCAGCCGAATAGCCCGGTCACGGCAAGCGCCACCAGCGGCACGGCGCTCTCAATGGCCCGACACCACCCGTACGCCATGAGGGCGTTTGTCCCAGTCCTTCGACATGCGTTGGCGTACAACGCAAAACAAAACAGGTCAAAACAGGTGTACCCAATGGAGATGAGCGGCCAGCACCATGTGGCCTCCGCGCCCACCACGCCCATGAGCAGCACGCCAGACATGACGAGCGGAAACACCACCTTGTATGTGTATGACTCAGAAAGCGGCGCTCTTTTGAGCAGCGCCACGACCAAAAGCGGGAGCACAACAACCGTGCTGCCCGCAAGAATGACAACACCCGAGGCGAACGAACTGCTGTCGCCCGTGCGATTTGACATGATACTCAGCCATGTAACGATGCCGAACAGGAAGAAAACCACGATAACCCGCCATGTAAGGCCGACGAAAGTCTCCGAGCAAACACTCGTGCCGACGGGCTGGCACGCGACAGCGTCACTCAAGCATTCGCCTCGATGTCTCGCCTTCGCGAGGAAAGCCATTGACACGGGTAGAGCCAGGCTAACAAACGCCGCGCGCACGACATAAGGGCAGAACATCATTGCGAGACACGCAAGGAGCGCCACGGCGAACGTTGACAGGATATTGACGGTAATAGAGAAAGGGTCGAGGCGCGCGAACTGGGCACCCCAAGAAACGATGACCCAGCTCGAACCGATGCGACAGATGGCGTCTACGACGAGCCTCACAAGCGAGGGGTCGGCATCAAACGCCCGAGCAATAAGCAAACCCATAGGTGTCGCCAAACCCGCCAGCACAGAAATGATTAGCCCTGCGGTATAGAAAGCTCTCATCCGATAGAAGCAGCACGCGATAGCAATGAAGCTGACCGTCGCTGCCGCACCTGTAACAATTACGGAGAGATTGGGAATTGCGCCGAAAGAATCGGACGATATGACGCTGCCGCAATAAATGCTGTAGAGGTTCCAGGCGTAGAACAGGGCAGCACCCAAAACCATAACGACATCCAACTTCTCAAAATACCTGTTCAAAGAGGGTCGTACTTTTCGTCCGACCTTATCCCCGGAAGGAATGTCCATTCTTGCCGATACCTCGTTTCTCAACCGTCCCCTATGTTTAGCGAGACATGGGAGTCGACGCCACCCCACACAAGTATAACTTTTGTGGCCAATCTAAACGCCAGGGCGCCGACCCCGAACCACCACAAGAGAAAGGCTCGACCATGAACGTGACCCGTCGCTCGTTTATCGGAACCGCTTCCGCTGCGGCCGCCATCGCGACCATCGCCGCTGTGCCCGCATTGGCCGAAGAAACTAGCCAGGCGCAGGCAAATGTGGGAGAGACCCTCCTTCCCAACGAGGAGGGTCTTGTCTTCCACCCCTCGGTCCCCTGCGACCCTTCGTTTGAGGCGGAGCCCATCGCCGACGAGGATATCACCGAGACCGTAACCTGTGATGTCGTCGTGTGCGGTGCCGGCATGGCAGGGGCCTGCGCAGCCGCCTCGTGCGCCCAGAACGGATTGAAGACCATCGTCCTCGAGAAAGGTGAGATTTTCGCCGCCCGCGGCAGCGAGATCGGCGCCATCAACGACCGGGCTCATAACGAGGCCGGCGTGTCCATCGATCCGGCCGAGCTGCTCGCAGACGCCATGGCCTCAAGTCACTACCGCGCGGACCGCAAGGTGTGGAAGACCTATATCGACCGTTCCGGCGAGGCCATGGACTGGGCGCAGGACACCTCTGCTGCGACCGAAGGCAGTGAGTGCGGCGCCTTCAAGGTCGTCGGCCAGAACACCGTCTACGACGGCGTCACCACGTGGTGCAGCGGCGTGCGCGTCGAAGGCGGCACATACTCGTTCGTCGCAATGATGCTGGACAACGCCATCCAAAACGGTGCCGAGGTGCGTTATAACTCCCCGGCTTGCCAGCTCATGCAGGACGCCGACGGCAAGGTCCATGGAGTCATTGCCAAGACTGAAGAAGGCTACGTTAAGTTCGAGACCGCCAAGGGCGTCGTGTTGGCAACGGGCGGTTACGACAACAACTGGGACTACCTGTGCAAGTCCGTGCGTCCCCGCGACCTGGCTGTAAACGCCTGGATTAACCCCACCAAAACCGAAGCGGGCGATGGACACCTCATGGCCAAAGCTGTGGGAGCCGCGGAGGACGACCTGCCTCATGTCCTTATGAACGACCCGGCTGGCTCCACGAGCGGCCAGCGCGCCAACGGCTGCATTTTCGCCTTCCCCCGGGTCAATGAATACGGAGAGCGCTTCATCAACGAAAGCCTGTCCTTCGAGTACCTCACGAACATGATTATGTACCAGCCCGGCGCCCATGACTACGTGCTGTTGTCTGGTGACCTGCTCGCGGCCTTCGACATCATGAGGGGCGTCATTCCCTGGACTCCCGAGGACTTGTACGATAACTGCAAGGACCTACTCATCCAGGCAGACACCATCGAAGAGCTTGCCGAGAAGATTGGCGTGAACGCCGACAACCTCAAGGCCACTGTCGACCGCTACAATGAGTTCTGCGCAAAAGGCGTGGATGAAGACTTTGGCAAGAACCCGACGACGCTTCTGCCCATGGATGAACCCCCGTTCTACGCTATCGAGGAGAGCGGCTCCTGCTTGACCACAGTGAGCGGTCTTAAGGTGAATGAGCACTCCCAGGTGCTCAGCATTACGGGCTCGCCCATCGACGGTCTTTACGCGCTGGGCAACACGAGCGGCTCCATGTTCTTCGGCACGTATCCCCATCACATCAGTGCTGTCAGCCATGGACGCTGCCTGTGTTTCGGCTACCTGGTCGGCCGGAAACTCGCCGGTCTGGAAGACGCCTAGGAGCAACGAGCGCAAAAGGTCACCACACCGGTAAGGCCGTCCTGACCGACTAATGAAAAGAGAGAGGTCCCGCTGCCAAGGCTCGCCAGAGTCTAACAGCGGGACCTCATCTTTAACGGAGGCCAAAGAGTGCATATGACTTACTTTAACTGTTTACTTTATTGTTATGGTTTTTCTTGCCCAGGGGTTCCAATGATGACGGCCCCCTTCTTGATGGGTCTATCTTTCCCGCCACGGAAGCGCATGGTACCTCGCAGAAACTTCTCCTATACCGCCTGTGATTTAGACAGATACAATTCGAGTCGGTTTGAAACGTTTCTCTGCCCCTTTCTTCTAAGAATCGTTTCATCTGGCGTTTCATGATTGAATCATCGCAGGTAGATGTGTTTCTTTATTCGTCTCAGGGTGTTTTGATGCATCCGTCTCGTGAGACGGCGCGTGAGACGGGGCGCAAACGACACCGTGCGTCACCGTAGGTCATCTCTCTACAAACCTTCAACCTACTGCCAGCGCATCATCTTTCCCGGAACACAAGAAAACAAAACCGCAGACCGAGAGAGCGCCATCTCAGAGGTGCGTCAGATCGTCTCGCGTGTGATTCACCGGTCCGCTCCCCTTCTCTTCAGGCTGTCTCAACGCGTGTCATGGAGCGGTCGACCGCATCTAGAGCCTGCGTCCGCATCTCTCCATTTCATCTCCGCATCATCCGCTACAGTCGCGAGACAGTCTCAAAAATCCCACCTCTGGGAAAATGCGAATTGCCTTCTCAAAAAATGCCTCGCACCGTCCCATGGCTGGTTTTTGAACCGCTTCACATCGTCTCATGAAACGAATCAGCTCATCTACCTGGTGAAACGATCTTTGATTGAAAGTTGATTCCTCACCGGGTGGTATAATTTTCCAAATCGGGTGTCACTATCAGCACCCGCATGCCCGCCCCATGGGCGCGCGATAAGAACCATGCGCCATGAATTCCACGTCACAGACAAGCCGTATGGCAGCAAACCCCCTCGGGGGCATTCTCAATCATGCCTTGCAGCCGATGTCGTTCATGGTCCCGAGAGAGGCTGCTTTGTTGATGGGAGCTACGTTTTGGTCTGAGGCGGTGAGAGCGCGCCAGGCTGCAGATGAGATTTCTCCAGCGACCCTCGAGGACCTCGAGGCCGAGGCCGCTCGATCCGGCGGCCTGGCGTTTTCCTATCTCGCATCCAAGGCGCCCCATATCCTCAGCGGTTCAAGAAACGCAAGTCCCCTCGCGCATCTCGGCCGTTGGGCCTTTGACATCGACGGCTTCGTGTTCGTGACGGCCGTCCCCTATTCGGGCAAGACCTACCGCGACGCCCGCGAGGTGTTCTTCGCCACCCTCTCCCATTCCATGGAAGTAACCACCACTTGCCCCGTGAAGCCGACAGTTCGAGTCACGACCACGCCCCGCGTAGCAAGCGTCACACACGCCCCCAAGACTAGTGCCCCCGCGGGGCGCTCCCTCGACGCGGTGCTCTCTTCCATCCACTACACCGCAATTCCCGCCTGGGCCCTCGACGGGGCCCTCACCCTTACAATCTCAGAGCGAATCATCCTTGCCGACGTTGTCGACGTCATGGGCTCCGGCTCGGTCCTCTCATGGGAGTCGGACCTTACGCGCCTGCGCACCAGAACCGGCCTCAAGGCGTCAACGGCTTCCTTTGCCATCGCCGGCCTTGCCCGCAGGGGCGTGCTTGAGAAGGTCGACGGGTGCCGGGGGCGCTATGCACTTTCTTGGACGGCGCTCGCCACGCTTGTGTGCTCCTCCCCCACCGCGTCGGTCGCCGTCGGCCGATGCCTCACGCCCGTCGACGCGCGGCATCGCTTGGCAGACAAAAGAAACTCGCTCGCCCTGCCCGCATGGGCAGTCGAGCTATGCGGCGCAACCGAGGCGGCTCTTCTTCTGGCCAAGGGATGGGCGGCAGCCCATGGCAAGGGGGATGGCTACGTGTGGGCTTCGGGAGCCACCCTCTCGTCCTGGCTTCCCGGATCCGAGCGCTCCTTGAGGCGAGCCAGGGCACACCTTTCTTCCTCAGGGCTTGCAGAGGAACGTTCCTCTGCAAGCCCTGAGGAAG
>CABQHM010000099.1 GCA_902464015.1 uncultured Coriobacteriales bacterium | reverse complement strand
ATGGGGCATGGACGACACCGCACGCCGGTACGTATGAGCGACTCGAACGCACTGCATGAATATATGTTTGCTGGGATGTAACCGCACGCTTCTGTTTGGCCTCCAGCGACTCGTCTCGCATAAAAGAAAGCCGCCGGCCCCGAAAGCATATCCTTCGAGGTCGGCGGCTTTATGTTGCAGGATAGCAGTGAAGCTTGAAAGAAAGCTCCCTACACCTTCTTCTCGAACTTTTCCTGGCACTTGGGGCAGGTGATGCGAATCTTGCCGGCGCCCTTGGGCACGCGAATCTCCTGCTTGCACTTGGGGCACTTGAGGTACTTGTGCTCCTTGTCGGCCGCCTTGGCAGCTGCCTTCTGGCTCTTGCGCGCGGCCTGCTCGGCAGCCCGCTGACTGGCGGCGCCAACACCGGCGAAGGGATTCTTCACGCCCGTGAGGTGCAGCTTCTGCGCAAGCTCATGACGCTTGGCAAGATAGGCGGTGTTCTCGCGGCTGCGTGCATCGCGGTTGGAAGAGAACATGCGGAAGTAGGCATAGATGATGGCAGCCAGGCCCAGCGTCAGGAAGATGCTGCCAAAGGGAAGCGACAGCATGATGAGCACGATAGACAGAATGAACACGTCGCGCGCAAGCTGATCGGGTCCGTTTCGCCTGCTCATGAACTGACGGTACTTGTCGGAAAGGTTCTGCGTGTTAAAGGCCATGGGGCGGTTCTCTCTTTGTTGATTGGACACAAGGCGCATATTGAACGGATTGTTTATATCCCCTGACACGCCGCACATTCACGTGACCAGCTGTTTTGCGCCCTCTTCACGCTGAAAGCATACGTTGCTGAACCAGGGCCAAGCTTTGGCAGAAGGATTTCATACAGGTCGCGCTAAGATACGGCGGCACCGAGGGGCAGACTCCTCGGGCACCTAAGGCACACCGTCAGGACTTGAGAGTCCGTGGCCTCGCAGGTGCAAGTCCCCCACTCTTCAGCCGCGAACCACCAGGATTGAGGTTCCACGGTCTCGCAGGTACGCGGCCTTCGCACATATATGCCACACGCCCGCCACGGTCGCGTCCATGGCCTCGCAGGTACGGGCCTTCCCCCACTGTATCCGCGCCGCCAAGATGCAAGGTTCCACGGCCTCGCAGACGCAAAATCCCAGTGCGCCGACTTACAACCACTCGACGCGGCCGCTACCGATGTGGTAGATAGCGCCCACAACCTCGCACTCCCCTGATGCCACCGCCGCGGCAATGATCTCGTTTTGCTTGAGAACATCCACCTGGTGCAAGACGTGGATCTTCTCGGCCTGGCGGGGGTCGGTCTCGCCGTCCAGGATTGCGGCGACCTCATCGGCAACCGTTTTGGCCACGCCGTCAGCCTCGCCGGTCATGGCGGCGTGCACCAAGCCACAGTGCGTGTGGCCGAGCACCACCACGAGCGGCGCGCCCAGGTGCCCTACGCCGTACTCGACGCTGGCCTCCTCCACCCAGTCGATGAAGTTGCCGATGGAGCGCACCATGAAGAGATCGCCCAAGCACATAGAGAAGGACACCACAGGCTGCACGCGCGAGTCGGAGCAGGTCACGATGACGGCAAAGGGGTGCTGACCGTCACGAATGAGACCCTCGCGCTTGTCTTCCGAATGCATCTCATGGTCGTGGATACCCTGCAGGAAGAGGCTGTTGCCAGCGGTAAGTCGAGCACGTGCTTCCTGCGGCGTACAACGATGTGCACGATGGGAGGCGAGATCCTCCTGATCGAGGTCGTCCTCAAAGCTGACAAAGTCGTTATCGCTCATGAAGTCCTCCTCAATAGTGGAAATTAGCATACATTTCAGAAATTCGAAAAGTGCGCCAACTGGGCTTTTATTGGATTAACATACATTTGAACTGATGAAATGTATGTTAATCCAAGCCCGGATACAAAAAACGGGCCGGAGGACAGTATCCCCCAGCCCGTTCCTATACCTATCGCTCAACCCGCAAAACCAGGTTCCACCCACTAAAACGCGGGTTCTGATGCGCAAGGCGCACAGGTGCGATGCGCGCGGTGCGGGCCCTTGGCCTACTAGATGTACACCACAGGTGCGCACCGCGCGTGAGCCCCCCGACACGGAGCGGTCTGTGCGACAAGCCCCGTGAAACGCAGCAGGCCAGGTTCCGCCCACTAAAACGTAGGTTCTCGTCCGCAAGGCGCGCGGGGCCGATGCGTACTGGACGTACGTGAGGTCCCGCGCACGGAGCGCTCTTCGCGACGAGTCCCGTGGAGAACGCAGTGGACGAGGTTCTACGACTTAGTTCGCGCCGTGGTCGCCGGGCTTACGGTAGCGCTGCATGCCGTACTGCTTGGGCCCGTTGCCGTTGCCAGAGTTCGAGCCACCGCGCTCGTAACGGCTGCCGCGGTCCTCGGAGCGGTTGTAGCCGCCCTTGTGGCCGTCACGACGGTCGCCACCGTTGTCGCGATCGCCGTAACCACGACGGTCACGGTCGCCATAGCCACCGCGGCCACCGCGGTCGCCGTAGCCGCCACGACGGTCGTCGCGACCATAGCCGCCACGGCCACCGCGGTCGTAGCCACCGCGGCCACCACGGCCACCGCGGCCACCACGATCGCCGCGATCGAAGTCGCGGTCGCCGCGCTCGGCACGACGGGCCTCACGCTCGGCGCGGTCCTGCGCCTCGGCGCGCTCACGACGAGCGGCGGTCTCGGCGAAACGAGCGGCGCGACGCTCCTCGAGGCTGCGGCCCGTGCCCTCACCGGCAGGCTTGGCCTCGGTCTGACCGGCGTTCAGAGCGACATCGGCGCGCTCCACCTGCTCAGCGCGACGCTCGTGCTCCTCGGTACGGTCGAAGTTGCCCATATCGCTGTGACGGTCGCCACGGCGGCCACCACGGGAGAACTCACGGGAACCGCGCTCGCCGCGCTCAAAGCGCTCACCACGGCCACCGCGACCGCCACGACCGCCACGGCCACCGCGACCGCCCTTGCGGCCACGGCGGGGACGCACGGTGGGATCGCGATCGGGATCGAGCCAAGCGCGACGGTCGTCGAACTCGAAGCCCTCGAGCTCCATCTCGGGCACCGTCTTCTTCATCAGGTACTCGATGTCGTAGAAGTCGTACTCCTCGTCGGGAGCGACGAAGGTGATGGAGAAGCCCTCCTCGCCGGCACGGCCCGTACGGCCGATACGGTGGATGTAGTCCTCCGGGTCCATGGGCACGTCGAAGTTGATGACGTGGTCAACGTCAGAAACGTCGATGCCGCGGGCGAGAACGTCGGTGGCAACGAGGATGCCCACGCGACCGTCCTTGAAGTTCTTAAGGGCGCGGCTGCGCTGGCCCTGGCTGCGGTCGCCGTGGATGGCCTCGGCGCTGAAGCCCTCGCGGTTCAGGCGCTCGGCCAGAATCTCGGCGCGCGACTTGGTGCGGGTAAAGATGATGACGCGGTCGGAGCCCTTCTCGTCGAGCACGTACTCGAGGAGGTCAGCCTTCTGGTGCTGGCTCGTGGGGATCACGAACTGCTCGACGGTCTCGGCAGCGGTGCCCTTGTGGGCGATCTCGACGAACTGCGGGTCCTTGACCTCGCCACCGATGGTGCGCATGACGGAGTCGTCGATGGTGGCGGAGAAGAGCAGGGTCTGGCGCTCGTTGGGGATGCAGTCGATGATCTGCTTCACGTCAGGCCAGAAGCCCATGTCGAGCATACGGTCGGCCTCGTCGAGAACGAGGACCTCGATGTCGTTGAGGTCGAGGACCATACGGTCGTACAGGTCGAGCAGGCGGCCGGGGGTGGCGACGAGCACGTCGATGCCGCGGCGCAGGCCGTTGATCTGAGGGTTGTAGCTCACGCCGCCCACGACGGTGAGCACGTAGTGGCCGGTCTTCTTGGCCACGGTGCGGGCGACGGAGTCGATCTGCTGGGCAAGCTCGCGGGTGGGGGTCACGATAAGGGCCTTGGGGCCGTGGCCCTTCTCAAAATGACCGAGCTTGTCGAGCACAGGCAGGGTAAAGGCGGCAGTCTTGCCGGTACCGGTCTGGGCGGCGGCGATCACGTCGTGACCGGCGAGCACCAGCGGGATGGCCTGCTCCTGGACGGGGGTAGCCTCCGTGTAGCCCATCTGATGGACTGCGGCGAGGACGTTCTCGCCAAGGCCGAGGTCTTCAAAAGTTGCCATGATAAAAGTCTCCTTATGGGGTTGTTGCGCGCCCGCTCTGTCCGAGCCGCGGCAAAAAGCCGCAACCCGTCCGGGTGCACATGGTGTCGGTTGTGTCCAGGCTTGAACGGCCGCATAGCGCGAAAACGAGCGCTCAAGGGCACAAAAAAATGGACAGGCGGGTCGCAACCCCCTGTCAGAGGCCCTCAAATGCTTCGGCTTCAATGCGCGAGGCAAACGTTGCTGTCAGCCCAGACTCGATTACATCGGTCTTGCTAGTTCTGGACGACGTTGCCTCATACGCACGAGCATGATACGGAAGCATTCCACCGGGGCGCGGATCCCCAGGAGACGTAACGCGTATGTCGGCAAACTCAATTAGAATAATTTACCTATTTGTCTCTTGACAAGGGGCTGCACTTGTGTTTGCAAAAAGCACACAGGCTGGCGACGACGTGCACATATTCGAATCGAGCGCGTTCTTATGCATCGGATGCGCGAAATCGCACCGTGCCAGATGAGCCCCGACACACCCTAGACGTTCCGCGGCGCGACACGCGCAGAACCCGCCCTATCCCACAAATAAAGCCCACCTGAGCGATACAAATCGCACCAGACGGGCTTTTGAACAGGCTTTTTGCGCGGGCGGCAGGCAAACCCGCCGCCGCACTCGACCCCTGCTCGCTTCCTACTCGGCAGCCACCGGGTCGCGCAGCAGGTCGGCAACGCAGGTCTCGACGGACTCGACGGCGCCTTCGGGGCACAGCTCGCGGCACAGGCCGCAGTCCACGCACACGAGCGGGTCGACCACGCACGCGCCGTCCTGCATGTGAGCGGCACCCAGGGGGCAGCCTGCGACCACGGCGTTCATGGCAGCCTCGCCGGCCTTCTCGGCGTCGATGCGCACGCCCTTGAGCATGACGCGCGGCGCAATCTCCGGGAAGCGCATGACGGCGTCGAGGATGGTGGCGCGGGAAGCCGTGAGGGTGCCCGTGAGGTCGTCGGCGCCCTTGAGGCCCGGCGTCGTCTCGCCCTCGGCCACGCGGATCTCCTTGCGCAGGCGCACGCGGGTCTTGCGCTGGTCGGAGTTGCAGCGCTCCTCCTCGGTCATGTTCTCCTCGGCGTGGGTAAGGTCGTTCTTGAGGTCGTGCGCCAGGTCGCCGAAGCCCGAGAGCATCTCGCCGAAGGGCTCGTCGCCGTCGCCAGACTTGCGGACCTTGCCTGCAGAGTCGGTCCACTCCAGCTCACGGCGTGTCTCCACAAGGGGCATCTCGCGACCCACGACCTCGATGGCCTCCATCACCGAGTCGACGATGCGCATCTCGGCGGCCTTGGCCTTGCAGCGCGGGCACAAATCGCCCGGGAGGTACACCGCGAGGTTGGGGAAGTCGAGCATGAGCGAGGCCCAGGTCTCGGGGGCAATGGCGCCCAGGCAGGGCACCTCCACGACCGAGGGGCTCTCCTTGGCGATGCCCGTCTCGATGCAGGTGAGGTACAGCGTGTGGGCGGTGCCGCCGGCCATGGCCTGGGCACGCTTGAGCAGATGGCGCAGGTAGCGGGCCGTGGGCTCCATCACGATGATGGAGTCGGTGGGGCACACGGCGGCGCACAGACCGCAGTCCACGCAGAAGCCCTTGCCGATGGTCACCTTGAAACCGCCGGCATGCTCGGTAGACTTGGGGATGCGCACAGCCTTGCCAGGGCAGATGTCGACGCACGCCTGGCACGTGGACTCGGAGTTGGTGCAGCGCAGGCACAGCGACTCATCCTGACCGATGGCGCGCACGACCTGTTTTGCGTTCTCGCCTGCCACACGAAGCTTGCTCTGCTCTGCCATAGTATCCGTTCCTCCCATGCTGGGGTATGTAACCCCGCTGCCTTCCGTCTTGTGCGGCCTCGCGATCACAAGTTCACGCGTCGGCTCCTCCGCACGTTTCCACCGATTGTCCAGCAATCTATTGTGCCCACGTATTATGCCCAACGCAAGCATCGAGATACGCGAACTTTTTGTTACAGACACGCCCGCGGTGCCGCAGGCTAACCGGCATACGCCTATCCTCGCACTACCCAACGCCCACTGCGTGCAGACCCCTCACGCCCAAGGTGGCCCTCGAGCTTGAGCGCACTGATGGCTCGGCTCACGGTCGAGGTAGATACCCCAAGGTCATGAGCCACGCGGGCTATCGTTGCGGTCGGATTTTCCGCCAGATACGCAAGCAGCCGTTCGGCATCCGAAGGTACCTCCTCCCCTTCCGGTGTGGCTGCATAACCCCGGGGGGCAGAAGCGCCAACAGCCGCTCTCCCATCGGAAGTCCCGACAAACCCAGGATGTATCGGAAGCGTAGTCAAGAAATACAGCCGGTCAGCATCCGTCTCGAAGACAGGGTCGGGCGAACCATTCTGACGCATAGACCGCAAGATTTTAGCCATGCCGGTATTGCGCCCCTCGGTGAGGTGGAGCTCTTTGAGAAAGTCGCCGATACGACGATTGCGATAGCGCCTGCTTATTGCCCGATATGTCCGAAGCCCCTCGGTACTGATGGAACGGTCGGCACCGGGATAGCTCAAGATCTCGATGCGGTCGGGCAAAATACGCACTTCGATGGGCTCACGCACATCGTAGCCTTTGTGATACACGGCGTTTGAAAGGCTTTCTTCAAGCGCAGCATACGGGTAGTTGAAAAAGCGGTCAGCCTCGGCTCGATCGGGGTGCTTGACTACCTGCTCCTTGATGATTGAACCGCGCAGATATCGCAGCGCATCGCGGAGCTGATGATGCAAGGGCCCGGTAAAGGTGCTCTCAATAATGCGCTCCCCGCCCAGGCCGTCGGGAAACTCGACCACATCAATCTCCGCGCAAGGAAAGAACCTCGCCGGATCAGAAGAGAAAAAGAGAAGGCCAACGTTCTTTGGCTTTATGTACTCAGTAGGACCAGCGGCAATGTTCATGCTGAGACACAGATCCTCAAAAGACATGACATCGGCGGACTCATGCAGTGAGCTGCCGATTTCGTTGAGGTATTCCTTTACAAGCGTGATGCTCATATCGTCGATATCGGCACTATGATTTGAGCGGTCATCAAAAGGAACGTTGTTCGAGAGGTTGTACAACTCGCGCAGTTCCTCTTCGCTCGGAGTAATGGTGCTTGCCATTTTTCGAATGTAAAAGACGCGCTCCTTACTGTCTTTGCCCATTGACTTGGGAGATGAGTAAGGACGAACGCTTCCGCCCGGCACCCAGACGACAATGAAATGCCTGTCCTTATAGGACGCAACGTCAACGATGGGCATGTAATCAGGACGAATGAGCTTGCACTTGTTGAGCATGTCTTTGAGGTAACCGTCGATTTTCTCAACCGGAACCCCTACGAGCGCGCGCCCATCTTCCTCCTCGCGCACCCCGATAACAATGTAGCCGCCACCCCAGTTGTCAATGTCGTTGGCAAAGGCACAGATGGTTTTGAGCGAAGCTGCAGGATCCCACGTCTCCTTAAACTCAATGCGAGCGTGTTCGACCACATTGCCCTCGAGCAGCGTCTTGATGTTTATGGGAATACCCACAAGGCCCTCCTCCTGCATCCCTAGGAACATTCGGTG
>CABQHM010000098.1 GCA_902464015.1 uncultured Coriobacteriales bacterium | reverse complement strand
CAGCGTGCCCTTGGCGGAGTAGGCAAGCTCGAAGGTCTGGCCCTCGACGAGGCCCACGGCCTCGACGCCGCGGATCTCCTGCTCGGAGCCGGTGTAGGGAAGCGTGGCGGTCTCGCCCTTGAAGGTGACGGCGCGGGGGGTCACGGTCAGGGTGCCGGGATGCGCAGCGGTGACGATGTAGCGCTCGGTCATATCGGTGAGACCAACGGGATCCTCATCAAACACTGCGTCGTACTCGCCGACCTGGGTGCCCTGGGCACCTGCAACGATGCGCCCAAGATCAAACTGGGTGCCCTCGGTGTCGCAGGTAAAGCCAGTAACGCCCTGCTCGGTGCCGTCGTAGGTGAAGCTGGCCGAGTTGGCAGTAAGCTTGACATTCTTGTAGTAGTGGATAGAGATGTGCATCTCGTCTTGCGTGAGCTGGAACACAACGGGTTCCTCGAGCACCGGCGTGTATCCCTCGACCGGAACCGGGGACTCAGAGTATTCCTCGCCCCATGTGAGATTGGTGACGACCTTGGACTCGGCGACCTTTTCGTCGGAACCCGCCCACAGGTAGTCAACGATGTAGGACTGGTCGGTGCGGGGTGTCCACTGGGCGGTAAGGATGTTCTCGGTGCCCTCGTTGAGATTGTCGACGACAACCTGCTGGCCAGCTTCAAGGATACGGCCGTCAGAGGTGAGCCAACCGGCGAACGTATGAGTCGCAGAGCCACGAGACATAGGAGCCGTAAAGCCCAGGTCAGCGGCACTGGGCAGCACCACACCCTCGTTGTTGACGAGCATGTTGACACGCGGTTCGCCGCTGCCGTCGCCCGCCACGAAGGTGATGGTCGTGGCAGCTTCAGCGATACCCCATGCGGCGGTCAGGATAACGACGTTGTCATCGCCTGCAAGCTGGCGCGTCATGTCAAACGATCCACCGGGCTGGACGAGCGTGCCGTTCTCCATGGCCCAGCCGAGGAAGTAGGGCGTGCCCTCGGGAGCCACAAGGTCGGTGGCACTGGCGACCTGAACCTTGGCACCGTCTGCATAGGTCTCGAGGTCGAGAGGCAGCTCGGTACCAGCGTTGTTGTAGCGCACATAGAGCTCGCCGTTGTAGAGCCACTTGCCCGTGACGTTGGTGTCGCGGGAGATGCGGGTCTCGGGGTTGAACAGCTTGCCGTCGTCGGTATACCAGCCGTCGAACGTGTAGTCGGTGCCCCACACCGCGCCTGCGGGCAGGAAGTCAGAAGCCGGACGCGTGCCGGGGTCGAACGTGGCCGAACCCTTGTCCCCGGGCTTCGGGTCCTCGGGAGCGCACAGGTCCCAGCTCAGCGTGACCTGGTCCACGGCCCACTTGGCATACACCGCGACGTTGGCATGCGGCATGGTGGTGTTGGCGAAGTCGAACGGAACCGTGCATGCCTGGTCGGCATACCAACCCACAAACGTGCGTTCGATGCCATCGGAGTACGGGTCCTCGGGGACGTAGTTGGCATACGGTGCAAGGGACGCAGTGTAGTCGACGCTGACGACCTTGTTGTTGTCGCCGGTCACGTTATGGTAGGTGAGGTTGTAGGACTTGAGCGTGTTAGCGATATAGATGGTCGATGCGTTTTGGATCTTCTGGCCCTCGAACGCACTGCCCTTGTTCGTCCAGAACGCAGCCGTGGTCGGGTCGCCCTTAATCCTACCGGTAGCGTACTTGTACAGGTCGTAGCCGGTGTACTTCTGGTGCACCGTCAGCGTGCCGCCGCTCGTTGTCACCGTGTTGACAAGCGCAAACGTGCCGTCGGCCTGCTCGTTGTAGTAGTAGATTGTGCCGCCGCTCTGCTTGCTCGTGCCATAGAAGTTGCACGTCGTGACGACGCCGTTGGTGGTTATGTTGCCCTTGTTCTTGGCATATCCGGCGGTCTCAAAGTCGTAGCTGGTCAGAAGGATGCAGCCAGACCTGTTCTGAGCCCACTCGTCAGAGGTCGTGTACCAATAGTATGTCTGGTCCCACTCGCCGTCTTTGAGCGGAGCGCCGTACAGGCCAGTGTGTCGAGCGATGAGCTCTTCGTTAACGCCGCCCCAGCCATTCCAATAGTGATAGAAGTTGATCGTGCACAGCACGCGGTCGTAGTAGACGTTCACGATGGTGGAGCCGTCGCCGGCAATGGTGACGTTGGACTGGGTGTTGTTGGCGTTGAAGGTAAAGCCGGGATAGCTCTTGTCGTTGGCACCGGCAACGACGGAACCGGCAGGAGCCGTCTTCTCGGCGGACTCAACGAAGTCGTACGTCTTGTCGGCGTCGAGGGCGTTCTTGACATCGGTCACGCGCTGCTGCCAGTAGTTGACGGTGTAAGCAACCTCGATGGGCGTCCAATGGGCGGTAAGGGTCACGGGAGCGTCGAACCTGTCGTGTTCGCTGACCTTCGAGTCGCGCAGATACCAACCCTCGAGCGTATACCCGGTGCGCGTGCTCACGGGAAGGGTGATACCCTCGTCGGCGTTCACGAACACATGGTCAACGGTGGTACCGCCAGCGGCGTCAAAAGCGACCCACACGCCTTCGACGACAACGGCGAATACGTCGACGCTGCTCTTGCCTTTGGGCACGGCAACGGATGTTAGCTGGTTGCCATCGGCGTCCGTCCAGCCCACAACGCTGTGCGTGGCATCGACGTCATACTTGATGCCAGAGATGTCGTGCGCCTCATGGTCCTCAACGACCATCGTGCGCATGATCTGCATGCCGTCGGGGTCGTAGAAGTTGATGTGCAGGACGGAGGCATAGCGCGCATACACGTCGTACGTCACCGTCGCGTTCACGGTCACGGCCTGCGAGAAGTCCATGAGGTTCTCGCCCAGGTACCAACCGGTGAATGTCTGGCCGTCGATCTCGGGGGCCGCAGGTTCGACAAGCGTCTCGCCGTTCTTGACGGTCTGCTCGCTGACAACGGTGCCATCGGCATCATAGAACCTATAGGTGGCCAGGTAGACGGGGTTCTCATCGGTGACGACGTAGATCGAGAAGTGGTCGACGTCGAAGCTCTGGACGTTTGCGCTGGCCTGGCTTGCGGGGATTGCCTCAACGCTGGAGGCGTCGTCGGCCACGCGGTACACGCCCACGGCCTCGCCCTCGCCCATGCCGGCGTTGAAGAAGCTCACGCTCACAGAGCCGTTGGGCTGAATGGCGTTGCCGTCCTTGTCGACGAGCGTGACGTCGAGAGCCACGGCGCCTTCGAGCGTGCGGCCCTGCTCCTCGACGGCACCGGCCACAGCGGCGGCGACGTCGGCGCGGTGCACGGACTCGGCCAGCACGCGCGTGCCCTCGGGCAGAGCGCCCTCGGGAGCCGTCACCTTCACGGTGATGTTGCCGGCGTGGGCGTAGCCGAGGAAGGCGGGATACGCGGGCTGCTCGGGCTCGGCGGGAACTGCGGGCTCTTCGGCCGGCGCGGGCTCTGCTGCAGGCTGCTCAGCGGGAGCGGCCTCGACCGCGGGCTGCTCAGCGGGAGCGGGCGCGGCAGGCTGCTCGGTGACGGGCTGCTCGGCAGGTGCGGCGGGCTGCTCGGTTGCGGGCTGCTCGGCAGGTGCGGCAGGCTGCTCAGTTGCAGGCTGCTCAGCGGGAGCCGCAGGCTCGGTCGCAGGCTGCTCGGCGGGAGCGGCGGGCTGCTCAGCCGGGGCGGCTTCAACCGCAAGCTCCCCTGCCGGAGCGGGCTCTGCCGCAGGCTCGGCAACCGGGGCAGCCTCTACTGCGGGCTGCTCGGCAGGTGCGGCCTCTACCGCGGGCTCAGCAACAACCTCAGGCGCACTTGCAACCTCTGCCTGGGGTACAGGCTCGGCTGCAGGCGCGCCGATGACATCCTGCTCTTCGCCCTCCGGGGGGCCCACTGTGGCGCTTTCCGCAGCAGGCTCGCCCCAGTCGCCCTGCGCCAGGGCCGTGGGCACCATAGACACCTGGGTCCACACCATGACCAGCGACATGAAAATGGCGAGTATCTTGCTTGTGTTTTGGGACGGGTCGAATAATCTGCGTAGCGGTTTCATGCGGCCCCACCTTCCTAGGCTCGACGGCGCCGAGTCGGTCGGTCTGCAAGCCGCATTGGGAGCGCGCATTCCCCGCGGCGCACATTCACACCATGCTCGGTACGCCCTTGTTTGTCTTTTACTCTATTCCGATGGTGTGCATGAAATAAACCCGCACTGCAAAGATGACCTGTTTTGTCGAAAAAATGACTACCCTACTTGACACCGCGCGTTTTGGCGTTTCACGCCCGCGCCGCTGAGGCGCCCGACCGCGCCTTTGGCGGCCAGGCAGATCCCGCTCCTAGCGCAGCATGTACTTCTCAAGCTCGGATCGACTCTGAATCCCCAGCTTGACATACACGCTCGACAGGCGGTTCTTCACGGTGCCGCGCGACACCCCCATGTGGGCCGCAATCTGGTCGTTGCTCCAGCCGCGACACGCAAGCATCGCAAAGGTGAACTCGGTGGTGGTGAGGTTGTCGGCGACTTTTTCGCCGGTCGTTGGGTTATGGATGCGGCGCCACCCGGCGCTGAATCGATAGGTCACCTGGATAATGCGGGCAAAGTCATCGGGGTAGTCATCCTTGAGGCAGGTCTCAAGAACACCCTGGAGCAGGCCATGATGCTCGCCGATGAGTTCGATAAGCCCATCGGGCCGCGCGATATCCCACCCCTGCACGAAATGGGCGCGGGCGTGGTCGGGCGACTTTTGCCCCATCCACCCCATGGCAGCCACAAGGTGCAAGAACAGCTCGGATATGGGATAGGACCCCCGCTTCATGGCAAGCGCGGTCTCTGCAATGCCGATGCACCTGCCATATTCCCCGGCGAGATAGGCGCGGTGCGCATCCACCTGGGCAGCGAACAAACGCAGGCCCTCGGGAAGGTAAGGGGCAGCCGCACGAAGCTCGTCCTCGCTGCAAGCCGGTTCCAGGTGCAAGAGAACGCTCGCCGCCGTGGCAAACACAACGTACGCAGCGCGAATAGTGGGATCCTCGCTGGCAAGGCAGTCCTGCCCCATAGAAGCAAGATCGTCGAGGCAGGCCTTGGCAAAGGGAATCTGCCCGCGTGACAAATTGGCATAAGCGCAGATGAAACAGGCAGACATCCTCAGTGCAGGGTTCGAGCTCGTCAAATACGGCTCGGACTCGCAGCACGCCCCATCGGGGTCGGCCGTGAAATACAGGGCCTCAGCCTGCGCGATACGCCGGGCGTCCTCGTCGTCAATGGACTCAATCGCCTGTGAAAGACATCCCGGCTCAAAGGACGTGCACATGAGCGGCATAGGCGACCTTGTAGCGCAAGGCTGCCCAAGTCGGGCAGGCGTATCTGCTTGCGCCTGCGCGCACGGCAGCCCCGTCTGGCTGTCGCAGGCACGGTCGTCAAGCGCACCGCCCGTTTGCGCGCACAGCGACTCCTCATCCGTGAGCTGGGCAAAGTGCGGCAAAAGCCCGCCTGCCTGTGCCTGCGCACGCAGCGGCTCTCCACTCGCGCGGTCATTGCCATATGTGACGCGCTCATCTGCTGCCATACCGCCCCCGTTTCTTTGCCCCAATGGTAGCAGTGACAGCACCGAGAGGATTAGAAATTGGCCAAATTTTGCGCCAAATGGCACTACCCAAATGCTCCCCGCAACCTCACCATGGATTTGAAAGTGACATGAAACTGACATTGGGGAGGCCCCATGAAACGCATCGTCAAGCGTGTCGTCATCGGACTCGTCGCCGCAATCGCGGCGGTGCTCGTCGCCTTCGGCGTGCTGTACGCCAGCAGGATTCAGACCATCTCTAGCATCAACCAGGTCACCTCCTATGATGACGGTTACAACCTCTACACTATGGACGTGGCCTACGACTATGACCTCGACGCGCTGCTCGCCCGCGACATCCGCGACAACCAGGCGTTTCTCGATGCCGTGCTCGCCGAGTCGCTGCCGCTGCTGCCCGTGCACATGACGGCGCCCAACTATGCCTGCACCGCCTTTACCGCCACGGCAGCCGATGGCGAGGTGCGCATGGGGCGCAACTACGACTTCAAGCTCGACACCTCGGCTCTGCTCGTGCGCTGCACGCCCAAGAACGGCTACACGTCCATCGGCCTGGCCGCGCTCAACAACGTGAAGGCCGACGACCCCAACGAGAGCGTATCCAAGAAGCTCGCCTGCCTCACGGCGCCCTTCATCTGCCTCGACGGCATAAACGAGAAGGGCGTCTCCATCGCCGTGCTCACGCTCGACAGCGAACCCACCTACCAGGACACCGGCAAACAGTCCATCGCCACAACGCTCGCCATCCGCCTCGTTCTCGACCGCGCGGCCACAACCGAGGAAGCCGTCGAGCTCCTGAGCAACTACGACATGTTTGCCACCTCGGGGCGCGACTACCACTTCTACATCACCGATGCCTCGGGCGACGGCCGCGTCGTGGAGTGGGACCCCGAGGCCGAAGGCCGCCCGCTCAAGGCCACGCCGATGCGCGCCATCACCAACTTCTACGCGCTCTACCCCGACCTGGTGCAGCCCAACCAGAAGAACGGCATCTACGGCCACGGCAAAGAGCGTTGGGAAGCCGTCGAAGAAGTGCTGGGTGCCCATGAGGGCGACCAGGACGAAGACGTTGTTTGGGAAGCGCTGCGCGCCTCTGCACAGGACCCCAACCCTGAGGACGTGACAAGCAACACTCAATGGTCGGCCATCTACGACAACACAGGGCTCACTTTGGAGGTATGCCTGCGCCGCAATTGGAACGATGTGAGCGATTTTTCGATAAATTAGGCCCATTTCTGCCCCGATTAGTTGGACGCGGGGGTCTAAAGTAGGCAGTTGGTGCCTGCGAAAATGAACCCGTACAACGCTCGCGCCCGTAAGGGAGGTGTCCATGAAACCCCATGATATCGCAGCCCTGTCGGCAAAGATTCTTCGCAGCTACTACGTCGATGGCGACTCCGCGTCTTTCCTTGACGCCTGCCATGACGATGTGGTGCTTGTTGGGCCCTCCTATGGACACCTTATCCGCTCGAAGGCAAAGTTGCTCGCCATGGCACGAGAAGGGCACGACGACCCACAGTTTCAGGTGCATGACCTGGTGGTCACCACGCTGCCGACCCCGGGCCCGGATGTGTGCGAGGTCGTCATGACGTTCCTCGTGGACAGCATCCGACCCGACGGGAGCACCAACCGCGTCAACCAGCACATCCATTTTACCTGGGTGGACTGTCAGCGCACGCCGCGCATCCTTCTGTGCAACGTGGCCAACGCCATCGCCTATACCGGACCGGATGACATCTATCTCTTGCGCTATGGCGCCACCTATGACGGCACGTCTGAGACAAATGCGTCGAACACCAACTCAACGCGGCACATCTGCTTGCGCGGCTTGAACCGTTCGGCGTTGTACTTCAACCGCTCCGACATCATATATATAGAAAGTAAAGGCACGCACTCACTGATTCACACTGAAGACGGCGTCTATGAGTCAGTCGAAACGCTCTCCTCGATCGCTCAGCGCCACGGCGACCTCTTTGTTCGCTGCCATGCAAGTTACCTGGTCAACCCCGCTTTTGTGCGCGACGTGACCCGCTGCAAGGTGACCCTGCAGGACGGCAGCGAGCTTCCCATTCCCGAGAAGAAGTACACCGCCGTCAAGCGCGAACTCGCAGAGCGGATGGGATAGCAGGGCGCAGATGGCGCAGATGGCGCCGCTCGACGGGCGGATGGGGTAGCCGGGCGCGCAGGTGGCGCTGTTCGCCGAACGGATGGATGGAGTAGCAGGGCGCAGAGGACGCCGTTCGACACGCGGATGGAATAGTAGGGCGCAGATAGCGCCGCTCAACGGGCGGATGGATGGGGCAGCACGGGGCGCAGGGGGCGATGCCCGACGTGCGGATGAATGACGTAGCGC
>CABQHM010000097.1 GCA_902464015.1 uncultured Coriobacteriales bacterium | reverse complement strand
GCGGGGGAGTGACAAGCGCAACTGTCTGCTCCGCGTCGTCGTAGTCGCGGTGCTGGGCGATGGTTTTGCCGTCGCGCTGCAGCTTCTCCAGGAACACGAGCTTCTTGCCGGCCAGACCCGAGCCGTCAAACGTCGCGGTCACGTCGAGCGTTGTGGCCGACTTCGTGGGCACAAAGCTCGTGCTTGATGCGATGACCGTCTCGTGAGTGTCGGCCACGGCGAGCTCAGTCACGATGGTGTACGAGGCTCCCGGTATGAGCCCGCGCATCTCAACACGGTCGACAAGCTGCATGTTTGCAAGCGCCACCGCCTCATGGTCGCCGTCTGCAGGGTCCTGTGCCGTGGTACGGATGTCCACGAACGACACGGTCTGCGCCGCGTCGTCGATGTTTGCGTGCACGGCCACCTCTCGTCCTTTGAACGAGACGCTCTCGAATGCCACGACCTCCTTGCCCGCAAACTGCGAGGCGTCGAAGGTGAACGTCACGTTGACGCGACCCTTCGCGGCCGATGCCGTGAAGTCACCGGAGGCGGTGAGCTGCTTGCCCTTACCGTCTTTCAAAACCTTGCCCGTCTGCTTGTCTACGAGCTTGCCCTCAAGGTGATACGTCTTGCCTGCTTCAAGGCCGTCATACTCAACGATATCGACAAGGGTGACCTTGTCTGCAAACGCCGTCTCATGCAGCCCGGTCTCCTTCTCGGTGAGTGTGGTACGTAAGTTGGGTGTGTTGAAGCTCACCGTTTGGTTGGCGTCTGCTAGGTCGCAGTGCGAGGCCACGAGTTTCCAGGCATCGTCGCCCTCGCCGCCGCCCGCATGGACATAGAGCCCCTCGAAGGCCACGGCCTGGCCTGCTTGAATGCCAGAGACTCCCTTGAAGGTCACATCCACGCTGCCGTCGCTTTTGTCAGCCGTAAACTCCATGCGAGCTTCCAGGGGTTTACCTGCAGCGTCTTGGTAAGCCTCGCCGGACTTTGCGTCATGAAGCGTACCGACGACTCGATACGTCTTGCCTACTGTAACGTTTTCATACGCGACCGTGTCGACAAGGTCGATGGGACTTGTTCCCATGACGGAATGCGCCCCGTCTGCGGTTGCAAGCGTCGTGCCAACGCACGGCACGTCCACTGCCTGGGTCTCGTCGGCGATATCGGCATGCACGGCAAGCTCGCGTCCCTCGCAGGTGAGCGTCTCGAAGGCGACAATCGTTTTGCCTGCCAGGCTGCTTGCGTCAAAGGTGAACTCGACCGCCTGCGTGCCCGAGGCTGCCTGCGGGGTGAACTCAACGCTCGCGCTCACGGGCTTGCCGGCGGCATCAAGCACCTGCGAGGCGCTCTCTTTGTCCATGAGGGTGCCGGTGAGGGTGTAGGTCTTCCCGGGCTTGAGGTTGGTGTAGACCACTGTGTCTGTGAGCGTGATGGCCTGCGCCGCGTTGGCCATGTGCAGGCCGGTGGCGGCGTCGGTCAACGTGGTGGCGATGCTGGGCTTGTCGACTACCCAAACGCTCTGGGCCTCGCTTGTCATGTCATCGTGACTTGCGTATAGCTCGCCCCGTGCGTCATAGACCCGCTGACGTGCCACGATGCGCTGCCCGGCAAACCCGCTCAGATCGCAGTCGATACCGATCTGATAGGTCCCGTCGCCCGCAAGTTCGAGTTCCGCGCTTGTGCGTAGCACGTTGCCGGCCGCGTCTTGCAGCACATTGCCTGCCTCGTCGCACAGTTCAAGCTCCGCGACGTACGTACCCGCCTTGAAGTGGCCGTACGACCCTGTATCGACAAGCCTCTCGTCGCCCAGCGCATAGGCAGCCTGCGATCCGTCGCGGCTAAGCAGCTGCGTGGTCAGCGTGGGGATCCAAGTGTCCTCCACGGTGCCCAGGTCGACAGTTGTTTTATCCTCGCGAATCGCAACATCGAAGCTCACGAGCTCGGTGCCCTGGCTGGCTGTCGTCGCGAGCTCGGTGAAGGTGTAGGTGTCGTAGGGGAGCGCCCCGAGAGCGTCGTCGGGCTCGCCCGTCCCCTCAATGTTGCCATAGAACCACAGACCCGCATCCGCGTCGAGAAGCGTCTCATCGACCGTTCCCGTTGCTGCATCCCAAGCGGCGTCGTTGGCGTTCGTGCGGTGGGTGTGGGGCCTAACTGCAGCCGAGGTGTCGACGTGTCCGGTGGCGTCCGTCACCACGACGTGGCGTTCGTGCGTTGTCGTGCTTTCAACGAGGAAGGCGACCCCGGGCATGGTGGCCTTGGTGTCCTCATATACCTTGTCAAAGGCGATGTCGCCACGGATGACCTGGTTGGCATATGTGTCCTCGCACCAAGCCACGGCGCCTGCCTCGCGAACTTCCACGGTACGCACCGTGTCGTCGAGGAGATAGCCGGCACCGGATGCCACTTCACGCAGGTAGTACGTACCAAAGGGGAGCGACGCATCGACGCCGTCGCCGTCGGTATCGGTCGTGGCTGCGCCGTCGTGTGCCTCGATGGTCATGATTGCCTGCGCAGTACCTGCCTGCACGTCCTCAAGCGTCTGAGGCTCGTACACGGTGCCTCTCACCGTCACGTCGCGCTCGCTTGCGTTGTAGATGGCAAACGTTGCCCCGTCGAGGCTCGCGGCGCCCCTGGGGCTCGCCGTGCCGTCTTCGGCGTCGACCTTACGGATGCCGACACCGCCCATGACCTGCTCTTGCGGGATGGTTGCCGTCATGTCGAACGAGATCCACTTGCGGCCCGACTCGTCGGGCGTGAAATGACACACGTAGACCGTCGGGTCAAGCTCGTAGCCCTGAGGGGCCTTGGTCTCCTGTACGGTCACCGTGCCGAGCGGCAAGTAGGGGCGTCCGCCAAGTTTATACAGCTCGTCTCCGCCCACCTTGTAGCTCTCAAGCAGCAGTGATACGCCGTCCTCGTCAGTCTTGAGAATCCAGGTGCGCTCGGGCGCGGGGGCATCGTCGCTGTGAAGGTCGTCTTCGGTGTAGGAACCCTTGTAGTAGCACACAGTGATCTCGGCGCCCTCGAGCGTCATATCGCCCTGAGCCACATTGGTGCCCGTCTGCGCATCCACCTTGCGCACCACCATGGCCTGGGGGTCACCTTGGGGTTCCTCGAGCACTTGCCCGCCGTTCTGCTCGTTGACGCGCGACGTCCTGCCCGACTTCACCTCAACGCGGTACACGGCCTCGTCAAGGGCGTATCCGCGGCTTGGTGCGGTCTCATGCACCCAATACGCCCCCTCGTCGAGCGCGCCCGACACGGCATGGCCCACCTCGTCGGTGCGCAGCGTGTCGACAAGCTGGGTGAGCTCCTCGTCGGCATAGACGCCATAGAGTGCTCCTTCCAGCGTGTAGCAGGCATTTCCGTCGGTCACGAGCGGCTCGGCAGACACCTTAAAGAGCTCGATGGCACCTGCTGTGGGGGCGTCCTGCACATGAAGCACGCCCTGGGAGATGCCCGTGTATACGGTCGAGCCGTCTTGGTCGGTCGCCCAGGTTGCAGCGTCCCAGGAGCCAGTTTGCGCATTCCACACCGACCAGCTCCCGTCGGGGTTGCAGTAGAGGCCAATTGTCTCGCGAGGCTTGAAACCGTCGGGCGCTTGCAGCTCGTAGAGCCTATAGCGCGTTTCCTTCGGCGTGTCCTCGAACGTGACAGTCGCCGAGCCTTCCTCGGAGGTAATCGTGCGGTCGTAGACGGCCCCGTCGGTGGTGCCGTCGGTGCTCGCAAGCCTCCAAGTTACCTGCTTGGGAAGCTCGGTCCAGGAACCCGTTGCCGCGTCGTATGACTGTTCCTTGCTCACGGTCAGGCTCGAGAGGGGGTTCCATCCCGAGACCACCAGGTACTGCATCCAGCGATCGTAGTAGCCGTTGCCCGTGGTGGGCGTATACACCAGGCAGGCCCCGGAGTAATAGTTGGCCCCCGAGGCCGCATAGGCGTTGGCGGCGTCCACGAGCGCGCAAATCTGCTCGTTGTAGTGCGAATAGGAGCCGTAGGCGAAGCGGTCGGGGTTGGTGAGCGTCCACACGGCATACTGGGTGATATACACACCCTCATCAGTCGTGCCGTCGGCATGCGCCATGATGTATTCGAGCTGAGGCAAGATACTGCCCAGGTTCACGCCCGAGACGGTGGTGACGTCCCAAGGCGAAGCCTGCGAGAAGGTTGCCTCGGGCCACTCGCCCGTCTCGGTGCTCGTGCCCGGAGCCGCGCGGCGTGAGTCGGCGCACCAGGCAGCCTGACCTGTCTGCGCATTGCGAATTTTGGGGCAGTTGCCATCCACGATATGCTCGTTGTACGCGGTGAAGGTCTCGCCGCCAGCAGAAGTCAGATTTGTGCTGTAGAGGGCCGGCCCCTCAGCAAACGCCACCATCTCACCTGTCGAGTCGAGCAAGGCGGCGGTCGCAACGAGATCTGCCATGACACCGGGAAGCTCCCAGGTGCCAGACTCGCCCGTCATTGCCAGGTGGATTTCAACCTGGTTGTCGCCGAGATCGACGATGTCTGCCTCAGGGTATGCCTCGTGCAAAAGTGCGGTCCAGATGGCATCGGCTCGGCCCATTACGCTTAGAACAAGAGCGTCGCCCTCCTGTGCACCTTCTACGGTGAGGTATGCCCAGCCGTCCTCGCTTGAATCGAGCGTGACGGTGGCGGAACGCACGTCATCCATCTTTGCTGGGGCTTCGTCGGAGTCGGAGGCTTCATTCGAGGCGTCTTTTGCAGAGGCGTTCGGCACGTTGTCCGACGCCACGTCACCCTCATTTGCAGCAATCTGCTGAGGCGGGTCAAGCGAGCCTGTCTCCTCGGCTTGGGGATTGCTTACCTTGTCGTTTTGTTCAGCGTATACCGAGGCGACCGTGGCAATGTCAGCCTGCTCGGCCCAGGCGCGATGAGCGCTACCCACCATGCCCGCAGGGCCCAAGAGAGCCAGCATAACTGAGAAGGCAACGGCCCACACACGTGCTATCAGGCTTCTTTTTTCCGGTGATCCAGCTGTTTTTGTCCGCACGGCATGAGCGGCGGGTGTCCATGGTTTCCCAAACATGGCACACGTCCTTTCCCTCGGGGGCGTGTGGCCCCCAAGACGGTTGAGGTATTGGTTTGTATAAGTGGATGCAGACGATTACTGCGCTCAGCGGTTACGCTCGGTCGTTGCGTCCAACGGCATCGACGCGCCCGTTTCGCCAGGTTTGGGGGCCTTTACTCCCAGTGGCCTTCCTCCTCGTGATGCACAATGGTGTACTCGGCCTCGTGGTGTATGGTCTGGTAGTAGCCCTTGTCCTGGTAGGAGCCGTGGTCTTCCCAGTGACCCTGCTCGTCGTGGTGCACGGTCGTGTATTCGGGCTCATGCCAGACCTGCTCGTGCTCCCATTCCACGTAGTAGTTTGTGGGAAGGCCTTGGGACATGAGGTATTTGGTGTGCTCCGCCAAGTCCGCCTCGTCATAGGTGATGTAGTCGTCGGCAGCGAAACGGTAGTGGCTTGTCGTGCGCACGGTTTCGTAGTAGCCCTCGCGAACGACCACTTGCTCGTCCCAGGCGGCCTGATCAACGACCCACACGTTGTTGGGCACCCATTCTTGCACGCTCACCCACACCTGCTCGTCCCAGGCTTGGCTTGTCATGACGCGCTCGTCCCAGGCTGGTTTGTCCACGACCCAGGTGCGCTTGGGCTTTTCGGGCTGGGGCGGTGGGGTTGTGCCTGTGCCCGCGCCAGATCCCGATCCGGGCTGACCGCCCGAAGGGCGCTCGGTGACGTCTATGTCGCCGGGGTTGACAGGGCCGCTGGGCTGCGGGTTGGCGGGAGCGTTGCCGCTGGCTGTGTCGTTGTCGCCCGTCGTATCGGCACCTGGGTTTGACCCCGGCGCGGTCGTGTCCGCGCTTGAGGCGGCACCCGGCCTACTTGTGCCAGCGTCATCCGCTACTGAGCCGTCTCGATCTGCCTCGTTCCCCTTGCCGTCCCGAGTTTCCTCGCCGCCGTCTTCCCTCACAACAACCCAAGTAACCTCGGCTGTCGCAGGCGTCTTTGGCACATGCACGACCAAGGCACCCTCGGGCACCTCGGGCCGGGCGGGCTCGGCCCCGGTTGCATCGCGTGCGCCCCCGTCCTCGGCGCCCCCGTCCTCGCCAGTTTCATCCTCTTCCAGCGTCGCAGTGGCCAGGCTGCATGCCAGCACGCAGGCCCGCACCTCGGTGAGCTTGCCGTCCATGGCTTCCATCACTTTGAGGCCCACGGCATCGGTTGCCTTCAGCCAGGGGAGCGCAAGCGGTCCGCATTCCCCCGCAGGTGCGGAAAGCCCGCACACCAAAGCGCTGGCGATTTCCCCTTCGTCTTTCGCTCTCTCCTCGGCGGATTCACGGCATGTCTCCAGCACCCAGACGCCGTTCTCGTCCACGCGCACCTCAAGCTCGTCGCCCTGCGCGGCCCCTTCGGCCCCCGCGCCAAATGCCGCACCGAGCCGCACATCTCCCATGCGAAAATCCGCACCCTGCAGGTACGCCTGCACCTCCCGTGCATCAACGCTGCGCCGCTCGATTTGTGCGCCCGCATCCGCATCGTCGCCCTCAAACGCCGCTTGGGCCTGGTTTCCTGCAGGTGTGGCATCGCACGCTGCAATGCAGCAGCTGCCGGCTATCGCCAATGCACAGGCAAGGAGCACGACGCGTTTCTCCATCGAGGACCAGTTCATGTTCGACGCCTCCCAAACGGCAGGGGTGGGATGTGACCCTCATAGTATCCTGCCGTCAAAAGGAGGCGTTCATGTGATTCCTGCAGAATTGCCTGCCCATGTCACAGAGACATAACACACCAGTTAAATGGCTATTTTATTTGATTTTGTCACAAAACTAAGCGCGTTTCCCGTCGGCCTTTCGCCCAGTCGCGCCGGGCTACTCCCCGTCCACAATCTCGGCCTTGAACACGTTGAGCGTCTCGCGCTCCGGGCAACAGAAGGTCACGGTGTCGGGGTCGTTGCCGGGCACCTGGCCGCCGTAGCGCAAGATGTCGATGTAGGGGAAGCCCACGTTGGCCGCCATGGGGCAGAGCTGGCCCCGGTCGTGGTCGTAGTCGAAGGTGTCGCCGGGCTTGTGACCGTGGTGGCAAGCGCACTCGCCGAGCTGATCCACCACAGTGAGGCGGATTTTGGGCCTCTTGCCGCGCGCGGCGCCCTGCTTCCTGCCGCCGGCAGTCTCCTCGCAGGGTACGGGCGCCTTGTCGAGCACGTCCAGGCAGGCCTCAATCGGGATGCCGCGGGGCTTGTCTTCCTGATCGGCGTTGCGAACGATGAGCTCGCGCACCACGTCCATGGCGTTCTTGGTGGCGTCGCGCAGGGTGTAGCCTTTGAGCACGCGGCCCAGCAGCACCGAGGAGAAGATGTCGCCCGTGCCGGGGAAGTACACGGGCACCTCGTCGAAGGGAATGGTGAAGTACTCACCCGACTCGGCGTCGTAGCCCACAACGGCGTTCACGCCGTCCACCTTCGTGCTCGTGATGACCACCGACTTCGCCCCCAGGTTGAGCATGGCGTCTACCAGCGTCGTTGCGCCCTCAGCGGTGAGTCCGGCCTCCATGTCGATGGGCGTGCAAGTCAACAGGCAGGCCTCGGTGTAGTTGGGCATCGCGATGTTTGCCTGCGCCACAAGCCTGCGCATGAGGGCGATCGTGCTCTCGGGCACGCCGGCATACAGCGAACCGTTGTCGCCCATGATGGGGTCGACGAACACGCGTACGCCCTTGGCCGCCTGGCGTTCGCAGAACCCGGCGATGATGCGGGCCTCTTCCTCGGTCACGATGAAGCCGGTGGACACTGCGTCGAACGTGAAGCCCAACTCGTCCCAGATGGGCAGCGTCTTCTTCACGTAGTCGGTCGTGTCGTGGATGAAGAAGTCGGGGTAGTTGAGCGTGTTGGACACAAGGGCGGTGGGCAAGTTGTGCAGGCGGAATCCCATGTGCGACAGCACCGGCATCATGGCGGACAGCGCCACCTTGCCAAAGCCGCACATGTCGTTGATGAGCAGGACGTTCATGGACTCTGTTACAGCCGCCATCGCGCATTCCTCCATACCTTCGTGTCTTCATCGCGCCAGGCGCACAACAGGGGGAATGGTAG
>CABQHM010000096.1 GCA_902464015.1 uncultured Coriobacteriales bacterium | reverse complement strand
CGCCCCAGGGGATCTTGGAGTCGAGGAGGGCCAGGAACCTCCTGCGGCGGGTGACCCGGCCCGAGCTTGCCTCAAGGTCCGAGAACGTGGGCTGCGCAGGTGCCTCCGAATCGTCGGGAATGATGGGCACATTGTATCATAACAGCAGGTAGATTGCCATTTATCGGGTCACCTGCAGACAGGGTGCCAGCACCCCGCGCGACCGTCCCTGCCCCGCCAAGGCCGCTCGGGGGACTTGTTCATTGTCTCCCTAGAGAAGGGGGCAGGCCAACCGGACCGCCCCCTTACAGGCGGGACAGGCTCACCGAGGCCTGTCCCCATTCATTTCCCGCGTCTCCCCTGCGCAGATATTTGGCGGGAAAGCAACGCTTTGCCCGATTGCCTGGCCCACGAAAACGGGCATCGAAGCGCAGGGACGGTCTCTTTCCCAGTGACGCGAACGTCCCGCCCTACTTCGCGTCAATGAGCCCGAGCAGTTCCTCACGCGAGCCCACATTGAGCTTCTTGAAGATGTTCCTTACATGCGTGCGTGCCGTACTTTCGGAAACATGAAGCCGCTCGGCAATGAACACGTAGCTGTGGCCGCGCCCCAGATAGAGGAGGACCTCCTCTTCGCGCGGCGACAACCCGTGCTCGCTCGCCAGCGCAAGGGCACGCTCATGCAGGTAGCGGTCAAAAACTTCGCGCTCGACCGCGCGCACGCTACGTTGCCCGCGGCTTTCTAGGGCGAACGAAAGCGTGAGGGCCATCAGGTAAAAAACGACCAGCGCGGCTCCAAGCGGCGCGGCGGGAGGGCCAAAGGCATGCAGAAGGGAAAGCCCCGCGAGCGCAGGCAGTCCGGCGGATATGCAGCCCAGCGAGGAGAGCAGGCCGGTCGAAATGTCGGCCGTACGCGCGATGTTGGCGAGCGCCGCCCAGGCGAAAATGCCAATGAGCGACATGCAGCACTCGCGCACAACGGCCACGCCTTCCTGCCACGCAACACCGAAAAGATCCTGCGGCAGGTAGGGAGTCACTAGAAATATGACCGCCATGATTGGAAGGCCGACGCGGCAGAGCGACTGGTAGGTTCGGGCCCCGCCCATGCGAGCAAGTACAGCCAGCGTCAGAGTGGCGGAGACCAAGCCCCCGAGCGTCTCCTCGACAAGCATAAGAACCACGCCGTTGTTGAGCATAGACGCGCCGATTCCGTCCCATGACAACCCGAATATGAACGCCCCCGCCGCCGCTCCGGCAAGCGGTTGCCAGACGGAGCGCAGGGCCACCCAGAGACGCAGCACTTGCGAGTCGTCAGACCGCGCCTTGCCTTCCGCACCGTCATTCGATGCCGCCTCGGCCTCGGCTTGCCAGCCCCTCTCAAGTGGGGCTCGCGCCGCCCGCATGCAGCATGCAACAGAGGCGGCGAGCAGGGCAAGGCAGCACGCGAAAACTGTCGCAAGGGTATCTAAGGCAACGCACGCGCAGCAGCATCCGGCATAGAGCGCGCAGGAGACAGCGAGCGCCCAGGCCGTCTCCCGCAGGATGGAGCCGAAGTCGCCCAGGCGGGCAAAATTGCGCATCCAGGGCAGGGCGAGCAGGGACAGGCCCGCACCGCACGCGAGCCCGGCAACATCCATGCTGCCAGAGCCGAGGGCGAACTGGGTGTCAGTCAGAAACAGTCGGCATGCGACCCCTCCCACGGCAAAGGCGCACCCCGCCAAAGCCTGCATTGCCATCGGCCGCCATGCCCGCAAGACGGACAACTCGGCCTGTCCGTACGTTTGCGCGTGACATGCCAGGCAGCCGAGCACGCCCATCGCCACAAATCCTGACAGGATGGCCACGAGAAACGGCTTGTAGGCTTCCACGCCGGCAGACAGGGCGAGCGGGCCCGTGCGCTGAACAAGCAGCAGGGCGAGCGCCGCCAAGCATCCGAGGCCCACGGCGCGGGCCGCGCGCATCTGCCGGACGTTCGGCTGTGCGTCTTTTCTCAAGCTGTCGCGTTGCATGCTCGGGCTCCCCTGCTGTCAGCGTGTCAATCCCATTGTACGCGCATGCGCGCTACCGGAAAACAGCGCTGGCGTTTTGCGGTTTACCTCATTTCGTCGATTGCCGTGACCAGGCATTTTGGCAGAGCATGGGAGCGTGTTCCGTTTGTTTTGGCAGTTGGTTACCGAAAGGGGTCTGGCATGGCACGAGACATCGCACGGAGGGACTTCATCGCGGGGGCGGGCGCTGCGAGCGTCGCGGCGGCCGGCGCGGTCGGCCTGGCGGCAGGCACCGAGCTCGCCCGCGCCGATGCGGCGGCAGGCGCGGACGCGGGCACCACGGAAACCCCCTGGGGCACCTTTGACGAGAGCGGCGCGTTCACCCCGTCGTTCCTCATCCCGCCCGCGCCCGTGGACGAGGCGGACATCGTCGAGGAGTATGAGGCGGATGTGGTCGTCGTCGGCATGGGCATGGCCGGCATCTGCGCCGCACGCAGCGCTCTCGAGAACGGCGCAAGCGTCTTCGCGGTGGAGAAAGGTGAGACTTGGCATCTTCACTCGCACCAGATCAGCGCGGTGAACAGCCAGCTCTTCAAGGACGCCGGCCTGGAGATGCCCCAGGAGGAGATCGACTTCATCGTCGCCAAAGAGGCCGAGACGTACCGCGAGCGCACGAGCTCCGCGCTCTGGAAATATACGATCGAGCACTGTGGCGAGGACTTCGACTGGTACCTGGAGCCCTGCCCCAAGTACACAGTCATCGACCCCAACACCCTGCCCACCGAGACGGACCTGGACTACAAGGCCATCCTCAACATCTGCACGAGTGGCCTAGCACCTCAGGCCGGCCGCCACTTCGATGACGTGAGCGAAGAGCGCGAGCAGGCGGCACGTGAAGGTGGCCCTTACATCAACCTGTTCAACAACCCCGTAAACCCCAACTGGGACTACACCACGGAGCGCTGGCCCATGTTCCCCGGCGTCATCGCCATCGAGCCCGACCAGACCGAGGTCGGCCGTTACTCGGCCGAGTACGTCGAGGCCAACGCCACGGTGCGCTACTCCTGCTGGGCCAAGCAGCTCGAGCGCGACGAGACGGGCCGCGTGACAGGCCTTGTCTTCGCGGACATCGACGACAAGCTCTACCGCGTGAAGGCCAAGAACGGCGTCATCCTTGCCACGGGCAGCTACGGCGGCAACAGGCAGATGATCGACTACTACAACCGTACGGGCGGCCTGTGCCCCGACCCGGGCTGGGTAGATGTGGACGCGCGCGGTGAGTTCTGCGACATGGGCGAGGGCCTCTCCATGGCGGCGTGGGCCGGCGCGGCCATCGACCCGCAGGACACCCACACCTTCGTGTCCGATTCGAGCGGCGGCTCGCTGGGTTGCGACGCCTTCCTGCTCGTGGACGTCAACGGCAAGCGCTTCATGAACGAGGACGTCACGGGCGAGATCCTAGGCCACAAGTCCATCCGCATGCCGCAGGGCACCATGTGGCAGATCTTCGACGACGACTACCCCGACCAAGTGGGCAGCATGCCCATTGGCCACCGCTGCATCTGGAAGATTGCGGACAGCGTGGAGGAGATTCCGCTCGGCCTGTTCTTCGACCCCATCGGCATGCTCACGCGCTCCGAGGTCGAGGCCATGACCACCTGCATCTGCGACACGGTGGAGGAGCTGGCCGAGAAGATGGGCGTGCCAGCCGACACGCTCCAGGCCACGATCGACCGCTACAACGAGCTGTACGACAAGGGGGTGGACGAGGACTTCGGCAAGCGGGCAGACCGCCTGGCACCCGTGCGCAAGCCCCCGTACTACGCGAGCAAGGTAACGGTGCCCATCGTGCGCCTGTACTACGGCGGCGTGCGCGTGGACGAGGGGCTGCATGCCCTCAACGCCGACCAGGAGCCGATGCAGGGCCTCTACGTGGCCGGGTCGCTCGTGGGCAACCGCTTCCACGGCTGCTACCCCAACCTGCTCATGGGCCAGAACCATGCCGGCTGCACTGTGTTCGGCCGCCTTGCCGGCAAGAACGCTGCCTTGGGAATCTAGCGACGCCTCTCATGGTCGGGGCCGGTGCCGCATTCGTCGACGATGCGACACCGGCCTATTGCCGCAATTCAACGGTGTCCGCCAATCAGATGAAAGAGAGAGAACATGGATACCACCGCCATGACACGCAAGGGTTTTGTCGTTGGGACCGGGGCCCTGGGAGCGATTGCCGCAGCAGCGCCCGCTGGGTTCGTAAACCCCGCGTTTGCTGACGAGGCGACCACCAAGTCCGCGACCTCCTGGCGCATGGCCCCCGAGCCTGTGCACGCCGACCGGATCGTGCAGGCCCTCGAGGCCGACGTCGTCGTGTGCGGCGCGAGCCACGCCGGCGCGGCGGCCGCCCGAGCCGCCGTTGAGGCAGGTGCCTCGGTCATCCTCGTCGAGAAGCAGGACGGCGACGAATATATGGGCCAGGGCAACGACATCGGCCACATCAACTCGGAGTACCTCGCCTCCCAGGGCGTGCCCAAGGTGGACGAGAACGAGTTCTTCACTAACTGGATGGTGAACGCCGGCAACCGCGCCAACGCGGACCTGGTCCGTTCCTTCGTGCGCAACTGCGGGACCGCCTTCGACTGGTGGCTCGAGCCGCTGCCCGAGGACGGCGTGGCCTCCATTAACGTGGATTTCTGGCCCGAGACTCCCAACACGCTGCACGAGCTCAACACCGGCTACAAGTACTGGATCGGCACGCCGCAGCTCTACGGCACCCTGGCGGACGGCACGGCGTTCGACATGACGGCCGCTTACAGAATCATCCACCAGCACCTGGCCGACGAGGGTGTGGACATCCACTTCAACTGCGAGGCCCAACAGCTCGTTCAGGATGCCGACGGCCGGGTGACCGGCGTCGTCGCCATGAACGCCGACGGCTCCTATGTGCAGTTCAATGCCAAGAAGGGCGTCATCCTGGCCACGGGCGACTTCTCGGGCAACATGGAGATGTGCGAGGACCTGCTCCAGTCCCAGTTGAGCGCGCTCGAGGAGGGCGAGGAAATGTTCGGCCTGGGCCGGGACGGCCGCGATATCCAGATGGCCGTGTGGGCCGGCGGGCGCCTCGAGCCCATGCCGATGCCCATCCTGGGCGACTTCGACTCGGCCGTGCCCTCCAAGTACCAGGCCCTCTGGCTTGACGCCGACTGTAAGCGCTTCATGAACGAGTGCGCAGGCGACTACGTGCAGACCGGTTTCGCCAACGTGCGCCGCAAGCATGGAAACCGCTACATTGTGTTCGACTCGAGCATCACCGAGTCGCTCACGTACAACGTGCCCGCCCATGCCGCGTTCGACCCGACGGAGGGCGGCGCCATCGAGGGGTTCCAGGCCCAGCTCGACGAGGCCTACGCCGCCGGCGCGAGCGGGTACGAGCAGGAGCGCGGCGGCACGGTCTTCGCGGCCGACGACCTGGACACGCTCGTCTCCTACGTCGGTCTGGCCGACGAGCAGGCGGCCAACTTCAAGGCCTCGGTCGAGCGCTACAACGAGGTGTGCGACGCCGGCGTTGACGACGACTATGGCAAGGACCCCCGCCTGCTGTTCCCTGTGGCCGAGCCCCCGTTCTACGCGGTGGTCACCACCCAGGGCCGCTTGGGCACCACGCTCTCCACGAACGGTGGCGTGGAAACCACGGCCGACCAGCAGGTCCTCGACATGGCACGCAACCCCATCCCGGGACTCTACGCCACGGGCAACTGTTGCGGCCTACGTTTCGGGCCGGCTTACTTCACACCCGTCGCCGGCGTGTCCATCGGTATCGCCATCACGCTCGGCCGCGAGGTCGGCAAGACTGTCGCCGCGCTGTAAAGGATCCCAATCGCACCTCCATCGGAGCTGCTCGACGGTAGCCTCCCCGCGGCGCGCCTACGCGCGCGTCGGGGAGGCTTTTATGGTGGCCGACGTACGCAGCGGCTTCCGTTACGTCCTCGACGCCTTCTGCGCCATCAGCGCCGGCGAGGTGCCCGTGGCGTTCTTCAGGAGGGGCGTCACCCCGATCCTGCTACGCGTCTCTTACGACAGGCTTGACCAGACGCTCGTCGCCGAGTCCGGCATCCGCTGCGCGAGACGCTCATCGCCCAGACGGGCGCAACGCCGGAGACACGCTGGAACTTCCTGAAAAGGCTGATAAGGTGGCAGGCGACTATCTGCCGGGAGAGCGCTGGCGGTGCGAGCAGCGCGGGGACCCCGCGTTCTAGGAGGGAAGAAGTGGACGAGAACACCAGAGAGACCATAGGTTACTACGAAACCAACGCGACAAGGTTCGTGGCGGACACCGCCGACGTCGAGTTCGGAGCGTTACAACGCGAGTTTGCGCAGCGCCTGCCGAAGGGTGGCCGCGTCCTCGACCTGGGCTGCGGCTCGGGCCGCGACTCCCTCGCATTCCTGAAGGTGGGGTTCGAAGTCGACGCCGTCGACGGCAGCGAGCAGATGGTCAAGGCGGCGAGCGAGCTCACGGGCGACGCATGCCCCGGCCGCTCCGGAGAGAAGTGGCTCAACGCCTGGTGCGTGAGGGGGTAGGCCGCGATGGGACCGGCCCGCCGCCTGGCCCCCGACTCCCGCCGCTCGAAAAGGCGCCGGACTCTGACGCCTCCCCCCGCCGGCCGGCCGTCCCCTCCGTCGGCGGCCTCGTCGCCCCTAAAGCAAGTGCGCCATGTACAGCGGGAGCCTCACGAGGTCCCCCTCGTCGCTCATCGGCTTGGGGTGCAGCACGTACTGCGTGCCCACACGGCCCCCGAACTTCGCCTTGAACTTCTCGAGCGACCTCGTGCCGTAGCGCTTCGTCGACTTCACCTCGACGGGCGACACGCGCATGCGCCCGGCCGCGTCGTCGTACCCCTTCGAGATGAGGAAGTCGACCTCCATCGTGTTCTCGCTGGCCGCGTCGTCGCGCCGCGAGTAGAAGAACAGCTGCCGGCCGCTCGCGACGAACTGCTGGGCGACGGCGTTCTCGGCGAACATCCCCTCGTTTATCTCGAGCTTTCCCAGGAGGATGTCGCGGTGGACCTCGTAGGGGGTCTGCTCGTTGTCGGCAAAGAGCTGCGCCACCAGCAGGCCGGTGTCCGCCATGTAGCACTTGAACGAGCCCTCGTCCATCGTCGAGGACAGGCCGACGGCGGGGTCGCCTACCCCATAGCACGTGCGGCTTATGCAGGCGTCGGAAAGCCAGAAGAAGGCGTCGGCATACTCCCTGCTCCGGGCGCTTTTACCGAGGGACGAGAGCCTGAACTTGCGGTCATGGCGGGCAAGCTGGCCCGAGAGGGTCGAGAAGACGCGCTTGACTCGCGTCGCATCGGAGGCGCCGAACTTCTCGATGTCGTTGCGGTACAGCGCGAGAATGTCGCGCTTGACCCTGTCCACCTCGCCGAAGTCCCTCTCGGCAAGGTACGCCTCCACCGCCTGGGGCATGCCCCCCACCAGCATGTACTCCCTGAACAGCCTCTCCGCCTTGCGGTGGAGCGCCTCGGGGAGGGGCCTCAGGGCGTCGTACGACACACGGATGACGGCCGCCAGCCCCTCCTCCCCCGACGTCCAGAGGAACTCCTCGAAGTCGAGCGGGTTGAGCCTTATCGCCCGCTCCTCAGACGGGATGACGATGTCTTTGACGTTCAGCCTTATCGATATGAGCGAGCCCGTCTCGATGTAGTCGTAACGCCCGTCGGCGACCAGCTGCTTGACGAACTCCCTGGCCGGGGGAAAGCGCTGGACTTCGTCGAACACGACGACCGACTCGCGCCTGGGCAGCGAAACGCCCATGTAGGCCTGCAGGTACATGAAGAACGAGTCGATGTCGTCGCGGTATTGCACGAACAGGCCTTTTACCTCGTCGGACACCGTGGAGAAGTCGATGACGAGACTGGCGGCGTACTCATGGCGGGCAAACTCCTCCACGAGGGTGCTCTTCCCCACACGCCGGGCCCCCTCGACGAGGACGGCGCGCGCGCCTTGGGATTCCCTTTTCCATTGGAGAAGCTTGTCATATGCCTTGCGCCTAAACATCGCCGTTCTCCCATACATAGAGCTTTTACCAGCAGTTACACGAAATGGGTGGTTACGATGCTCCATATCTTACACGAAATGGATAGTCTAGAATAGGCTTACTTTACACGAAATGGGAACTAAAACTCTAATCAAGAAATTCCGCAAGCGTACCGGCCAAACTTCGTGGAAGCTTTTCCAGGCTCCCAGGGCGGGCGGTGGACACCGGGCTTGGGTGCGGGGCCGCCAGGGTCATTTGTTCGGCGTTGCCTTTACTCCATTCCCCGCATCGAAACCCTGGTCTTTTCTACAAGCGACACCAGCTCGCCCTGACTG
>CABQHM010000095.1 GCA_902464015.1 uncultured Coriobacteriales bacterium | reverse complement strand
GACCCGCCCCGCCCTTCGGCCCGCGTCGGCGACCCCCTTGCCGCCCTACGGGCATTATATACGCCAAGCCCACCCACCGTGGGTCTGGCGTGCATGTTGCCTGGTAGATTGTCCGACCCCATGGGGGTCTGCCGTTTAAAAGACCTAAGGCCTATAACCATGCCCAACGAGGTCGGCAGGGGGCCGACCACAACGTGGACGCGCCTTGCCACCCGGGTGCGCGACGCCCATGCGCCAGCCGGGGGAAATGCGCAAAAGGGAGCATGCCATGAACGCCAAGAACATCACCCGCCAGCACTTCGTGGCCGGAACCGCCCTCGGGACGGCCGCGGCCGCACTCGGGGTCGCGGCGGCACCGACGCTTGCACCCCGCCCGGCGATTGCAGACGAGGCGGCAGACAGCGACTGGGCCAGCGTCCTCAACGTTGACATCGCCTCGGTCTTGCCTGGAAACACTTCCGAGCAGGTCGAGGTCGCAGACACCAAAGGCTGCGACGTTCTCGTGATCGGCGCGGGCGTCTCGGGGTCCAACACGGCCATCCGCGCCGGCGAGCTGGGCAAAAAGGTCATCCTCGTGGAGAAGACCGACACCATCGGCGGTGCCAGCAACCTGTCCAGCGGCCCCATCGGCTACAACAGCCGCATAGCCCTGGACGCCGGGGAGCAGACCGACATCCTGCCCCTGCTCAACGACTGGATTGCGGGGTCGCACTACCGCGTCGACGCCGCCAGCGTCAAACAGCTCCTGGAGAAGAGCGGCGAGGCCATCGACTGGATGAGCGACAACGGCTGGGAGTTCACGCCGTGGTTCTCCGCCTCAATGGTCAAGTTCCCCGACTACTCCGTCCGCGAGCAGCTGTTCCTCGACGCACTCGACCGCACCGTCGTGGCGAACGGCGGCGAAGTGCTCACCGGCACATGCGCCAAGCGCCTGGTCGTGGACGACGAGGGCAAGGTCACGGGCGCCGTGGTCGTGGACGCTGAGGGCAAAGGCCTGCAGATAAACGCGGCGGCGACGGTCATCGCGACCGGCGGCTACGGCGGAAACCTCGACATGGTCGAGCGCGTCTTCCGCTTCCGTGGCGTTCTGGGCGGACTGCCCCAGAACGTCGGCGAAGGCCTGGAGATGGCTTGGCGCGCCGGCGCCCAAAAGCCGCAGAACTTCGGCGGTCAGATGCTGCACCAGACGCTTGCCCGTGCCAACGACCCCCTCGCCGAGCAGTTCGACGCCTTCCCCGCCAAGTACCCCATGATCTTGTGCTACGTGGCCAAGCTCATGAACGTCAGCGCAACAGGCGCACGTTTCCGCAACGAGGAGAACGCCCTGTCAGCCGTCGCTGCGGCAAACACGAGCGCCTACCAGGGCTCCTTCCACTATGTGGTCGTTTCCAAGGGCATCATGGACACCCTCGAGCAGGAAGGCCTCGCCGGCCTTGGCATCGAGAAGAGCCCTGGCCTGCCGCCGCGCTACAAGCCGGAGTTCGAGCTGGACACGCCGTGGGAGAACATCGCAGGTGTATTTGACGCCATGGTCGAGGCGGGCGCGGGCTACAAGGGGGACACGCCCGAGGAGCTCGCCCTGGCTGCCGGGATGGACGTCGACATCTTCACGCGCCAGTTCGAGGCCTACGAGGGCTATTGTGCCGAGGGGGTCGACGAGCAGCTCGGCAAGGCCGCAGACAACCTCATCGCCTACGGCGAGGGCCCGTACTACATCGTCATCGCGGAAGAAAACAACCTCGGCTCGTGGGGCGGCCTGCTCACCAACGCCGACTACGAGGCCCTCGACTGGAACCGCCTGCCCGTCAAGGGCCTGTACGCCGTGGGCAACGAGGCAGGCTCGTGCCTCTTCAACGACACCTACGTGGGCTCCGGCATCGCCTTGGGCAACGCCGTGACCTCGGGTTACCTGTGCGGCACCAAGCTCGGAGAGAAGTAGCGCCCGGAGGGGTGGGCGGGCACGGTAGCAGCCCCGCCTCACAAAAACCCGGTGGGCCTCCCACGGTGGAAGACCCACCGGGTCACGCACTCACGGAAGGACTCCGAGCTGGGTGGCCTGGTGCGCGCGGCGCGCGCCTTCAAGGGCGAGCACGAACGCCTCGGCGACCTCATCGCCTACCTGACCCGTCAGCTAGAGCTCGCCGGCGTAAACGTGGTCACGGGTGTCGAGGCCGACGCAGCCACCGTGGCAGCAGAGGACCCCGACGCTGTGGTGGTAGCCGTGGGTGGCCAGCGAACAGTCACCCTCGCGCCCAACGAGAAGCCCGTCTACGACTTCGATCAGATCCCCACCGCCGACCTCGGCGAGCAAGTCATCATCCTGGGCGCCGGCGCCCAGGCCGTCGATTGCGCGCTCTGGCTCGTGGCACAGGGCAAGAAGGTTCAGATGGTGCACGGCGCGCCCCAGAGCGAGGTGGGCAAGGAACAGTCCATGTGGGTCCGCACCTACGTCATCCCCCACCTGACCTCCCAGGGCGTCAAGATTTGGAACTCTTGCACCATCGAGGGAGTCTCCGAGGAGGGCCTGTCGATCGCCATGGCAAGCGGCGTCCAGAAGCTCCTCCCCTGCGACAGCATCATCGACCTGCAGGACATGGTGCCAAACACCGCACTCGCCGACGAACTTGCTGCAAGCTATGACGTCTACCCAGTGGGCGATTGCGCAAGTCCCTGGAACATCGGCTTGGCCATCCGTAGCGGCAACCTGGCGGCGAGGAAGATCTAGAAACCGACGGCCCACATGCAAAATAGGGCGGCGCACTGTGATGAGTGCGCCGCCCTTTCGAGCAGCTAGATGGACCTATCGGAGAAATCTCGCAGGTGCACCTCACGAGGCACGCGACAGCCTCTTCCGAACACAAACCTGGTGCATCCGACCACACGGCGCTCGTTTGTGAGCACAAGCCTGGCGCGCGCAACCACTCAACAGCCTTTTCCGAACGCAGGCTTGGCACGTCCCGCTGCGCGGAAGAGAATCTGGGAGATGCTTCCGCATTTTGGGGGTTCTCCAGCCGCAGGCGCACTGGAGGAAATGGTAGCTGCGACACGGCTATTTCGGAACTTAAGATTGACACCCAGTCTACCAGGTAGTTTGCGAACAGCAAACTACCTCCCCTAGCCCGCCTCCCCTCAGTGGGCCGGATCTTGTCCCTTGGCACGGCCCATTTCGCCATGCAAGCGGCTGGAGAACCCCGATTTCGCGGAAACATCTCGCCAAAACAGCACGCAACCCCAAACCACACCCCGGGAGTCCCCGCCCAATGGCAGGCAAACGCACTTCAGAGTGGCGCCTCCGTTTCACGTCAGCAGTCTTTCCCCCGCCCACAATTCTGTCTTCTATAGTCGGCAGATTCACCCAAATTTTGTCTTCTATAGAAGACAAGCTATCTTAATGTCACTGACCTAGCCCCATATGCAGGCGAGATTAAGCGCTTGTGATTGCGGCGCATAGGCAGCTGCGCCCACGCGGCGCACCCCCTACCAAACGGGACGAGGCCCCGGCTGGGAGTCCGGGGCCTCAAAGGAGAGGGAGGCTTGGTTGGGTCGCCTTTCCCTTGGGACGGGCCCGGGCGGGAAACCCGGGCCCAAGGAGAGGGAGGCGTTCGAAGCGCTGGTTGCGAGGCTGCCGGGTGTTTCTCTTTAAAGCGCTCGTTCCTTGCGACTAGTTATAAGATAATAACTTTCTTTAACAGTGTCAACCCAAGTAAACTATAAAGTCATAACCAGTTAACTCTTCTTAACTTGCGCACAATCCTTAAAGGCTCTCGCTCTCCCCTAGCCCGCGAGGCGCTTCCTCGAGCTGCCTGACGACCTCGACGTCGGCGGGGAGCCAGTCGACGTCCCACAAGTGGGCAACGTCGAGCCAGGCCATGTTCTCGTGGACGCGCTCCTCAATGGTACCCGCCACAATCTTGCAGGCAAAGCACTCCATGGAGAGATGGAAGGTATCGTAGTCGTACTCCACGGTGCAGAGATGCTCAAGGCTGCCGATGGTGACGTCGAGCTCCTCGTGCAGCTCGCGTACGACTGCTTGCTCAGCGGTCTCGCCAGGCTCAAGTTTGCCGCCGGGAAACTCCCAGCCGTCTTTGAACTCGCCGTAAGAACGCTGGCAGCTCAGAATCCTGTCGCCGTCGCAAATGACCGCCGCCGCAACCTTGATCGACTTCACGTGCCGTCCCCCTCGAAGCAAAACCGTGCCGTATACGCGCATAGGCCATTATCGCCGGGACCACGAGGTCGCAAGGCCTTGCTTGGAAAATCCCCAAGGAGAATCGCGGGGTCCGTGCACGGGACAGCAAAAGGCCCGGCCGTCCCTATCGGACGACCGGGCCTTGAGGCGAACGTGCGCGCAGCGAGCAATTAGCAAGGCGCCCTTGCCGCACCCAACGCGCAGCTAGCAGGCCTTACTTCTCGGGCGCAGCCTCAGCGGGAGCAGCGCCCTCGCCAGCAGGAGCCTCGCCAGCAGGAGCCTCGTCAGCGGGAGCCTCGTCAGCGGGAGCCTCGTCAGCGGGAGCAGCACCGTCGCCAGCGGGAGCAGCGCCCTTGTCGCCGGCAGGACCGCCGGGCATCGGGGCGGGACCCATGCCCTTGTCAGACTGCTTGGGCTCGGCGTTGTTCAGACCCAGCGTGGTAGCCTCGTCAAGGTCGCCCGTGGCCAGGAACTCGCCCAGCGTGTAGCCCAGCGTGAGGCACATGCCGATGGAGACGCCATTCATAATGCCGTTGTAACCCATGGGGAAACGGCCGCCGCAGGTGTTGCCGCAGGCATAGAGACCCTTGATGGGCTCGAAGCCCTGGCCCTGAACCTGCTGGTCACCCGTGCAGAGCAGGCCGGACGTGGCAACGAGCGAACCGCCGCCCACGCGCTTGGAGCCCACGAAGCCGTAGAACGGGGGCGTGGCGATGGGCCACAGCATTTCGGGGTCGCGGCCAAACTCCTCGTCAACGCCCGCGTCATGCGCGGCGTTCCAAGCCTCGATCTCGGCGATGGCGTTCTTGGCGACGCCCTCCTCCATGCCCATGTAGGAGAACAGCTCCTCGAGGGTGTCGGCGCAGTAGAGGTACTTTCCGCTCGTGTCGTCACCATCGGCACCGGTGCCCTGCGCGGCCTCCATGTACTCGCCGATCTTGTCGACGGAAGCCTCGTCCCAGTTCTTGAGCGCGAGGTGGCCGGCGATCTGGTTGAGCAGCACGGTCTTCCAATCGGAATCCCACACGCTGTAGATGATGTTGCCAGGCTGGCGGGCAACGGCGCAACCGGAGAGCAGCGGTCCGCCGTAGGTCTCGTTGCAGAAACGCTTACCGTACTTGTTGAGCCAGATGGTCTCAGCGCCCTCCATCGGGCTCATCGGGAAGGCTGCATGGCTACCCATGTCGCCGCCGGTGCCGATCTCGACCTTGGCACCGATGCGCATGGCCATCGCGATGCCGCTGCCGTCGCGGCCAGACATCGCCGAGCAGTCCTTGTACTCGCCCAGGGCGTAGTTCTCGGCGCAGATGGCGTTGTACATCTGGGTGTTCGCGCCGATGTCGCCGCAAGCAAGAACGACGGCGTCGGCGTCGATCTCGATGTAGGTGCCGTCGGCAGCCTCGCAAATGACGCCCGTGACCTCGGTGTTGTCATCGTTGTGCACGAGACGCACGGCCTTGGTCTCATACAGGAACTGAGCGCCGGCATCCTTGGCCTTCTGCTGGCTGCGCAGCACGGCCTCCTGCAGGCCCACGGAGCCGCCGAAGTTGGGGGTGCCCACGTAGGAGGTGAAGATACCCTTCCTGTAGTTGTAGCCGTCCACGACGGGCCAGTTGAGGCAGACGATGTCGGCCTTCTCCTCATCGGTGAAGCCGTCGATGAACCAGTCGAAAGCCTCGCCGGAACGATAGGCGAAATCGCGCACGAACTTCGGATTGGCGCGGCCGGCACCGTAAATCTGGTACTCGTTCATGAACTCGGTCTCGTCATAGCGAGGCACGCCGTTCACGTCCATCTGCCAGGAGGAGTTGAGGTGACCCACATCATTGCCGAGGACCATGAAGTTCTCCTCGGACTGCGGGTCAACGACGATGACGTCGCTACCGAGCTCGGCAGCATGGCGAGCAACGGCCGTGCCAGCATGACCGGCACCACACACGACGATATGGGTCGTGAGCGTCTGGGCGATGTCGGCGATTTCGGGCTCCTCGCCGAGCCAGCCGGCGCCGAGCACCTCGCCCATCGTCTTGCCCTCGTTGCCGGTGAACTGCATGCCGGCAGACGTAGGGGCGACCTCGGCTGCGCCCGCCTCGGGGGCGCCTGCAGGGGCCTGGTCGGCGAGTGCCGTGCCAGCCACGGCGGCAGCCGCAACGGCGGCGCCGGCGCCGGCGACAAAGCCGCGGCGCGTCATGGCCGAAGGCAGCGGGATAGCGCCGCGCACCTTGGAAAGCTCGCTGACAACCTGTTCCTTGTTCATGTCAAATCCCTTTCTCGTGTCTGGGATGTCTGATGTGGCGAGCACACGCTCCCCGCTTGACGAGATGAACAGTAGACTTGGTTTGTGGAACACGCCATTGCGCCCAGGTGGTGAACTTGAGTCACACGACATATAACCACCTGATGGTTAGATGGCATCTACCAGGCATTTCAAGAGATATAAGTCGGAGTAGCAGTTATTTGGTATCGATTGATGAGGTTCAGAGCCCTACTATGGAAGGCGGGTGAGCGAATGTGCGCGGCGACACTTTGGCATTGCAACAGGGTGGGCAGCAAGGCGTGCAAGCAAAGGCAGCGCAATCCAATGCGAACAAGAACGCGCCATATCACGATGGGAAGGGTAATGCTGCACATCGCCAAGAACACGCCAGAACCTACCGAGGCAAAGGCCGGCCACTCGGGCGAGAAGGGCGGGGTTGGCGGCCAAAGCATGCAAGCGGACAACACTGGACGGGTATCGAGCATGCACCTGGAAGACCCATCAAAGGGCGAAACCGTGGATACCGATGCCTCGACAATGGCCCGCGCTCGAAACAAGGGTGGCCGCCAGCCCAGGTTGTCGCGCGAAAGCACGTTCCTTCCCCTTGCAGCCATACGGGGACAAGCGTCGGCCCTGCTGGGCCTAGCCTGCATGTTTGCATGGGTGGAACTGCTCTTCTGCTTCGAGGGCGTGCTGCGCGACCAAGTTGAATATGCGGGCGGCCTCGTACACGACCCGCTCTTTCGCACGGCAACGCTCGTGGCGGCGATGCTGTTCGTGGGCATCACGGCAATCAATGCGTTAAAGAGGCCTTGCACGAAGCTGAGCGCCCTTCAGGACCACCGCACGGTGCGTGTGCTCTCGGGTATTGTCGGTGCTGTTTGCTCGGCCTGCGCCGCCTTGCTTGCAGGTCTGTGGCCCACGGCGCCCATTACCCTCTCCTGCCTGGCAGGCGCGGGTGTAGGCTGGTTCATCGCATGGGGAACGCTGTCGTGGGGCAACCTTCTGGCCTGCCTCGACCTACGAGAGGCCCTGCTCATCGTGTCGGGCGCAGCATGCTTGCAATGGCTGCCGTTCCTGTTTGCCCCCATGCTTCCCTGCATCGCGCAGGCCATCTGCATCGCACTGCTCGCGGCGGCCTGCTGCTTTTGCCTGACCCGTGCGACAAGCGGGGAACCCCTGGGGACAAAGGAGCCCGAGGCAAGCGACGCGGCTGGATGCCCTAGCACCGCCGCATCTTCGAGCGTCGCTACCGTCGCATGCCGTACCCGTGCGAACGCAACTCAAAAGGGCGAGACCTTCACTCGAAAACTCGCGGCGCTCTCGTTCACCATGTTTGCGTTCTCGCTGGTTATCGAGTTTATCTGGTGCTTCTTTATCAAGATGCTGCCGGGGCGACTAAGCATCGGGCTTTTCCCGGCCATTTTCGCCTGTGTCACGGTTATCACCGTGGGCGTGATTGCAGGTTGCATCGCCATTATGGAGCGTCAGCATGGATACCGCCTCGAGCTCTTTTACCGCCTCATGATGCTCTCTTGCCTATGCGGTGTCGCGGCGACGGGGGCGGCGGCCCCGGGTGACTCCACGGCGCAGCAGTTTACGATGTACACGCTCGTCTACCTGGGATATTCACTGGCCGGACCCACTATGTGGCTGCTTGCACTGGGTTACGCCCACATGCGCCGCGCTGCGCCGACGGCTGTGCTGGGATGCGTCTTTGCAAGTAAGTACCTGGGACTCTTCTGCGGCTTTGGTGCCGTCGACCTCTTGGGTGTCATGGGAGCAGGAGAGGTGACAGAGCCCGGCCTTGTACCAAACGCCGTACTCGTTTGCGTCGCAGTGCTGGCATGCGCCTATCTCATCGTCTTCCCCGAGCGTGAACTGCTTTCGCTCTCGCCTTTGCTCTTTGGCCTGAGTTCGGAGTCAATCGAAACCCGTTGCGCCCAAATCGCTGCCGAGCACAGCCTCACGCCGCGCGAGACCGAGATCTTCACCCTGCTCGCCCGCGGCCGCGACGTCGGCTTCATCTGCGCCGAGCTCTACATCTCCCGCAATACCGCCAACGCCCACCGCAGAGCCATCTACTCCAAGCTCGGCATCCACTCCCAGCAAGAGCTCCTCGACATCGTGGAGGACGGCCTCGGAGGAGAATAGCGCGGCTACCGGCGAAGGGCTGGGAACTCGCTTCTTGTTGCATGCGGCCCTATGCCTTAATACATATTCGGCGTCCTCGGAAACATGCGAAACGACTTCCCGGCGATATCGGATAGCCAGACGAGAAGCCCGCCAGCAAAGCCTCGTGAGCTGGCACCGCGCCCTTGGCCAGACAAGGAGCCGGGCTAAGGCATCGAACGCCAAGGGCATCGGCATCGAACCAGAGACCCCCTTCAGAACCCCCGACCCGCCAAAAACACGCGATGCGGATCAGCGACATGCAAAAGAAGGCTGCCGGCGACATTGCCTGCATGGCAAGTCGACATAGGGGATGCGAGCCGGGCGGGCCCGAACGCGAAAAGGCCGCCGACAGACCCACACGGGCTTGTCGGCGGCCTTTCTTCTTCGCGGGGCGCGGGAAAAGCCCTGCAAACGAAAAGGGGCTGTAACAAAAGCCCCGCCAACCATTTTTGGAGGCACCCGTCCGATTAT
>CABQHM010000094.1 GCA_902464015.1 uncultured Coriobacteriales bacterium | reverse complement strand
GGTGAGGGGTGGGACTCTCTGTGAGTGCCATGACAGCTCACGGGCGGTTGAGCGCCTGCGAGCCGTTCTGCTCGTTTGTGTATGGGGCAATATGGGGCTCGAGACGATGGACTCGATGAATTTGCTACCTCTGTCCGGGTTAGGCTAACCTTCTACGAATACGATATCCTTCGCGTGCAATCCATCGCGTGTCCTAAGGTTTGGGATGTCAGCCTCCGCTGGGGAAATAATGATTACCGCGGCAACTGCCTGATTGAAGGCTGTGGCGAGATCAAGTCCGAATCCAATGCTTGAGTAGAGTTGGGCTGCAAAGGCCATTGCGGCGTCATCGGAAATTGAGTCAGTCATGCCTATGACGGCATCAACGTGCTGAAGCATCCTTACGGCCTCTTCGTCTGAATAACAGGCGTTGAAGACGATGAGTTTGACGTGCTTTGCAGTGGCGCCGATGACCATGGACAGTCGCTCCTTATCAAGAGGAACTGAATTGCCGAACTGGTCTTCAAGGATTATGCAGCCATCTTCACTTCCGTGTCCGCTGAAATGCACGATGTCGGGATTCGTCTCATTGAGAGCTTGCAATAAATCTGTCTGTCGCACAGCCCAACGGTCGTTGAACTCGACGCATTGGGGATTATCTGATTTGCGGATTGCCTCGTGAATATCGCGCGCCTCGGCATCGACTCTTAGACGGCCTTCATTTTGCGGCGATGTTCCGAGGTAGAGCACGGAGACCTTGTTTGGCGTGCTTTCTAGCGATGTTAACCGTGCTGCATGGTTTTTGATTATGCGCGCGAAAGAACGCCGGCCGTACCACCGAGGTGCGTGCCGGCGTTCTCGTTATTATGCGCACCCGTTCACGCTGCGGTGCGCGTCAGTCCCTAAGCCTTCTCCGCCGCCTTGCTTCTTGACTTCGAGCTGATCTTGGCATAGATCTCAGTTGTCTTCACGGAGGAGTGACCCATAAAGTCGCGAATGTATATGACGTTGACGTCCGCCTCGACGAGGTGGACGTCCCTCGAGTGGCGCAGGGCGTAGATTCGGCATGCGGGGTCGGCAGGGGGGATGTGTGCGCGGATTCGGGCTGCGCTGTGGTTTGCGGTTGGTATGGGCCGAAGCGAGGGTGGCTGGGATGGGTGCCTTTCGCTGGGTCTGAGGGCGGTGCGGGATGCATGGCTACGTCGAATGTGATAAAATCACGTCCGATGAAAGGAGAACAGTATGCTGATCGACTTCACGATCGCCAACTGGATGTCGTACAGGGACGAGGCGGAGCTCAACATGCTGGGGTCGCTCGAGCGCCAGCACAAGGAGACACTTGCCAAGCTGCCCGGCTGGCGCAGCAAGTACGCCCTGCCGGTCGCCGCGGTCTACGGCGGCAACGCCTCGGGCAAGACGGCGCTGTTCAAGGCCCTGGCCGCGCTCAGGGCTATGGTCACCGTCGACGCCGGAGTCGACGGCGTGCTGCCGGTCGAGGCGTTCCGCCTGGACGACCGCCGCGGTTCCACATCGCTCGACGCCACGTTCCTGGCGGGCTCCAACGTCTATCGCCTCTGCGTCGAGGCTACGCCCGACGCCGTCGGATTCGAGTCCCTCGAACTAGTGCGCGAGCGGGGCGAGTCGCTCCTATACGAGCGCCGCGCGTCGGAGGACGGCGGCCCTGACGCCTATACTTTCGGCGAGGGCTTCTTCGCCGATTCCGGTCACGTGGGCTATGCTGCTCAGAGCACGCGCCGCAACCGGTTGTTCCTGGAGAGCGCCGTGGCCCAGAACGTCTCGGAGCTCGAAGAGGCTCATGGCTGGTTCGCGGACACGCTCGAGCTCGTCGGCGTCGGCTCGCAGGCGTGGTCTTTCGCCACGGCTGCCGACACCCAGGAGGGTTTCCTTGAGTTCGCGGGTGAGGCTCTGTCGCGACTTGATACTGGCATATCGCGCCTGGTCGCAGAGCCTGTCGGCCCCGAGGCGCTGCCGAGGGACGCGACGCTGCGCCGCCGCATATCCGAACTCGGCGAGGACGAGGTTATAACCGTCGTCCTCGACGTCGAGGCGGGCGATTACGGCTTCGAGATGCTAACCGTGCGTTCCAAGGATGGCAAGCCCGAGGTGCAGCGCCTGCGCACCGTGCACGTGGGCCCCGACGGCCGCGAGCACGTGTTTTCGCTGGGCATGGAGTCCTCCGGCACGCAGCGACTCATGGGCCTTCTGCCGATGCTGTTCGATATCGCCGGGCCCGGTGGCGGCGCGGGTTCGAAGGTGTACGTGGTCGACGAGCTCGATCGCTGCATGCACACGATGCTTACCATGCGCCTGGTGTCCGACTTCCTGGCTGGCTGTGGCCCCGACACGCGCAAGCAGCTCATGTTCACTACACACGACCTGCTGCTGATGGACCAGTCCGTCATGCGCCGCGACGAGATGTACATAGCCCAGCGCGGCACCGACGGATGCTCGGAGCTGGTAGGCCTGGCCGAGTTCAAGGACATCCGCTTCGACAGGGACCTCGTGCGCAGCTACCTCGACGGGCGCTTCGGCGGCATCCCCATGCTCGGGGAGGCGGGTGCCCGTGGCTAGGGAAAAGGGCGGGCTCACCGCGCGCAGGACGTCGGTGCGCGAATGCCGCGACGTGTGTTGGGTGAGCGCTGAGGGCACCACCGAGCGCGACTACCTCGGCATGGCCGCGTTCAAGGGCGCGCCCGTCTCGGTGAGGTTTCCGAAGAACACGCACCCCAACAGGCACAACCCGACGGCCGTGCTGAAGCGGTTCCAGAAGGCCCTGCGAGAGAACGACTTCCGTGCCGGTGACGAGGCGTGGCTGGTGGTCGACGTCGACGAGTGGGGCGAGGCGGAACTTGCCGAACTCCTGGCGTGGGAGGCGTCCGACGCCCGCCACCACCTGGCCGTGAGCAACCCGAAGTTCGAGCTGTTCTTGGTGATGCACTTCGAGAAGGGCAACGGCTGCACGACGCCCGAGAAGGTCGACGCGACGCTGAAGAAGCACTGGCCGCGCTATGCCAAGCGCGTCTCGCTGACGCAGTTTTCTGCCAAGCAGGTGATGGAGGCCGTTGCCAACGCGAAGGCGAAGCGCGCCGGATGCAAGGCGGTACTGCCGGCGCCCGGCATGACCGACGCTCACCTTTTGGTCGAGAGACTGCTAGGATAGACGGATACTCAACGTTTCCGAGCAAAGAACAAGCACAGAACGTGATTGGAGAAATATTGGCCGATAACGAGATCCTTGTTGGAACCGCGATGCTGAATGCGGTCTGGTCGAAACAGCATAATGACATGCTCGATCTCATCCTCCCCTTTGTGAAGTACGCCATTGGCAGAAAGTACAAAAAGGGCGACCGAATCGAACCGGGCGAGATTGCCGCCTGCCTGAACGAGGAGCTTGGATACGAATCGATTCCGCACGAAGTGGTCGCGACGATGCTCAAGCGTTTGTCGCCCAGCGTCCTCGACCGCAGGCGGGGCGAGTTTTGGCTTAAGGTCGGCCTCGAGAAAGATGTGAAGTCGTACTCTGATCAGCGCCTGGCAATGAAAGAGAGGCATGAAAAAGTCGGCAGCACTCTCGCGGCATATTTGAACGAGAAGATGCCGCGTAGTCGGTTCGACGCCGAGAGCGCTCTCGATTCCCTGCTCGGCTACTTCTGCAAAAACGGCCTGCTCGTTGCGAAAGCCGCGAAAGAGATTGACTTCATTAAGAAGGGGCAAGCGGCGCAGGTGGACTACCTGGTAGGTCAGTTCATTCTCAAAGAGAGTGAGAAGAATTCCGCTGTGTTCGGCTATATGCTCGAGATGGTCCGGGGATCGTTCGTCTCGTCCGCCATTTATCTGCAGCCGAACAACTATTCAATGAAGTCTTCGAGGTTTAAGGAGACCACTTGCTATTTAGACACCAGGATCATCCTGAATCTGCTTGAGTTGAACTCAGAGCAGGAGTACCAGTCGTCAAAACAGTTGATAAATATGCTCGAAGAAATGGGGGCGAGGATTGCCTGCTTCCAGCATACCGTCGAAGAGGTCGGCAATATTATTCGCGCATACAAGCACTCGTTGCAGAACCCTGCCTTTTCCCCTAGCCCCTTCGGCCCGACTCTTCCTGCTTGGGATGCGAGTGGCGTCACGCCCGGGGAGATAGACTCCTTCCTTGCAGGCCTTCATGTAAGGCTCCACAGGGCTGGGATCGCAATAGAAGACGATCCCGATTGTCCGCTCCCCCAAAACTACCCTATTGATGAGAATGGCCTTTCCGTGTACTTGTCCGAGGAGATGAACTACGGAAACGAGGCGGCGCTGCGAAGGGACGTCAAGAGCGTGGCCTTTGTCTCGGTCAACAGGGCCGGGCGAAGGACCCCCTCGATCGAGAAATGCAAAGCGGTGTTTGTCACTAGCAATCCCAAGTTGGTGGAAGCGGTGGAGAAGTTCTTGCATTGCCGACATGCCGAATCGGTTCCGCCTGTCGTTCTCGCCTCGAAACTGGCGTCGGTCGTGTGGCTTAAATGCTTCGCAACCCATGGAGACTATCCCAAGGTGAAGCTCCTCGAAGACGCTATGGTGGCAACCGCCCCCAGCGAGGAGGTCTTAAGCGAGTTTTATCGGCTCGTTGAGAAGATGAAAGCGAAGGACGGCATTAGCTCAGAGGAGGCGGCTGCGATTCGTTCAGGGCTTTTCCAGGCCAGAGAGCTCATGTCTTCAGTCGACGGAGATGCCTCAAGGGTGAGCGAAGAATCCGTCGAGATGGTGACGGCTCGTTTGCGCGATAGGTACGCTGCACGGGAAAGGGCGGAGCTCGACTCCGCGAGAGCCGAGGCTGATAGGGCCGAAGCCGAAATGGCGAAGAAGAAGGAATGCGCTTTGCGGAAAATCGACGAAGCGGGCGAGAGAGCCAAAATGAGGGTGCGCAAGACCCTTGGCATCGCCGTGAAGGCGATTTGGACCATACTGTTTGTCGCTGCGACCGTCCTTGTTGCATATGCATGTATCGCGCAGAACGTAGGCTTCGGAGCCTGGGGCATTGTTCTATTGGCACTCGAGATCGTCAGCGTGTGTGATGTCTTTTTCGGTAAATGGAAGATAGTGGACTCCATGATTGAAAAATGCGCGGAAAGCTTTGGCGATAAAGCCAAGGACAGAGAGCGAGAACAGTTCGATTTTCTCTTCGAATGAGATGGCCTGTACGTCCTCCTTATGGGGAGAATGGTATTCGAGTGCTTGGCTCGGGGTGAAGCGGAGGCGTGGCCATCGATGTATTGCAAGGGGTGAAGATGCAGTTGTTTATGGGGTGGGTTGGACGTAGACGATATGCCCCGCACCTAGCATCCCGAAACCAACCGAAAAACAGGGCCCCGACCTGCCGGCTGCGGGCTCCCGGGACATAAGCTGGATGCTGCCGAGCAAACCAGCGGTACCCGGTACCGCACGCAGGGAAAGGGGCCCTTGAGATGCAAGAGTACACCCTGAGGACCGAGCACGCCACCGTCGTGGCGATCGACCGGCACGCCAGGTCCGTCGCCCTGGCCGCCGTCGACCTCGCCACCGGGGAGACGAGGGGCGCCAGGCTCGCCGACTGCCCGACCGCCGCGCGGATAGCCGGGTGGGCGGAGTCGTGGGCGACCGGGCCGATCCGCTTCGTGTACGAGTCGGGCCCGTGCGGCTTCCAGCTCTGCCGCGACCTCAGGGCCCTCGGCCACGCCTGCGACATGATCGCCGTCTCGAGCATCCCGAGGAGCGCCGACGACAGGGCGCTCAAGGACGACAGGCGCGACGCGCGGGGCCTGCTCGAGGCCGTGACCTCCCCGACGAGCCGCTGCCGGGCGGTCTACGTGCCCCCCGAGGAGGCCGAGGGCGCCCGCGACGCGGTCCGCGCCTACTTCGACCAGGTCAGGGCCACGAAGACGCTGAAGATGCAGACCTCGGGCATGCCGCTGGGGCACGGCCACGTCTGGAACGAGCGGACCCCCGCCGGCAAGCTCCGCGCCGCGTGGACCCGCGACTACGTCGACTGGGCCGGGTCCGTCCGGCTGCGGGAGGGGAGCTCCCAGAGGACCCTGAAGGCCTACCTCGAGGCGACCGTCTCTGTTAGCGCTAATGTAAAACCCGCCGATTCCGCAAACGCATACCCGCCAGTTGCGCCAACGCAGATGTGCCAATCCCGCCAACGCTTTTCTGCCACATCGACCAACGACGTGGCCTAACCTCCTGGGCGTCGTACCGGACGCGTCGAGAGGGGCGGGGATTGGAAAGGAATCTGACCGGGGAGCTGAACATGTACAAGGAAGCGGGAATCAAGCCCAACTTCAGCGACATCGCGAGGAGGTACGGGCTGAACAGGCACACGGTCGCGGCGTACTGGGAGGCCGACGGCTGCGACCCCGGCGACGGCAGGTCCGGGCGGGGCAGCGCCTTCGACCCGCACCTCGGCGAGATCGTCGAGAAGGCCGCGCTGCCGGGCGTCACGAAGGCCGGGATATACGAGCTGCTCGTCCACAAGTACCCCGACGAGGGGCTCCCTGGGTACAACGCGCTCACGGCCTTCATGCGCAGGCACGGCGTCGAGGTCGGGGCGTGCCCGGCGCGGGAGCCCCACCCCAGGTTCGAGACCCCGCCCGGGCTGCAGCTGCAGTTCGACTGGAAAGAGTCGCTGTCCCTTGCGGACCGCTCCGGCGAGGTCTTCGGGTTCAACGTGTTCGCCGCGACCCTCTCCTGGTCGCGCAGGCACGTCTTCGTGTACTCCCGCACCAGGACGACCGACGACCTGCTGAGGTGCATGTACGTGACGATATGCAGGCTGGGCGGCGTGGCGTCCGAGTGGCTCACGGACAACATGAGCGCGCTCGTGGTCGTCTCGGGCGGCAGGCGCACGAGGGTCGAGAGGGTGTTCTCGTTCGCCCGGGACGCGGGCTTCGAGATAAGGCTGGCGCGGCCGAGGACCCCGCAGACGAAGGGCAAGGTCGAGTCGTCCAACAGGTTCCTGAACAGGCTCAGGGCCTTCCAGGGCGAGTTCGACGGCGAGGCCGGCCTCGCCGAGGTGGTGTCGCTGGTCGAGCGCAGCTGCAACTCGGAGCCCAACGGCACGACCGGCGTGCCGCCCTCGGTGCTGTTCATGCGCGAGAAGGACGCCCTGCGCCCGGCCGGGAACATGGCCCTGCTGCAGGAGTCGCTGGGCGACATCGTCGAGGTCCGCAGCGTGCCCCCGACGATGCTCGTCACCGCGCACGGCAGGTCGATGTCGGTCCCCAGGCGCTGCATCGGCAGGCCCGCCCGCATCGTCACGATGCCCGACGGCTCGATGGGCTGCTACGTCGGCGGCGAGCTCGCGGCGCACCACGCCGCCGGCGCGCCCGCCTACGACCCGGCGCACTACGCCGAGGCCCTCGAGGGCAAGCGCTGGTTCGGCGACGCCGACATCGCCGAGGCCGCGGAGGCCAACCTGCGGCTCCTCGACTCGGTCTGGGGCGCGCTGTGAGGCCCTCGGCGCAGGCGAGCCCCCTGAACAGGCTGTCCGCGAACCTCGAGGCGCTGGGGCTCGGGGCGATGGCGCCGCTGGTGCCCGACTACGTCAGGCTCGTCGGCGACGGGGAGAGGGACCTCGTGGGGGCGCTGCTGGAGATGACGGAGGCCCAGCTATCGGCCAGGGGCAGGGAGGACGACGAGAGGCGCATGCGCATGGCCAACTTCCCGTTCGTGAAGACCCTCGCCGACTTCGACTGGTCCTTCCAGCCCAGCGTCCCGAGGGGGAAGGTCGAGGAGCTCGCCTCGCTGGCGTTCCTGGAGCGCGGCGAGAACGTGATCCTGGTCGGCAGCCCCGGCGTGGGCAAGACCCACCTGTCGGTGGCCATCGGGTACGAGGCGGTGATGGCCCACAGGCAGGTCTACTTCGCCGACTGCGCCAAGGTCGTGCGCGACCTCGAGTCCGCCGACGAGAGGGGCACCCTCGACAGGAGGTGGCGCTTCTACGAGCACTGCAGCCTGCTCATCGTCGACGAGCTGGGCTACCTCGGCATCGACAAGCGCGGCGCCGACCTGCTCTTCCAGCTGGTGAACAGGCGCTACAGGCTGAACAGGTCGACGGTGGTCACCACCAACGTCGGCGTGGGGCGCTGGGGGGAGGTCTTCGGCGACGGGGTGACGGCGTCGGCCATCGCCGACCGCCTCTGCCACAGGTGCACGATACTGAGGATAACGGGGAGGTCCTACAGGCTCAAGGACCTCACCGAGGACGACCGGCGCACGCCGGAGGAAAGGGGCGAGGGGAAATGAGCGACGAGAGGACGCGCTGCCTGGAGGAGATCGAGACCATGCTGTGGGCGAACCGCTGGCCGACGGCCCGGGAGCTCGTCGAGCACCTGTACGAGGAGTACTACGCGCCCGGCTCGTTCCCGTACACCGACCAGGACGTGTACGAGCAGACTCGCAAGAAGGCCCGGTTCTACGCCGAGCACGGCAGGCTGCCGGAGAGGCTCGGGGAATGGGCGCCCGGATGGGGGGATGACGACTAGCCGAAAGCGGCGGGTTTGCGTTGGCGGAACCGGCGCCTTTTCGATGGCGCAATCGGCGCCGGTTCATTGGTGGAATTGGCTGAAAAAGCATTGACGCTAACATCGACAGGTGCGGCGAGCTCAGGAAGGGGCTCCTCGAGCTGTGCCTGGAGCCCCGGTGGAAGCCCTACGTCGACGCCCTGACCAGGTTGAAGGGCGTCGACGACGTCGTGGCCCTCTCCTTCGCCGTCACCGTCGACGACTTCTCCAGGTTCCCCAACGGGCGCAGCGTCTCGCGCTACTTCGGGCTCACCCCGGGCCGGCGCGACAGCGGCGAGAGGGCCGGCCGCAACGGCCGCATCACCAAGGCCGGCGACACCACGGTGAGGCGCGCCGTGATCGAGGGGCTGGCGAGCCTGCCCGGCCACACTGGCGCGAGGAAGCGCGAGCGCAAGGGGCGCGAGGTCTCCGCGGCGGTCGAGGCCGCAAAGTGAAGTGTATCGTTTTTTCGGACACCCGATGGAGAGGTAAAATCAATACACCACCTCAAGGAAGGGGCCCGGCATGGCAGCGGGCCACGTTCCGGGGAAGCAGTATCCCGAGCAGTACCGCAAGGGCACGGCGGGCTTCGTGATGGCCAGCGGCAGGACGATCAAGCAGTGCGCGGCCGACCTGGGCATCAACGACAAGACGCTCTCCAACTGGGTCGCCGACCGCAAGCGCGAGCTCGGCGTGGAGGGGACGGCGAGGCTGAAGCCCGCCGAGCCCAAGGCCGACCCCGAGCTCGCCGCGGCGCGGCGGCGCATCAAGGAGCCGGGGCTCGAGAACG
>CABQHM010000093.1 GCA_902464015.1 uncultured Coriobacteriales bacterium | reverse complement strand
CCCACGCCCCCGCCCCCGCCTGTTCCGACTTTTTCGATTTCCCGCAAATTTGTGCCATGCGCCCGCGTGAGGCCGTATTCTTCTGGCTTAAGGAGGGGCGACAAGGGGATTTGCGCCAGCGAAATGCCATAGATGCAGGTAGACCTGCCAATGTGCAGCGGTGATGCATGCCGCCGCCGGGGTGTTTGCGTCGCATTTTTCCCTTTACTTGCGGGCTGCAGACTGTGGGTGCCCCTTTATTTGCCATGAGCTCGTTAAATAAGGAGGGATCCTTGTGATTGAGCGCACCAACGACATGCACGGCCAGCTGAAGCTTGGTCGTCGCCAGTTCCTCAAGGCAACTGCCGCCGCGGGTCTGGTCGCTTCCGTTCCCCAGGTGCTCGTGCCCGCCGCCCAGGCCGACGAGGCCGCCATGCCCGACCCCCTGGCCGAGAAGCTCGATCTTTCCGCAGGTCAGGTAGCCTACGACAAGACCGCCCGCTCGGTGTGTGCCCCCAACTGCGTCGGCAGCTGCGGCATCCAGACTTATGTGAAGGACGACGTCATCCAGAAGGTCGAGCCCGCCGAGTTCCCCGATCCCGCGCACAGGCGCATCTGCCTGCGCGGCATCTCCAACGCCATGCAGCGCGTTTACTCCGCCGATCGCGTGAAATACCCCATGAAGCGCGTCGGCGAGCGCGGCTCCGGCGAGTTCGAGCGCATCTCCTGGGATGAGGCCTTCGAGCTCATCCATGAGAAGATGCAGTACAACATGGACACCTATGGCCCCGAGTCCAACGCGTTTCTCGGCATGACCGGCAACTATGGCGTGGGCCATCAGAAGTACTGCAACATGATGGCGAACACCTTCGACGCTACCGAGATCTCCAACTTCGGCATCATGGGCGACCTTGCCATGAACCTGGCGTACCTCCCCACGCTCAACGTCATGCAGGAGGCCAACGAGTGGGAGGACATGAAGGGCTCCAAGAGCATCATCATGTTCGGTTGCAACTACGCTGAGACCAACATGCAGGACATGCACTTCGTCTTTGACGCCCAGGAAGCCGGCGCCAAGCTCGTCGTGGTCGACCCGCGTTTCTCCCGCACCGCCGCCAAGGCCGACTGGTGGATCCCGATCCGCCCCGGCACCGACGCCGCGATGGTTCTCGCCATGATGAAGCGCATCGTCGACGAGGGCCATGTCGACGAGGACTACATCCGCAACTACACCAACCTTGCCTTCCTGGTGGACGTCGAGTCCAAGATGAACGTCATGGACGGCGAGAACTACCTGGTGTGGGACGAAGCCGCCGGCGCCGCCGTGCCCGTTGCCCCCATCCCGGCTGAGAACAAGCCTGCCTATCCTTCGGTCCAGTTCAACCCCGACATGCCCGAGGCTTGCGTCATGCCCGACGGCGCCGCCCTCTACGGCGAGTTCCAGATTGAGGTTGACGGCGCGACCGTGACCGTGAAACCCGGCTACCAGCTGCTCATCGAGTCGCTCGAGCCTTGGACGCCCGAGGCTGCAAGCGAGATCTGCGAGGTCCCGGCCGAGGACATCGTGAAGCTTGCCGACCTCTACGTTGCCGAGGCGCCCTGCAGCCTGCGCTGCTCCCAGGGCACCAACCGCTACTGGAACGGCCACCTGCCCATGCGCGCCCTCATCCAGCTCGCGGCCATCACCGGCAACATCGGCAAGGCCCACGCCAACGTGAACTGGGCCGGCGGCACGCTCTTCAAGATCCTGTGCTGCTGCTCGCCCGACACGCTGGCCCCCCGCGAGGGCCATGCCTGCAAGACCCTGCCCGGCACCCAGTGGATCGACATCCTGTCTACCCAGCAGCCCTATCCCATCAAGCTCCTGTGGACGGTGGCGTACGGCTGGGGCACCCAGGGTCCGGACTGGAACCGCGTGGTCAATGAGGCGCTGCCGCAGCTCGACTTCATCATCGTCTCCGAGCAGATCATGACCCCCGGCGCCCGTTATGCCGACCTCGTGCTGCCTGTCACCTCGTACTACGAGGAGCCCTTCGAGATCGTTCCTACCTGGGGCAACATGTACATGCAGGTGCGCGAGCAGTGCATCACCCCCATGTGGGAGGCCAAGACCGACCGCGAGATCGCCCAGGGCGTCTGCGAGAAGTTCGGCATTCTTGAGGACACCACCTGGAAGTACGACGCCGAGACCTTCGGCCGCGACTACATCCTGGGCCGCAACCTTGCGCCTGAGTTCAGCACCATCGACTTCGACGAGCTCAAGGCCAACGGCGTGGCTCGCGCGAACTACCCCCAGCCTTACGTGGCCAACGAGGGCCTGCGCTTCTCCACCGCTTCCGGTCGCGTTGAGGTCTACACCGGTTGGCAGAGCAGCATGGGCGAAGAGCTGGCCACCTACTACGAGCCGCTCGAGGGCAACCGCAGCGAGAAGGCCGCGGAGTACCCGCTCACGTTCATGAACTGCCGCACCGTGTACACCACGCACTCCCAGCACGTCCAACTGCCCTGGATCCGCGAGATTGCGCCCGAGCCCTGGCTCGAGATGGCATGCGACGACGCGGCCGCCCGCGGCATCCAGACGGGCGACGTGGTCAAGGTCTCCAACGACCGCGGCTGGTACAAGGTCAAGGCCCTGGTCACGCCCGAGATCAAGCCCGGCTGCCTCAACCAGCGTCAGGGCTGGTGGCCCAAGGACTTCCCCGAGGGCAACCACTACGGCACGCTGCTCCAGATGGTCCTGAACCCCGCTCAGGACCTCGTGTACGAGACCAACTACGCACCCTACGACAACCTGGTCCAGGTCGAGAAGGCATAAAGGAGGCTGACGATGAAGTACGGTTTTGCAATTAACCTGCACCGCTGCATCGGTTGCCGCACCTGCACCGTCGCATGCAAGATGGAGCACCGCCTGTCCGAGAACATCCAGCGCATCCGCGTGCTGAACGACGCGGGCGAGACCACCTACGACGTGCCTGTGGGCGAGTACCCCAACGGCCTGTCGTTCACATGGCGCCCCGTGCCTTGCCAGCACTGCGACAACCCCGTGTGCGTCGAGGTGTGCCCGGCCGGCGCCACGTACAAGCGCGAGGACGGCATCGTCGTGGTGGACGAGGAAGCCTGCATCGGTTGCGGCCAGTGCGTCGCTGCCTGCCCCTACGGCGCACGTCAGATCGACCCCGTCACCCCGGTCGTTCAGAAGTGCTCGCTGTGCTTCCACAGGCTCGACAACGGCATCGAGACCACGATGTGCCAGCTCACCTGCCCCAACCGTGCCATCACGGTGGGCGACCTCGACGACCCTGGCAGCGACGTCTCCAAGCTCATCGCCCAGTACGGCGGCGAGCAGTGGATGGCTGAGGCGGGCACGAGCCCGAACGTGTACTACTTCGACTCTGTGCCGAAGAAAGAGTTGTAATATCTAGCTCGTTGAGCGCGCGGGCGGGGTGTGGGGCGGCAGGCATTGCCGCAGGCACGCCCCGCGCCGCGAGTTCTGAGAGTTGCGCGCGGGCGGGGTGTGAGGCGGCTTCAATGCCGCGTCGGAATCCCGCGCCGCGAGAGTTGAGAGCGTGTGCGGGGTGGGGTGTGGGGCGGTTTCGATGCCGCGCCGGAATCCCGCGCCGCGAGGTCCAAAGCTATGCGGGGGCGGGGCGTGCCTGGTTGGATGGGGCATGGCCCCGCCCCTTTGACGGAGTGGGCACCACGGAAGGGAGACGGCGATGGCCGGCAGGGACGTCAACGAGACACTGGATGCACGCGTGGAAGGGGCATGCGCCGCCTCGACGGCCATCCTGTGGGGAACGCTCGCACAGGGTCTGCTGCGCCCCACGGCCGAGCTGGCCGCCAGCCTGAAGTCGGGGGCGCTTGTGGGCAAGCTCGGCTCTGTGGTGAGCGGCGAGGCTTCCATGAACCTCATGCAGTCGTTGAGGCTGCTTGCCGAGTTCGGCGCCGAGAACCACGGCCTGTCCGACGACGAGCTGCGCCTGAAGCTCGAGGTTGAGTACAACCGCCTGTTCGTGGGTCCGCTCAAGCTCATCGCGCCTCCCTACGAGAGCTACTATGCCAGCGCCCGCGCCGACGGCGAGGGCGGCAGGCTTAGGACGCAGGACGAGTTCGACGTGCGCGCGGCGTACAAGGCGGCCGGCTACGACATGCCCGCCGAGTTCGTGGACCTGCCCGACCACATCGCCATCGAGCTGAACTTCCTGGCCATTCTCGCGCGTGACGAGGTGGACGCCTGGGAGGCAGGAGAGACCTCGCGCGCCGTTGCCTTGCAGGACGCTGCCGACGACTTTGCCGCCGAGCATCCCTGCCGCTGGCTGGCCCAGCTGTGCGACCGCGTGGACGAGGGCGCGTCGCTGCCTGTGTACCCCGCCCTTCTGCGCATCGCCCGCACCGTGCTGGGCGTGTAGGGGAGGGGCTGCGGCGCCATTCATGCAAGGCACGTCTCAAGGGCCCTCCGGGGCCCTTTCTTGTGCGCATGGGGAACTTGAACCTGCCCGGGTCTCCCAGTTTCGTGGTTGTGTGGCGCAGATTGAATTACTTTGAACTCGATATTGAACTTTTGAAACAGAGCGTTCATACTGCCCACAGTGAAATTGAACTTTTGCGTGAGGGCACCCACGGCGCTCTCACCGAAATTGAACTTTTCGAGTTAGACCGAAGGAGGCGAGAGATGGAAATTGAACTTTCTGGCGACGGTACCACGTTTGCCGAGCGTCTGAAAGAAGCCATGCAAGCAAGCGGTATGAAGCAGGTCGACCTGGTAAACGCCGCCGCCGCACAGGGCGTGAAACTGGGAAAGAGCTACGTGAGCCAGTATGTCACCGGCAAGACGATTCCTCGCGCCGACATTTTGAACTTTCTGGCCGAGGCACTTGCCGTCGACGTTGATTGGCTGCGCGACGGCCCCTGTGCGCCCCAGCCTGCAAACCTGCCCGCCGAGCTAGCCAGTGAGCCGGACTCGAATTCCACCGTCGCTGATTGCTCCGAGCGCGACGTCCTCGAGTCTGCCCCTCCCGCTCCCGACCTCTCGGATCTACCCGAGCCCCGTACCACCACCCCAACTCTTGCCCGTCCCGCCAAGGAAGGAACCCCCATGCGCCAGTTCAAGAAGTCTTCCAAGCTCGATCACGTGCTCTACGACGTCCGCGGCCCCGTGGTCGACGAGGCTAACCGCATGGAGCAGGCGGGCACGCACGTGCTCAAGCTCAACATCGGTAACCCCGCCCCCTTCGGCTTCCGCACGCCCGACGAGGTCGTGCAGGACATGTCGCGCCAGCTCGTCGACTGCGAGGGCTACTCCAACTCCCACGGCCTGTTCTCCGCGCGCAAGGCCATCATGCAGTACGCCCAGCTCAAGCACCTGCCCAACCTGGACATGGACACCATCTACACCGGCAACGGCGTCTCCGAGCTCATTCAGCTCAGCATGATGGCGCTGCTCGAGAACGGCGACGAGATTCTCATCCCCAGCCCCGACTACCCCCTGTGGACGGCGTGCGCCACGCTGGCCGGCGGCAAGGCTGTGCACTACGTGTGCGATGAGCAGGTCGATTGGTACCCCGACATCGCCGACATGGAGTCGAAGGTGACCGACCGCACCAAGGCCATCGTCATCATCAACCCCAACAACCCCACCGGTGCCGTCTATCCCCGCGAGGTGCTCGAGGAGATCGTCGAGATCGCCCGTCGCCACCAGCTCATGATCTTCTCCGACGAGATCTACGACCGCCTGTGCATGGACGGTGTCGAGCACATCTCCATCGCCTCCCTGGCCCCCGACCTTCCCTGCGTCACGTTCTCGGGCCTCTCCAAGTCGCACATGATCGCCGGCTACCGCATCGGTTGGATGGTGCTTTCGGGCAACAAGCACGCCATGAAGGACTACATCGAGGGTCTCAACATGCTCTCCAACATGCGCCTGTGCTCCAACGTGCCCGCGCAGTCCATCGTGCAGACGGCACTCGGCGGACACCAGAGCGTGAACGACTACATCGTGCCCGGCGGCCGTGTCTACGAGCAGCGCAACTACATCTGGAAGGCGCTCAACGAGATCCCCGGCGTCTCGGCCGTGAAGCCCAAGGCCGCGTTCTACATCTTCCCTAAGCTCGACCGCGAGCGTTTCAACATCACCAACGACGAGCAGTTCGCGCTCGACCTGCTGCACGACAAGAAGTTGCTCATCACCTGCGGCACCGGCTTCAACTGGGGCGAGCCCGACCACTTCCGCATCGTCTACCTGCCCCGTCAGGAAGTCCTCGAGGAAGCCATCGCAAAGCTCTCCGACTTCCTCTCCTACTACAGGCAGTAAGCGAAGCCCGAAGCCAAGCATGTCTTGGTGATGAACGGTATTGAATTGACAAAAGGCGAGGCGTGTCTGGATGACGGGCGTGCCTCGCCTTGTTTTGTTTGGGGTGGAAGCACGCCTGAGCTAAGCCGGGCGGCTTGAAGTGTCATGCACTTTCCTGACGGTCCCGTCTCGGAAGCACGTCTGCGCAAAGTCAGGCACCCTGAAGCGCTATGCGCTTTCCTAACGGCCCCACTTCGGGAACGCCCTGCGCAAGGTCAGGCACCTCGGGCGGGTTCCGCGCTGCCTTACGCCTTCAGGGTGACCTTTGCAAGGTATACGCCGTTTTCGGCCGTGCAGGTGAAGCTGCCGTCGTGGCGGCGGGCGATGAGGGCCACAATCGACTTGCCCCAGCCATGCTCGTCGTTGATGCTGCGCGGCTGCTTGCGGTTGTGGCGGGCTTTTGCATGCTGGTCCAGGCAGGCGTTGCGCACGCGCACCGAGAGATAACCGGCTGCCACCATGGCGTCTACCTCGATAAACGGCTCCTTCGCCTCTTCACCGGCGCATGGCCGCCCACCCTTTACCAGCTCCTTCGACGCGTTTATCGCATTGTCGATGAGGTTGGCAAAGACGGCGCACAGCTCCGCGTCGGGAATGTCGGACAGCTCCGGAACCGCGACGTTCACCTTGAGCGGGATCTCAAGCTCTGCACACTGCGACACTTTTGAGGCGAGCAGCGCGTCCACGGCGGGGTTGTCGCACAAGCGCACCTTGCGCGGGGCGAGGGACTGCGTGGCTTGGGCGAGCAGATCCTGCGCCGCTTGGGCGTCGTTGTCGGCAAGGTGCTCTTTAAGCTGCTTGAGCTGGTCGGACATCGCCTTTTGTATCGTCCTGGCACGAACGACCTCTCGGGTCAGCTCGTCGGCGCGCTTCTCCTGTGCGGCGAGCTGCTGCTCCAGCTGGCGCGACCGGGCGATGGCCATGTCCTTGCGCTCGGACACGATGAGAACCTTGAACAGGTCGATGTCGTATATGATGGCGGCGAAACCGAAAAGGCACGCGATTACGATGGCCATGGTCGAAAGCGAGAAGACGCAGCTACCGCCGATTGCGAAAAGCATGAGGACCAGCTGGCTCGCGGGGTAGAGCATGTTGGCGAGGCGTCGCTTGACGGGCATGTCGCGCATGCGATGCCATATCACGCATTGTATGATCAGGAAACCCAGGGCGATTATGCCTGCGAAGACGAGGGCGATGAAGCGAGGCGTCGGCATGCTCATGCTACCTCGCCGTGGTCGACTTTTTCAAGTTCTGCCAGGACACCGTCGGCGTAGGCGCTTGCCTGCTCGAATTCGCCTTGATCGACAAAGACGCTGAGAACCAGCAAGTGGTTGCGCATGTCGTGGCGCAAGTGGGCGGTGGATGCAATCTGCGCGTTGAGGCGCGTGAAGCCGTCGAGCTGCTCTTGCATGCGCTGCTCGAGTTTCTCCGCGTACTTGTGCTCATCCAGGGTGCGCCAGTATCCGCTGACCGAGCGAATGAGCAGCGCGTCGCTCACGATGCAAAGTGCGATGAGGACCAGCGCGGCGGTCAGGATGGGGCCGCGATCGCCGGCGTCGCTTACGTGCATCATGATGAAGAGGAGCACCCATACCAGCAGCGCCTGTGATACGGGCAGGCCGCAAAGCAGCACGCCTCCGGCGCTTGACGCGAGTCTCTCAACTCGCTGTTTTCTGAACAACGCCCTGAACAGGTGTCCTCCGATAAGGATGACGGCGACAAAAAAGAGATGGATGATCACCGACATCAGAAGGGGGGCCGATTGTACCGCGCTCTGGGAGTATTCGCGGCCGCTTGCCACCCACAGCGCACCGCAAGCCATCTCGCCCAGGAACATGAGGAGCACGGCCACGGCGGTGGCGACAAGTCGCCAGGGGAGAGGGACTACGCGCCGGTAGAACAGCGGCGGCAGAACAAACATGGCAGTGAGGGAAATGAAGGAGTGAACGCTGTCGGTGACGATGCCGGTGGTCGTGAGCCTCATCAAGAGGACCGCACAGGAAAGCAGCACCTCAATCGTCACAAACAGCCAGCGCTTCCGCATGGGCAGAAGCGTCGCTTGGACATATATCAGTGCCGCCTGAGGAACGGCGGGAAGGATTGCGGATAGAAAATCGCTCATAAATGGAGGCTTGGCTCGTCGTGCTACAGGCCGCGGACTCGGTCAAAGAAGAGTTCGCGCACCTCGGCCGAGCGGCTGCGGCTCACCGGGACGGTCGTGCCGTCTGACAGGGTGAGGTTGTGGGTGCCGAGCTGCGCGACGTCGTCGAGGCTTACCAGGTAGCTTTGGTGCACGCGGGCAAAGCCCTCGCCCAGAAGCTCGCCAAGCTCGCCCAGCTGCATGTACGTGCGAATGACCTCGCCTTCGGCTTTGACGCCTGCATGCCTGGTCGCCCTCAGATGGATCTCGATGACGCGACCCTTGCTCTCGACGTAGACGACCTCCTGGGGATAAATCTTGCGGTCGTTGCGGCCGACGTGCACCCTGATGGGTTCTGCGGCATTTTCCTGCAGGTTTGAGAGCGCCCGGTCGAGCGCCTCGTCGAAGTCATCCTTGTTGACGGGCTTGGTGAGAAACGACACGTGCTTGGTACGGTACACCTTGGCATGCATGTCTTCGCGGCCGCTGACGTAGATGACCTGCGTGCCGCTTTCCGGGCTGAAGAGCGTGCGGACTGCGTCGATGCCGCAGGGCTCGTCTTCGGCAAGCTGGATGTCCATGAAGACGATGTCGCATGCCATGTGGCCGCGCGTCATGCTGCGCGTCAAGTCGCTCAGGCGCGTGAAGCAGTGAACTTCGAGCTCGGTTTTGTCTGTGTACTGGCGTGCCAACTCGGCGATCATGTGTGCCGACAGTTCGTTGTCGTCAAGAACTGCAACCTGATACATGCTCGCCCCCCGTCATTCGCTCACTCGTTCATTTGTCTGCACTTTGGTTTCAAGCTAAACGAACATTTTAAGCCAATCAACCCGTTTCGGAATGATTATATTGCGGTCTTTTCGGGGGGGGGGGG
>CABQHM010000092.1 GCA_902464015.1 uncultured Coriobacteriales bacterium | reverse complement strand
CGCTGAGATAGATAGGGGGATTATATTGCCTCGGGGCGATTGGGGACTCCGCCGTCGAATGAGGCGGCCGCACCTTCTTTAGGCATAAGATGCCCATGCGAGACCTCGGGCCACTCACAGGCGGGGCCGCGTGTGAGGCTTCCTCGATGCATGCATAGGAGAGGCCTTGTGACAGGCTGACGTAAACGGCGGCCTGCGAAGCCGCACAGACGAGTAGGAGGGCGTTCTACGGTTTCGAGGGGCTCCTCGACGGAAGCAGCCGGGCGGCCCGATCGGGCCGCCCGGCTGGCCCGGTTACCTAGCGGTGCGCTCTGCCCGACTCCCTACTCGGCCACGATCTCGGCCACGGCGTTGGCGGCCGCCAGCTTGCCGGACAGGAACGCCCAGCCCTGGGCGTTGCCGGCGAAGTCGCAGGGCACGAAGCCCAGACAGTCGGTGCCGCCGCAGAAGATGTTGCCCAGGGGCTCGCCGTCGGCCTTGGTCACGTGGAACATGGTGTCGATGGAGAGGCCGCCCTCGGAGGTGTAGTCCTCGGCCTGGCCGGCGAAAGCGTACCAGGGGCCCTCGGTGCCCATGCTCTTCAGAAGCGCGGCATCCTTGCCGTAGTCCTCGTCGACGCCGGCCTCGCAGAAGCCGTTGTAGCGGTCCACGCTGGCCTGCAGGTTGCCGACGGGCATGCCCAGGATCTCGCCCAGCTCGTCGAGGGTGTCGGCCTTGAAGCAGTTGCCAAGGCGCACGCAAGCGTCCACGACTTCCTGCATGTCGGGCAACGGGGTGTTGAGGGGGAAGGTGTTGAAGCCGTGGTGCTTGAACACGTTGGTGTTGGTGTGGTCAAATCCGGCGGCCGCGATGGCGTCGATGCGTGCCTGGCTGGCGATGCTGTAGAAGCGGTTGCCGCCCAGCCAGCCGGCGAAGGTCATGGGCCAGGCGGGAGCCTCGGTGGCGTAGCGGACGCCCTCGCGGTTCACGAGCAGCGTGTCGCGGTTGGTGACCATGAACAGGGGCACGTCGTTCATCGACCAGGTGGCCACACGGCCGATCCACGGGTCGAGCATGCCCTCGATGCGGTTCACAGGGAAGTCGTTCAGGATGATGGAGGGGGCGATGGTGTGGAGGGTGATGCCGGTCATGATGTTCTTCTCGCCGGCGCCCAGGTTCCAGCAGGCCTCGAGCGACTTGCCGTCGTTGGTCCGCAAGCCCATAAGCTCGTAACCCTGGCCCATGTTGGAGTGCTTGCCCCACAGCTCCTTGTTGCCGCCCATGCCGCCGGTGCAGCTGATGACCTTCTTTGCGTTGATGGTGTACTCGGTACCGTCCTTGGTGCTCTTGGCGTATGCGCCCACGACCTTGCCGTCAGCGTCGGCGATGTAGTCCTGGAGCTCGGTGAAGATCATGACCTGGCCTCCCAGAGCCTTGGCGTCACCGATCATCTTGTCGAAGTAGCCCTTGACCTCCATCTTGCACTGGTCGCCCATGGTGCCGGCGTACTCGTAGTTGGCCTTCAGGCCGGGGGTGTAGAAGTCGCCCGTGGGCTCGTTGCCGAAGTAGAAGCCGTGCTCGACCAGCCAGTCGAGCATCTCGCCGGACCTCTCGAGGTAGATGTCCCAGAAGGGCTGCAGGTCGGGGTCCTCTCCGAACATGGGGAAGTCGTAATTGTTGGCGTGCGCGCCAGCAGAGTAGGGCGAGTTGGCGCGGGCGTCGTTCACGTAGTCCACGTCGACGTAGTCCACGCCGCCGTTGTGGTCGGCTTGAAACTGGGCGGGGTTGAAGGCCAGGACCGAGGAGGTCATGGCGGAGGTGCCGCCGGTGCGGCCGGTCTTCTCGATGGCCAGGACCTTCACCTCGCGGCCGGCCGCGACCTCGGCCTCGCAGGCGCTCATGAACGCGGCGGTGCCGGTGCCGCCCATGCCCACGACCAGGACGTCCACGTCGATGGTCTGGGGGGACTGGGGCTCGAGCTCGACCTTCTTGCCGAAGTAGGCGACGGCCTCGGGGGGAGTGCCGCCGTCGATGAGGGCCTGCATGAGGCACTCGCGCACGCCCTGCTTCAGTGCGGCGGAGGTCACGGTGGCGCCGCACACGGTGTCCACCTCGTAGGACTGGTTGGCCAACATGAGCGGAATCATGTTCTCCTCGACGGTGAGGCGCACGGGGTCGGTCTCGCCGTTCTCGGTGGAGATGTCGATGCACTCGATGCTCTTGGCGTGCGTGCGCACCATGACGGGCATCTTGGAGATGAGCGAGAAGCCCTGGACGAACGCGGTGTAGTAACCGGCGTTCATGTTAATCTCGTCGAGGGTCCACTCGTGGTCCTCAATGCCGCTGGCCTGCTTCAGGGCCGCGGCCACGGCGTCGCGGGCGCCCTTCGAGGTGACGGTGGCGCCTCCGACGGCGTCGACGAGGCTGGTCTGGGCCTCGACAAAGGCGGGGGCGAGGGCCTCGAGCGCGGCCCCGCCGATGGAGGGGGTCTCTGCGGGGCCTTCGAGGACGACCTCGAGGATGCTTGTCTCGTCGACGGTAACGGTGGCGGTAATGGTGCCGCCGATGCCAGGGGCCTCGCCCACGTAGGTGCCAGCGGTGTAGACACCGGTCGCATAGTCGGTCTCGACGTTCAGGGTGTCCATTTCCCCGCCGGTAACCTCGGAACCCTCTTCGTCGTCATCGTGCTCATACTGGCTGTACTCGCCAGCATAGGTGCCCAAGGCACTCGAGGAGGCGGCATCAGCGGTGCCAACGGTTGCACCCGCTGCGAGAGCGGCGGCGCCCGCTGCCGCGAAAAAACCACGACGGCTGAGGTTCTTATCGTACGACATACTGTACCCCTTTCATCACATGCACATGCTTGCGCAAACCCCTATGGTCTGCGGATATGCCAGATAAAATACCGGCAACATGCACTTTTTACTGACTTGCTGGCAGTGTAGACCCCGCAAGGGCAAAAGGCATCGGACGGCGTGGAGGAAACTGCGGCATGTGGTTGCTACAATATGTAGCAACGCTTTTAGACGGGGGGGACATGAACGTCGCGATGATGACTGCCGGATGCGCGCTGTGGGACGATGGAGCTGTATTGGGGTCGCAGGCCGTCGGGGGCTGGGACAGTGCCGAGCGCGCGGCCTCACGCTCCGAGGCCTACATAGAAGACGTGATACTGGGGGAGCATGGGCCAGAAGGCCGCCTTGCCGTGTCCGAGGCCGACGGATGGGTGCTCGCGAGTATCGGAGAGTCGCCTGGCGTCAGACTTGCGTCAAGCGGCAGCCTCACGGCCGAGACTGTTCGGGACATACTTGTCGGGCGTCTGGCGCGCCTGCGCCGTTGGTTGTACGACCTCCACCGCGGGGCGCGCACCGGCCTGGCCGCCGCCATCATGGACGCGGGGGCCGCGCTCATGGGACGGTCGCTCGTGCTGTTCGACGGGGCGTTCAACCTCGTTGCCGCAAGCCTGGTTGAGGACGAGGTCACCCAAGCGATGCGGGAGACCGAGCGGAGAGGCTACGCCTCGGAAGTGTCGGCAGAAAGCATTTCATTGTACCGCGAGCTCAGCCTTTCGCGGCCCGACGGCTTCGGCATCATGTATCCCGAGGCGGACAGGCTTACGCCGGTGTGGTCCCAGCCTGTGGCAGCGGGCTCCGAAACATTCAGGCTGCACGTCATGAAGCTGATGGAGGACGATTTAGGCGGAATCGCCTTGGCACACTGCGTGGCGGGCGAGTTGGCTCCCTTGCTGAATCAATTCCGGGCGGGCGACACCGTCAACGCCGGCATGGACATCGTGTCCGAGCTGCTGTGTCGGCAGCACGAGGAGGGCGAGGCGCGGATGCGCGCGCAGTTCTTCGGTTGGTCGATAGAAAATGCCTGGGTAGCGGCGCGCATCGAGGCAGTGGACCAGTCCTATCCGCCTGCACGCTGGAACCAGATTGCGGGTATGGGGCGCTCGCGACTCGAAGGCTCGCACGCCTCTGTGCCTGATGTCGACGGGTTTGCCCTCGTGGTTCCCGCACGGATTCTGAAGGAAACCAGCCGCGAGCGATTGTGCGACTTCTGCGCTGCCGAGGGCGTTGTCATCGGATGGGGAGACCCCGTCGACGGTCTGTCCGGCCTGCCAGCCTCGTATGAGCAAGCGCGCCATGCCTGCGCCGCCGCGAGGAAGGGGGGGAAACCGGCCGCACTTGCCTACGACCACTGCAAGCTGGCCATTGCCAAGACCCTGCTGGCCAGGGAGTTTGCTGCCCAGCACCTGGAGCCGCTGGCATTGCTACGGGTGCGCGCGTACGATGCGCAGTGCGGCACGGAATACGAGACGACGTTGCGCACACTGCTCGAAAACGACCTTGTCAAATCGCGCACCTGCGAGCAACTGCATATCCACAGGACCACGCTCGACTACCGTCTGGGGCGCCTTCGTGACGAGTTTGCCATCAACCTCGATGACCCCTCTACCCGCGACCTCCTGCGTCTCGCGTTCCTTGCTGTCAAGTAATGCCAGCGCGCCCAGCGATACATGCTATCTGGTAGGGCGGCGCAAACCGCCCATGCCGAGAAACCTTGCAGGCCGTTGCGCTTAGTCTTTCAACGGGCTGGTGGCGGCGCGGAGACGCATGCGCGCCAAGTCCCTCGAGGCGGCCCCGCCAATACCCTCGGAGGCGATCTACGGCCCGTTACGTTTAGTCCTACAATCAGTCGCCGTAACCAGCAACAGCAACACCAGCATGCACCAGCAAGCAATTTGATATGTCTATCTGTTCATATGTTCATTTATTTAAGTTACATAATACATATTATTGGATGAATCAGTTACATATTCAGAGAACACAAGGGGTCGATTGTTACACTATTCCCGATGATTCCTGGAGCCTGAGTGGACTTCGGGGGCTGCCTGGCAAAACCCCCGCAGCGCCTGTCACGTTGTTCGAGCCAGGATGACAGCCACGCTGTTCGGGATGTCGCTAGGAACGCCTTGAGTATCCCACCCATCAGTCCCATTGGCAGCACTCAGGAACCACTGTCATCCCGACATCTAATACCTGTACAGACCCTTGCCAAAGAACAAAGTCGCAGGCTCGCGTTTAATATAACCACTAACAGCGGGATGCCCACCCCAATAGCTTAGGCGGGCATCCCGCTGACTCAATTTTAGCATGAAGCCGTTTTGGCTAATGACACGTGCCACATTCAAAGACGCCAGCGTGATGGCAACTGTTGCAGGTAGTCATTGAACTCTCATCAATTGACTTGCCAGAATGAACTTGGTGGCAATCAGTGCAAACGATGTCGGCATGAGATTCGCCCTCGGGCAATGCATGGGGGTTTACCGTCGTACCGTTGGTGTCGGTAAGGCCTTTGTAGTCAGCTGACTTTTCAGACAGGTCTTTGACCTTATGACATTCCAAACAAACTTCGGAAGTCACAGCAGATTTCTTGAGACGCTTCGCCTGCTTGCCAGAATTGAGCTTGCTATGTCCCTTTGCCAACCCCGTCTCATCTGAATGGCATGTTATGCACGACATCCCAAACGAATTGACATGATCGATTGCATAGGCGCTCACCTCGTCAAGCCCAGCAGAATCACTCTCCTCATTGGGCATCCTTTTGGGCTCTGTCTGCCCCTTCGGTTCCTCTTCCTCTGATTTAGCGTCTCTTGCCGGAGCAAGACTATCGGCCTCTGGCTGGTGGCACATGGCACAATCGAGATCCATTGACCACTCATACTCAGTCACCTGGCTAGTCTCCGCCCAGCTGGGCACAGCCAAGCCAACGGCACCGACCATGAGAGCCGCAGCCAGGATAGATGTCACGGCAACTTTCCATTTCATCGCTCTCTCCTCCCACCAATTGTCGGCGTCCAGCATATTTACACTGGCGCTTTTGTAGCGCAATCTCATAACCACATAGAAGAGCAGTGTGTCGAAAACGGCTCGCATTTTCGACACACTGCCTGCGGTTATGCCGTTTTAACCCAAGCCGTCATGCAATCAGCTAGCAGAAGTTGCTATCTATGCGTCCCAGTTTTCCAAGGCGGCACAATCAAAACCCGCATTCTTTCCCGTAACAATAGCTTCCGCCACATTGCCAGAACCGTGATATAGCAAGCTGTACACGGAACCGAGCTCGCCAGTAGCATAAAGACGGGGGATTTCTTCATCGCGCATATCAGTCACACGGCAGTCCATGTTGTTGTGAACAGGCCCACCCTGGGTATTGATAAACGAGGGCCACAGCTTGCACCCATAGAACGGAGGTTGGTCTATCCGGTACATGTGCTCCGGGTCGCGATGGAAGTCAAGGTCTTCCCCGGCATCAACGTAACCGTTCCATCTCTCTACGGTAGCAAGGGCGCGATCGACATACACAAGCCCAAGTTTTTCGAACAGCTCCTCGAGAGTATCCGCCTTGCAAAGCAAACCAGATTCAAGAGCCTGGTTGAGGTCCCATTTGAAGAGCTTTCGTGCAGGGAACCAGCCCATGGTGGTGATGACACCGGGGATATACTCGAAACCCTCGGCATAAATCTCGCCATCGCCTTCGGGGTATTGTTCAAAGCGGCCTTGATCGAAAATCATGAACGCCCAGCGAGCCTTATAGTCGTCAAGCTGGTCTTTTTTATCGGCATAGCCCACAAAATCCATGCCATCAAGTTGCTTTGTGTGAGCCATGAAGCGGTCTTCGGGGTAGAAGCGATCTCCATAGGGATTGAGCTGAATCATACGAGGATCGAGATCCCAGTGGGAAGACACGACGACATCGCCGGCCATGGGGATATCAGTTTTTATATAATCGTAGGGACGAACGCCATAGCATTGCCACTCGATGCCGTTCATGTGCCACATCTTGGCGCCAATCTCCTGGGCCATCAGAACGCCATCACCGCGGTTGAAAGGCGTGCCCGAAGGGAAGATGCGGGCACCGGACCGAATGTGGGAATCAATAAGCTCCGGGTTGTTTTCAAAGCCACCGCATGCAAGGATGACTCCCTTGCTGGCCTTGATGTCGATGAAATTCCCGTCTTTGTCAATGGCACGCAAGCCCTTGACTTCCTTGGTGAAGGGATCCTGGTACAGCTTTTCACCGCGCGTGTCGTACAAAATGGTGTAGTCATACTCATCCAGAACAGAAAGGAACTGGCGCAAAACCACTCCGCCTGAAGTGCAGCCATTGCCATCTTCGTCGAGCATGGTGTAATGGTCGACGCCAGATTCGGTCAGGCCAGCAATGGCCGAAACAACTTCGGGGGCATCTCCGGAAGCCAGCCAATGGCCATAGTTGTGGCGATCGCACGTATAGGCGAGGTCGAGCTCGTCCAACCAGTCACAGATTCCTGCAAGGGCATCTGCCCAAATTTCGTTGTATTTGGAGGGAGTCATCCCATAAGAGCAAGTATTGAGATAGTTGACGTAGATGTCGTGATCGTAGGGCTGGACGAAGCCGCCTCCGGAGACAGAAGTATTACCGCCAGAATACTCTTCAGGAGCAGCCTCAATAACCATAGTTTTGGCGCCAGCCATGCAAGACGCAAGGGCCGCATTGACGCCCGCTGCACCGAAGCCAACGATCAGTACTTCTGTCTCATAGTCCCACTCAGTGGGGATGATTCCATCGGTCTTATCGGGACAGTCGCAAGCCAAGGCGGGAGACGCCACCACCGCAGATGCGGCGATACCAGCACCAGCACCCTTGACAAAAGAACGCCTATTCAGCTCCTGCATGAGAACCCCCTTACTAGTAACGCGGCCGCCCCCTAGGTGGCCACTCGACTGAGAAGGATGCCGGCGGCGCTTGCGTCACTCAGGAAACCCGCCCCATCCCTTCGGCCCACATTGTGCCAATCTCAATCTTGCTCAGCCGTTTAACAGGGGTTTAATCGTCATGTGCATGATGCTTAATAATTTAAGCACCTAAAACAAGGCCATTCCATACTGAACACTAACCCAAAATCGATTATCCTTTGTCTTAAGCGGAGTGAGAAGGGGCGTGCGCCATGGCGCTATCTGTTTCTGTGGAAAGCGCAAGCCATAATCGGCGCGACTGGGCCACCATGCTGTTTTTAGCATGTGGATACGCACTCTGCCGTGCATGCGCCGAGTTACCAATGGGACTGCAAGGCTTCGAAACATCATGGGAAGAAGTCGGCAAGATTACCGGGCTATTCATAATTCTCGGACACACGTTGCTTTCTCTGCGCAGTGCACCACCATCATTCGTTCGATTCCTTCCCGATCTATTCTTAGTGCTTGGCTGTGCCTTGGGCGTTACTTGCCCCATAATCCAAAGTCCCGCAGTTGGTTCGGCAGCAGGTTTTTTCATCGGCGCTGGGGCATCGGCTTTAATGATTGCATGGCTTGAAGTATTTGGCACACTTCCCAACAGGCGCATCGTTGTCTGTCTCGCTCTCGCTTATGTTCTAGACGTTCCTGTTGGCATTCTTTCAACGGCACTAAAGGGCGCACCAATAGTTCCAACGTTCATGTGCCTAGCGACAGCAGGCGTTTTGTGGATGAATTTAATACTCTCCCATTCGCAACAGTTTACCCATGCCGCCGCCACACGCCCAAGGAGGATCAGTGGTCTGGACAGGCTTCTGCCTGCCCCTGTTATCGCGTGGGTCCTCGCCTCGGGCATCTCCTTCGGCATCATGGAAGCAGGCATACTGGGGAGCGTTGCAGGATCAGGCTTAGATATTGCGGGCAGGGCCCTTCCCTGCGCCCTGGTCGTTATCGTCTACGTAGCCGTCCCCGAGAGATTTGACCTCAAGTGGTTGTACGGTATTACCCTTCCGCTTCTGCTGGCCGGACTATCCCTGGCGGGGAATGTCGGCGCAGGGGATGCGGATGCGAATGGGCTTGCAACCCTTCTTTTCTGCATGGGAGCGGCCGCCTCGCGTCTAGTCGCTTACTATGCCGTGTGTTCTCGCACCGCCTCTTGCGGCGTATCCGCATACTTTGGTTGCGCCTGCGTAATGCTACTCAATGTCCTTGCGCGCAATGCGGGCGTACTCCTGTCGAGCACGCCCGCATTCGGCATGTTCAGCGAATTTTTCTATGCCCTCGCAGTTGTAACTACAAGCTCGGCAGTTGTCATTTTTCTCATTGTAGAACTTGGCGACGGTCCTTCCTGCGCCCCCGATGCTGTTCTGGCCACCCAGGATGAGACCGTGGGAAACAACGAGGGCACATATTTCAAGGAGATAGCATCCTCGAAAGGCCTTAGCCCGCGAGAAATTGATGTCTTTATCCTCCTGATGGCCGGCAACACCACGGCTCGAATTAGCGACACGCTATTTATCTCAACTGGAGCCGTACGCAGCCACACAAGCAGGATTTATGACAAGTTCGGCGTCCATACTCGTCAAGAACTAGAGGCTGTAATTCGCTCGAAAACTGGATAAGGCAACACTGAATAAATCGGCCGCCTAGGATGGGGAGGCGGGGTGAGGGGCC
>CABQHM010000091.1 GCA_902464015.1 uncultured Coriobacteriales bacterium | reverse complement strand
TCCCCGTAGGGCGCCCCGTCGATGAAGGAAGGCGGGAGATGGGGGACGGCCATACTGAAGGACGCGCTGGAACAGCTGGGGTCGCTGACGTAGGAGAAGATGCCGATGATCGCTAAAAAGTAGCCTGGAAGCTTGTTGCGAAAGTAGGCTCACGGCCTACAACTGCAACGCATGAAGAAAACCGACCGCATGCCAGCAATTGCCGAGCGCTCCGAGTCGGAAGGCATGTTCATCACGGCCCAGGCGACCCGGATGCGCATGCCGCGGAACCCTCCACGACGCGGCTGCGTTCAACGGGCGAGTTGGGCACTCGTCGCATTTTTATTTGGGCAGGCGGGAGCTCCGAGCGACTGCTCACATTGCAGTCGCTTTTGATTACTTGCCTGCGTTAAGAGACGGAAATCAATGCGAACCGTCTCAATATATCACTCGCCTCTAGGCAAGCTTGCGGGCGAGCTCGCGCACTTCGTCCAGCTTGGGCGATGAGGCCATGCTGTCACGATCAGTCATGCCGCTGATTGTAACAATGCCCTGGTCATCCCACTTGCAGTACGCGCAGGCCGCCTTGTACATGGCGATTGGCGCGTCATAAACGCCTTCGCTGTGGCTGTCGAGCAACAGAGCCGTCTTGGTGAACGGGAAGCCCGTGGCACCGAAGGCATAGAGGCGGTCAATGGCGGCCTTCTCCTGCGCGGTGATATCGAACCAGTAGATGGGCGATGCAAACACGACCATGTCGGCACGCTTGAGCGCCTCGAGCACATCGGCCATGTCGTCCCTCTGCACACAAGCGCCCTCATGGGCAAAGCAATACCGGCACCCCAGGCAACCGGCGATCTTTTTGCCAGCAACACGAATGACCTCAACCGTGTGGCCGCCCTCTCGCGCGGTCTCGGCGAATGCGTCAACCATGGCGTCGGTGTTGGCACCCTTGCGCGGGCTGCCGCTCAATACAACGATATTCATAGGAATCTCCCTTCTCTGGCACCGCAGGCACGTTGCGGTCAGCCGCAGTTTATAACCAGAGCGGGATTCGAGCATTCAATCACCCTTCAATAAGAACCGCAAACCCACCCTGCGCCGCAACTACAGGCTCGCGATATACGCCCCAACCGCACGGGCGGCGTTCCTGCCCGAGTTCACGTTGTGCCCCATCATGGTGCCGGGAATGTCCTGGGTGTAGATGTTGCGCCACATCATCGCGCCGTCCAGGCCGACAGCGTACAAGCCGGGGATGGCCCGCAAGTCATCATCAAGCGCCTCTGCACGCACGTTGGTGGGAATGCCGCCGTCAATGGCGACGAACATGAAGCAGATGCGCGCCATGCACAGTGAGCCATTCTCGAGCGCCACCATAAACTGGGCGTCCTTGCCGATGTCGAGATCCTCGCCACCATGGCAAAGCTCGTTGTAACGGGCAACGGTCGCCTCGAGAGCCGCAGCATCCATGCCGAAGTGCTCGGCGAGCTCGGCCATGGTGTCCGCACGGCACACAAACGCGTCGTTCTCCGGAGCCTCAAGGACAGCCTCCACCTGGTCCATCGTCGCGGGGTCGGCAAACGACGCCTCGAGAATCGCCTGGTCAAACAGAACGCAACTCTCGCGGTTGTTTTTGAAGCAAGCGTGCTGGCCACCGAGGCTGAATAAAATGCCTGCTCACAGCTGTGTCGTAAAACAGATAGGAGGAAATTATTTACTCTGTGTTAGACCACCGTTGACATAGCACCTCGCTGTTCCCAATACCCCCAGAGGGGCTGCAGCATGGAGAGCAGGGCGGCCCCGGTGTGCCCGTAGCGCCCGGCGGCGGCCTGGCCGGAGAGCACGCGGGCGGGCCTCGAGCCGGAGCGGCGGGCCTGCTCCGCCCAGCCGAACCAGGCGAGGTAGCGGGGCGGCCACCTGGTGGACACACCCGCGAGGCGGCCCAGGAAGCGCTTGAGGCGCTGGTGCAGGGCGTTGACTGTGTTTAGTCAAGCATGCCTTTCGGAAAGTTAGAGATTATCAAACACGCCCTGGCCGCCCGATGCGGGCGGGACACGACAAAAATCCCCCGGCGGCCCCTCCCGGGCCGGTTTTTTGACGCTGGCGCGGGAGAGATTACGGCCGGGGGCTACTTGTTCATTGCTTTCCAAGGCATTTTCACCAATACCAAACTATCGGCCATCCCTAGAGATTGGCGCCAAAAAGAGGGAGAGCGGGCGCAAACTCGCTCATGAAAGCGTAGCAATCGGCAAAAAACTCGCTCATAAAAGTGTAACAAATAGGCAAAAACTCGCTCATGTTTTTGTATTACCTGGTAAAATGACACTCGTTCATTCTATTCCAGATTGCACTGGGGGCGAGGCAGATGACCTATCTGGCGCGTACCATAGACCGGTTCCTGGCCGAGTGGAAGACCGCCGATGACAGGCTCCCCGTTATCGTCAAAGGGCCGCGCCAGGTGGGCAAAACCGAATCCATCAGGAGATTCGCCCAGTCGGCATACCGCAACTTGGTCGAGATCAACTTTGTGGAAGAGCCGCGCTACAAGCACATCTGCGACGACGGGTACGACACGGCGAGTATCTTGCGCAACATCTCCCTGCTCGATCCCTCGAAGCGCCTCGAGCCGGGCGAAACGCTGCTCTTCTTCGACGAACTGCAGGAATATCCCGAGATCGCAACGGCTCTCAAGTTCTTCCATCAGGACGGCCGCTTCGACGTCATATGCAGCGGCTCGATGCTCGGTATCAGCTACAGGCGCATAGAGAGCAACAGCGTGGGATACAAAATCGACTACGAGATGCACTCCCTTGACTTCGGCGAGTTCCTCGCAGCAAAGGGGTATGGGGACGAACTTGCGGCGGACATGCTCTCCCATATCGAGGAAGCGAGGGCCTTCTCGCAGCTTGAGCTCGAGACGTACCAGCGGCTCTTCCTGGACTACTGCATCCTCGGCGGCATGCCAGCCGTCGTGCGCCCTTACATCGAGCGGGGGACGTTCGAGGGGTGCCTTGCAACGCAGCGACAGCTCCTGCTCGATTACGAGGAAGACATCGTCAAGTATGCAGAGGGCCTTGACCAGGGGCGCATTCTCAACGTGTTCCGCAGCATCCCTCTCCAGCTGGCGAAGAAGAACAAGAAGTTCCAGATATCGAAGGTCGCCCGCGCGGCGCGGTTCAAGGACTACCACGGGTGCATCGAGTGGCTCGAGACCGCAGGCATGATAGGCGTGTGCCACTGCCTCAACTACCCCGAGCTCCCCCTTAAGGGCAACTACGACGAGGGCAAGTACAAGATCTACTATCGAGACAACGGGATGTTCGTCGCAAGCCTCGACGACGAGGCGAGCGAGGACCTGAGGGCGAACAAGAACCTCGGCGTGTACAAGGGCGCCATGTACGAGAGCGTCGTGGGCAAGGCGCTGCAGAAATCCGGCTATGGCCTGTTCTACTACAAGAAGGAGAACTCGACGCTCGAGGAGGACTTCTTCGTGCGCACGAGAGACCGCCTCGTGCCGGTCGAGGTGAAGGCCAAGAACGGGACGGCGAAATCCCTGCGCACCCTCATCGAGTCGGACGCATATCCGGACATCGACTGGGGAATCAAGCTGTGCGGCGGCAATGTTGGCCGCGAGGGCTCCGTGCTAACGCTGCCGTACTTCACGGCGTTTCTCCTGCGCAGGTACCTGGCGGGGAAATAGGGCGGGGCAAGCAGCGCGGGGGCTTGCGTGCCACGCGGAGCCAATGGCTCCGGAAACGAAGCATTCCTGCCGCTACCGCCGACGCCATGGGACAAGCGGGAGTGCAAGCCATTGACCGCCTCGCCAATGGCTTACGGGCACCGGTGCAAGCAGGGGCGGACCGGACTGGGCCGGCCCCTCAAAATGGTCCGTTTTACACGCTACCACCATCGTGCTCAACAGACCAAAAAGTGGCTCGAAAATCGGCCAGAAATGGTCCATTCAGCACGCATGGGCCCACCATCGTGCTGAATGGACCAGATGAAGTCGGTAGCGCAACTTTCAAGATGCCAGAACCACATGCTCGATCAGTCAACATGACAGATGGACGAGATAACGGGCGCCGCCCCGGACACAAGACACGCCCCGGCTGCTCCGACGAGAAGTGGCTCGACGCCTGGTGCATGGGGGGGTAGACAAGCCCATGCCCTACTTCCCCTGCGCGAACCAGTACGCTTGCGCGACCCAGCCGAACGTCTCCTCGTCCAGGTCGGAGGGGTCGCTGATGACGAAATGGGTCGTCCAGCGGCCGGGGTACGGCTCGGTCTTCGCCGCAACGCGGCCCGACTCCAGGGGCGCAGGCAGGCCAAGCGTGAGCACGAAGTGGTCGCCGGGCAGCTCCGCCCTCCTCTTCACCCTCATGAACGACACGCAGGCGAAGAGGTGCCGGTTTCAGTAGGAGATCTGGGACTTCTGCACCTTGACCCGCGTGTCGGGAAACCTCGCCAGTAGCTTTTCATGGAAGAGCTCATACAAGGGGTAGACGTCCCTGTGCCGCTCGAAGAAGAACCCCGCGTCCTTTGCCGCCCCGTCCATCTCGGCCACCTCCGTGGGCCTCGCCGCCGCTGGGTTCAGACGAATCATACGGCTGTTTGGCCGGCGATGGGGGCTTCATTTGCTCTTGCCCGCGGCAACACGGCCCCCTGCCGGGCACGCGAGCCGCGCCGCTCGCCGCCCTCCACCAGGGCAAATCCTGGCCGCCCCCATGCGCCCTTGCCCCTATATCCCCGACTGCCGGTAGCGCGACATGTACTCGACGAACTGCCGCTCGTGCTCGAGCAGCTCGCGGTCGGCGCGCCAGTAGAGCGAGAAGCTCACGGGAAGCTCGGGGAAGGGGATGCCGACAAGGCGCGAGGATGCAATCGCCTCGACGTGGCTGCGGCCGGTGAGGCCCAGGCCCTCCCCGCTCAGCGCGTACTCGTAGACCGTGATCATCTGGGAGCAGAACTTCACGTGGGCGTGCACGCCGCGCTCGTGAACGAGGTCGAGAAGCTGGCACGGGGCGTGGTAGTCGGCGCCCACCGTCATGACCGAGCGGCCCTCAAGGTCCTCAACCGAGAGCGTCTCCCTCTCGCTCAGCGGGTCGTCGCGACCAACCCAGAGGTAGTGGCAATCACGGGCGAGCCTGATGCCGCGCATGCGCTCCGGGGCGTCCTTGGGATCCACCACGATGGCGAAGTCCACGTCGCCCTCCAGCAGGTCCTCCTCACAGATGCTGTCCGGCAGCTCGCCCATAAACTCGACGTAGGAGCCCCCGGCATAATCCCCGAAACCCCCGAGCCATTGGCGCAGGCCCTCGCTCACGATCCCGATGGCACCGATGACGCGCACCGGCTTGCGCTCCCGCTCGGCTATCTCGGCGAACCGAGCACGCAGGCCCTCGGCGCGTGCCACCTCCTCCTCGGCGTACTCGAGAAACGCTTCGCCGTACGAGGTGGGCCTGATGGGCCCATGGCGCCCATCGACGAGCTGCACGCCGAGCTCCTTCTCCAGGCGTCGCACGGCGAGGTTCAGCCCCTGCGGGGTGATGCACAGCTCGCGCGCGGCGGCCGAGTAGCTGCCGAAACGGCAGAGCCCCGCAAAGTACCTGCACACCCGCTCGTCCATCGAAACCATCCCCTGAATAACATGCAAAAAGACCCGGCCGGCCCCATCCGAACGGATGGTAGCACGGCCGGGCCGGAGAACGCGAGGCGGGAGCGCGGGCACAACGCCCGAACCCTTGCGCCCTACGCCAGGGCGGCCTGCTCGCCGGCGACGTAGGCGTGCGTGGCGGCGAGTCCGTTCGAGCCACCATGCAGCAGCGTCTCGTAGCTTGCACCGAAGCGGTAGCCCACGGTGTTGCCGCCGGCGTACAGGCCGGGGATGGGGTTCCAGTCGGCGTCAAGGACCTGAAGGTTCTCGTTGCAGCGAACACCACCCAGCGTGCAGTAGAAGTAGTAGTTCATCTTCCATGCCTGGTAGGGTCCGTCGTCAATCGGGTCTAGGTAGCGCGCGGCCTTCATGTAGTCGGTGTCCTCGCCGGCCTCGCACAGCTCGTTGTAGCGCGAGACAGTGGCAGACAGCACCTCGGGGTCGACGCCGATCATCTCGGCGAGCTCCTCGATGGTGTCGGCCTCGTAGTGCTCGTTGGTCTCGATGTCGAAGACCTTGGCCGCCGTCTCCTTGTCGTAGCCGAAGGAGGAGGGCATGGCGAAGTCGTTGGTGGGGATGATCTGCCACACGTAGTTGCCGTGGCCGGGCAGGTCGGCGATGATGTGGGCCGAGGTCAGAAGCGAGGTGGCCTCGTTCATGAAGCGGTTGCCCTGCGTGTCGACGAGCAGGTAGGGGAACGAGCGCCAGCCGGTGGTCTGCCAGGAGGCGTAGCCGCAGAGCTCCTCCATCTCGGCGCCGGCCCAGCACAGCATCCTGTGGCCCAGGCCGTCGTCCATGTCGTAGTCGGTAATCGGGTCGTCGAGCATGTAGCAGTTGTACGTGTTGTAGTTCTTGGCGAACTCGGCGAAGTTCTTGGTGTAGAAGCGCTCCATCATGGCGTCGTTACCACCGAAGGAGCCGGTGCACATGACGACGCCCTTGGAAGCCTGGTAGTACACGTGGTCACCCGCGGCGTTCGTGGCGATGACGCCGGTAACGCGGCCGTTCTCGTCCTTGACGAGCACCTCGCCCTTGACCTCGAAGTCGTAGCGCACACCCTGGTCAGTCAGGAACTTCTGGATGTTGTGGGTGAAGTCGGTGAGGATGTCGGTATCCTCGGAGAAGGCAACGCCCGTGGAAATATAGGAGTTGATCTCCTGGGTGGGGTCGGGGAAGATGCCCTCGAGGCTCAGCGGCAGGTAGTACTGGCCGTAGGGCTCGAGGAAGTCCTCGACCATGTTGTCGAGAATCTCGCCGGAGCGGTTGCACCACAGGGCGTTGAGCTTCATGTCGGAGCGGTACTGGGTGAGGTTGAACATCTGGTTGGCGACGTTGACCTTGTCGTACTCGGGAAGACCAGCGTCGAGCTGGGTCTTGGAGTTGAGGAACGAGATGGTCATACCGCCGATGTGCGGGGCGGCGTTGCGCTCGATGACGACCACCTTGGCGCCGTTCTTCACCGCACCGTAGGCGGCCATGGAGCCCGCAAGGGCGGAGCCCACGACGAGGACCTCGCACTCGACGGTCTCGACGCAGTCGTCAACGGTGAGCGCCGGGGGCTCGCCCAGCCACTCCTCGGGCTTTGCAGCGGCAGCCTCGTCGGCACGGGCGGCTGCGGGCGCGGCCGCGGCGACAGTTGCCGCGGCAGCAGCGGCGGCACCGGACTTCAAGAGCGAACGCCTCGAAATGTTCTCCATGGGAATGCTCCTTTGCATATCATGTCGCCCGGCACGTCTGGGCGACCCCTTGCCATTCATTCAACAACGACAAGGCCGCAAAGGCCATAAACAGAGAATTGCGGGTTTGTAAGGGGATGTTGCAGGAGGCGGAAGGAGAGGCGCGCCTGCCCCCGCCACTCTTCGCCGTCGCTTGCGGACCATCAGTTTCACTGTCCATGCGAAAAGACCCTCCTTTCCAAACTCAGGCAGGCCAAAAGAAAAACCCGCACCCTGAAGCCTCACGGTCCAGGGTGCGGGCATACCACAGGCAAAGATTGTGTCTGGTCATGACCTAAGCGAGCGCCTTGCGTCCCAGCTGCTTCTTGAACGACTGCATAAAGTCCCGCCTGTTGCCGAAAAACCGCTCGTGCGTCTTCGACTGCCTCCCGGCGTCATAGTCCTCGGCGATGCGCTCTACCGTGCAGACGTAGTCGGCCACCTGCAAAAGCCTACGCGCGTCATAGTCGGCATCGCGGTAGTCGGCCACGTTCTTGGCCAGCACGAAGTCAAGCGCGTCGTGCAGCGCTGCGCTCACGACGCCCTGACCGTTGTCGTAGTACACTGCAATCACGTCAAAGCCCTGGAAGAACGCAAGCTTGTCGAAAACGAGCGAGGCCAAATCGCGTCTGATCCTTGCCTCGAGCTCGCCCTTGTCGTGGACGATCGCAGTGTCATAGTGCAGCGTGAAGAACGAAATGGGCAGCTCGCGCACCAGACGCGCAAACTGGGTCAGCAGTCGTTTCCTATCGCCTGGCGACACCGTGGCGTACCCTTCGTTGCCATGCAGCAGGTCCTTGCCATGGAAGGGCACGTCGGGCAGCCCCGCCGCCGCAAGCCGTGCCTTGTAGCGCCCGATAACATCATCGACGTCCTCGGAATGGTCGTGAAGTACGACTGTAAGGAGGTAGCGGCCCTCGGAGAGGTCCTGGTTTCCAGACTCATCGATATGAAGGTTCAAGCGCTTGGCCATGGTGCAGTACCTATCAATATGAAAAAGGCGAGGTACGTACCTCGCCAGTCTGACACCTACGGGGTTAACATCCCCTTCGGTGGAAGAGGATTATTGCACATGAGGACGTGATTCTTCAAGTCCCTCCATCAAACGCGTGAACAACCCATTTAGATTGCCTGGAGGAGCGCTGCGCATCAACTGACACTCGCTTTGCGATAGATGGTTCGTCGGGTTGACCACACCGGTCTTCTGTACCCTACTACAAAAACCAATATCAGTACATTACAGAACAAGTCCATTTATATGACATGTTGCGAAAGCAGGCTTATAACCTACAACTGCAACATGAAGAAAACCGACCACATATCAACAATCGCCGAACTCTCCGAGTCAGAAGGCGTGTTCACCACGGCCCAGGCGACCCGGATGGGCATACCGCGAGACGCCCTCCACGACGCGGCAGCATCCGGCCGCGTTGATCGAATTGCGCACGGCACCTATCGACTCGTTGGCTCGGGCTCCGAACAAACCGACGAGCTCGTTGCGGCATGGAAGCTCACGGCGTCAGATAGGTTCACCCATGAGAGGATGCAAGCTGAAGCATGGGACAGCGTCGCGGTAGGAAGGGCCACCGCGGCCTCCCTGCTCGGCATCGGAGACTTCTACCTCAGCCCATATCGCATCTACGCACCCAGGCGCATCAACTCCAGGAACAAAGCCGTCAGCTTCGCAGTGCGGGAGGTGGCCCGTGACGAGGCGTCGTTCGCAAGCGGCCTTCCCGTGACCACGCCGGAGAGGACGATTTTCGACATCGTGGCAGATGACGAGGACCTTTCCCTAGTCGCCGATGCGCTCCACGGCGCCTGCGTCGGCAGCAGGCCGTTCGACTTCAACAAGCTAGAAGCACTGATTCACGGCAAATATGGCAAGAACAAGGCGAACCGGATCCTTGCGTCACTGCTGGCAGACGACGGGATAGCCGGAAGGGACTGACGAATGGCGTACAAATCCGCCGCAGCATTGGAGATGGCAGTTAAGGAGGCAGCGAGGGCCTCGACACCTGCGACTACCTCGTCTATCCGGTCGGCGCGGTGCTGACGGACAAGCCCTGCACCCAGACGGGCATTCCCAAACTCCTTTGCGACATCGGGGCGGCTTCGGAACTCGCCGCCAGGTTGTTCAACCACGTCTTGAACCAGCGGTGCAACGGATTGCGATGGAGCCGCGCAGACTTGGGCTGGAAATAAGTGCCAGCTCATTGAGGCTGCCGAGCGACGACGCCGAACCCGACTTCGCCCGC
>CABQHM010000090.1 GCA_902464015.1 uncultured Coriobacteriales bacterium | reverse complement strand
CCTCGGGCGTGGCGGGCTCCTCCTCAAGCACGTCGAGCACGCGCCCACCCGCCGCCAGCACCTGGTGGAAACCGGCGGCAAGCTCGGACACCTGCACGAGCGGCTCGAGTACCGACGCGAAGGCGACGCACGCGAGCACCGCAGGCAGGGCCGACCCCTCTCCCGCCTGCGCAGCCGCGTAGGCCGCGAGGGGCATGGCCAGCAGGGCGAGCGTCGCTCCAAGCGCCCCGGCGACCGTGGTCTTCAAGCCGAAGCGCCCCTCTTCGCCCGCCGCCTGGCCCATGCGCTCCTCCATCTCCTCGCCGCGCCGCGAGGCACGGCCGAACTGCAGGAGCTCGTCCATGCCCATGAGGCCATCGAGCATGAACGCGGTCATGAACACCGCGCGCTCGCGTATGGCGCGCCCCTCCTCCACCAGGGCGTTGCCCGCAAGCGGCGCGACGACGCCGACGGCGGCAAAGCCGATGAGGCACACCGGCAGCATCGCCGGCGCGAGGGCCCCCACCGCCACGAGGCACACGAGCGCCCCGAGCAATGCCACGGCGGCAGGCGCCAGTGTGCGAGCGTAGAACCCCTCGAGGAGCTCCACGTCGGAGGTGAGCAGCAACACGAGGTCGCCGGCGTCGCGGCCCTGCAGCTTGGCGGGCGCGAGGCGGCGCATGGCGGCGAACACGCGGTCGCGGATGAGCGCCAGGGTGCGGAAGGCCTGGTCGTGCGTGCCGAGCCGCTCACGGTAGCGCACAGGGCCGCGCAGAAGGCCGCATGCGAGCGCGACGGCGCAGGTACCGACGAGCGTGCCCGTGCCGACGGGGCCGAAGGCGTCTGCGCCGCATGCCACGGCGACGAGCGGGATCGCCGCCGCACAGGCCAGCGCGAGCAGACCCCACCCCACAGCGCGTGACAGGGCCCCGAACTGGCCGCGCGTCACACGGACAAGACCGCCGAGCACGCCGAGGGCCGAGCGATGCGGCCTCGCGGCGGGGGCCTCCCCCTTCTCGGCCGAAGTGTCCGCGGCCGAGAAGGCCGCGCTACCCACGCCCGGAACCGCAGGCGCCCCGTCAGCGCCTGCGCCGCCCACACCTGCGGCCGCCCGCGTCTCGCCAGCACCCGCGCCATCCACGCCCACGACCGCCTGCATCCCGCCAACGCCCACACCACCCGTGCCCTCGCCGCCCACACCCTCGGGCCGCACGTCCCCGGGGCCACGCGGAATCCAGGAGGGGTGCCCGCCGGCGAGCGGCGCCCCCGCTATCGCCTCGCGCACGGGCTTGTTCTCAATGGCCATGCGCATGATCTGAGCCACGCTGTCGGGCATCTGCGCCATGGCGCGCTCCTCGAGGGGCGTCACCACGGGTCCAGGGGCCTTCTTCTGGTCGGCCCTGAGCACTCCGCGCGCTGCCGCATCGGCAAAACGCTCGAGCTCGGCCTGCTGGGCCCACAGCTGTGCGTACCTACCGCCCGCCGCAAGCAGGCAGGCGTGCTCGCCATGCTCGGCCACGCGGCCTGCGTCGAGGACATACACCTCGTCGGTCCATTTGAGCGCCGCGAGTCGATGCGACACCAGCACGACGGTCTTGGTGAGCGCAAGTTCCTGGACGAGGGCGAGAATGGCTTCCTCGCTCTGCGCGTCCACAGCCGAGGTCGCCTCGTCGAACACGTAGGCCGCGGCGTCGCGCAACAGGGCCCGCGCGACGCACAGGCGCTGACGCTGGCCGCCCGACAGGTTCGAGCCGCCCTCGCCCACCTCGGCGTCCAGGCCTCCCATGGCGAGCACCTCGGCCTGCAGGCGGCAGCGCTTGAGCGCCTCCCACATCCTCGCGTCGGAGGCGTCCTCGCAGCCCAACTGCAGGTTCGAGCGCACCGAGCCGTGGAACACGTGGCTGGAGGCCCCGACATACACCACGGCGGCGCGCAACTCGTCGGGGTCGAGGTCGGCGAGCTCGACCCCGCCTACGCGCACCGAGCCCGCATACCCGTGCAGACGCCCCGAGAGCAGCTGGGCGAGCGTGGACTTGCCCGACCCACTCACACCGGTGATGCCCACGTACGAGCCCGGCTCGACCGTCAGGTCCACCCCGTCCAAGGCGAGCCCCCCTTGCCCGTAGGAGAAGCGCAAACCCTCGCAGGACAGCCCCACCTCGTTGCGGTCGGGCAGCGCGGCGGTACCCCGGGCAGGCGCAGGCTCGCCCAGCACCCGCTTGATGCGGTCGACAACGACCTGGGCCCCCATGCCCGTGTGGAAGTACGACCCGAGCGTGCGCATGGGCAGGAAGAACTCGACCGCGAGCAGGCAGACGAGCAAGAACTGCCACATCCCCACCGCGCCGCCCACATAGCCCAGCAGCGCGGCCGCCGTGCCGAGCGCCGTCCCACAATAGGTAAACAGGTCCATGAACAGCACCGAGTTCAGCTGGACGCGCAAGAGGCGCATCGTGGCCTGCCGCACGGCCTCGGCCCGCTGCCGCAGGCGCAGCTGGGCGGCGTCGTCGGCGCGGAACACGATGAGCGTGGTGAGGCCGCGCACCGCGTCGAGGAACTCCGCACCCAGGTCGACGTAGGAGTCCCAGTACTGCCCCATCACGGTCTTGGCCCTCTTCATGAACAGGACTATCGACACCGGGATGAGCGGCACGCAGACAAGCATGACGAGCGCCGCGGGCAAGTACAGGACTGCGGCCACGGCGAACAGGGTGAGCGGGGCGAGCACGGCGTAGAAGAGCTGCGGCACATAGCGCCCCACGTAGGCATCGAGCTTCTCAACGCCCTCCCCGAGCAGCTGCGAGGCCTCCTGCGCCCCGACGGTCTCGCGCAAGGCCGGGCCCAGCTCGAACAGTTTGCGATACAGGGCCGTGCGCAGGCTCAGCTTGGCGGCTCCAGAGGCGCGCGCGGCGAGGCGGCGGGCTGCGACGCTCGCCACACCGAACAGCGCAGCGCACGCCAGGCCCGCCAAAAGCACGCATATGTCGGCGCCGGGCGCGCCGTCGAGCGCGCCTCCGAGAAGCCACGCGGCGCACGCAAGCGCGCCGACGCGGGCGATCAGGGCCACCCAGCGCGCGGCGACCGACGCCACGACCAGCCTGAAAGCCTGCGGCGCAAGCCCTATAATGCGTTTGTCGAACACAGAGACCCCCTAACGCAGAAGGGGGACGCACCGCCCCAACGCGACGCGCCCCCTTCAAAACCCCGGGTGAAACTTACGATTCGCACGCCGCCCCAACGCGGCGGACGAACCGGCGGAGCAACGTCTCGAGACGGGTAGCCGCTAGGCGGTCTGCCCCTCTGCGGAGCCTTCCTCACCCGATCCGTCGCCCGCGTCGGGGTCGGCGTCGTTGGTGAAGAACTCCTGGCCGATGTAATGGCCGGTCTTGGGCGAGTTCGGAACGGCGTACACGCCGCTGCCGATGTCGTAGTAGTACTCGTTGAGCTCATCGTACTTGCCCATGTCGTCGCGCAGCTTAAAGAACTTGCCCTTGGGGTCGTTCGTGTAGGCGATGTTCAAGAAGCCGATGTCCTGGTAGCCCATCTCGTTCAGGCCGTCCCAGTAGTTGTACGCGCGGCGGAAGATCTTGAAGCCCAGACGGATGTCGCTCGTGATGGCGATGTGGCCGTTGGGGTTGATGAGCAGGTTGCCGTCCTCGTCGACGGCGTCGAAGTCGGGAATCGTGAATTCGTCGCCGTCGGGGTTGGAAAGCGGCGCGCCGGAGTCCTTGCGGCGGCCGATGAGGCGCTCCTGCTCGGTGATGCGCATGTTGTCCCAGGCTTCCATCTGGGTGTAGGTCTTGCGGTAAATCATGTAGGTGGAGCCGTTCATCCACTCCTGGTCGGAGCCGGACACCCACACGTCCTCGTCGAACTCGTCATCCTCGGTGGGGTTGGTGGTGCCGTCACGGAAGCCGAACAGGTCGCGCGGGGTGGTCTGGTCGCCCTCCTTGCGCAGGGGCATGAAGCCGTTCTGCACAAAGCCGATCCGCGTGTAGCGCCGCGTGGCCTTGACCAGGGCTCGCAGGCCGTGGAAGACAACCTGCGGGTCGTCGGCGCACACCTGGACGCACAGGTCGCTGCCGGCCTCGCTCGGGTCGAAGCGGTCGTCGGTGATGCGACCGAACTCCTCGAGCATGGCGGGCTTGAAGTCGGCGATGCCGAAGCGATCGTCGAAAAGCGTGGGGCCGAAACCGAACGTGAACGTCAGACTCGCCGGGTAGAGGTCGTAGGCCTCGCCGGTGTCCTTGGGCACCTGGTTGTCGGCCTTGGCCTGCTGGCCCTCGCCGAGCATGGGGCGCACCTTGCCCAGGGGCTTGCCGGTCTGCAGGATGGACGCGATGCGCGACCACTCGGCAAGAACCCACTGCAGGTTCTCGCGCGTGGTGCCGTCCTTCATGTTGAACGTGGCGTAGCTGCAGTAGCGCTGCTGTGCGGGGTCTCGCACACCGCAGGGGTGGTCGAGGTCGTAGAAGTCCGCGACCACCGTGAGGTCCACGGTGTTCGACGCGTTGAAGCCCTCGGGCACGAACTCGTTGTAGCTCGGGTTCTTCTGCGCCTCCTCGGTGGCTATCTCAGCCTCAGTGCGGTTGTCCTTGCGCTCCACGTCGCAGCCCGACAGCGCGCCGGCCAAGGCCGCACCGGCGGCAGCCACACCCACGCCCGTCAGCACCTGACGGCGGGTAACGGTGCTCTCAGCCTCTCCCATGTTCTTCCTCCTCGTGTCTAGCAAAAGACGTCGCGCGGACGCCCCGCTCGGGGCTCCCGCGCGACGCATCGTACGGGCTTAGGCCAGGGCGACCTTCTCAGCCAGCGAGGAGATGTCCTCGTGCAGCGGCAGCAGCGTGTCGGCGAACTTCTGGCCGTCGGACTTGCGCAGCTCCTCGGTGTAGTCCACGAAGCCGGAGGGGTTCTCCGGGTCGCGGTAGTCGTTGAGCAGGTCGATCATCGTCTGGAACTCCTCGTCGATCTGGTTGACAAGCTCCTCGTCGATCTCGAGCAGACCGTCGCGCAGGCAGGCGAACGCCTGCATGGCGCCCTCGACGTTACCGTAGAAGTCGAGCAGGTCAATCTTGGAGTAGCGCTCCTCCTCACCGGTGATCTTGGTGGTGGAGACCTCCTCCAGAAGGTCGGCCGCACCGTTGGCGAGGTCCTCGGGCAGCAGGTCGTCGGCGAAGGTCGGGATGACCTCCTCGTTGAGGATGCGGGCGTTCTCCACGAGCTCGTCGACGAGCTCCTTGGTGGAGTCGGTGATGCCGGCCTCGACGACGTCGGCCTCGACGACGACCGCGTCCTCGTCGTCACCGGCGGCCTCTACGACCTTGGCGCCCTCTTCCTCGGCGATCTCCTTCTCCTCCTCGATGCCCTGGGCGTTGCCCCACAGCTCGCGCTCGATGGCGTGGAAGCCGTGCCAGCCGACCTCCTCGTCTAGGCTCGAGGCACGCATGTCGAGCAGGTAGTCGAGGCTCTGGCCGTTGTCCTCGACGTCGGTGGCACCGGGCAGCAGGAAGCCGTCGACGGCCGACTCAACGCGCTCGTAGTAGGGGCGGGCCTTGATATAGGCGAGCTTGGCCTCCTCGAGGTCACCACCGTAGATGGCAGCCTGCAGTTCGACGCAGGCGTCGTACTGGGACTGAATCTGCGTGGTGACGTAGTCGGCGTAGTCCTGGACGCCCTGGGCCAGGATGTCCTGCGTGGAACCCTCGGGCATGACGACCTCGCCGGTCACCTTGAAGTCGACGTACTCCTCGGCTGCGTTGGGAGCGTAGATCTTGTAGTCGCCGCCGTTCAGGGTCTTGGTGAAGCTCACCGAGTCAAGGCCGGGGGCGAGGTTCTCCTTCTCGCCGAGGATGCGCAGGTTGAGCAGCAGCTCCACCTCGGTGATGGCCGGGGCGCTGACGTTGGTGACGGTGAAGGTAACGGGGCCTGCGGGCACCTCGGTCACGTCCATCTGGATGGCGTTGTCGACGAGGTCGATCTTGACCTGGGAAACGGTCTGCTCGGTGGCGTCACCCTCGGCGGCAGCCTGGTCGGCCAGGGCGATGCCGGCAGATCCGAAGGCGAGAACGGCCGCGCCGGCCATGCCCAGAGCAGCGAAAGACCTGCGAGAGATGTTGTTTTCCATACTTTCCTCCTCGTTTTGGGCACACCTGTGCCCGGGGTATAGTTCCGGCACCGCCGCCTTGCGCGGGGCGGCGCTCGGGTAGAACACGTGGTTTGCGTCCGTTATGCGGCTGCGGGCAGGTCCTGCGACACGACCGCGCCCTCGGCGGCCCTGCGCGCCTTGCGCACGTCAACAAGCGCCGAGACGCCCAGGGCCAGGGCGGCCACGCCGAGCACCGAGGGAATCCACAGCCAGTAGAGCGTCTGTTCCTCGACCGGCAGCAGCGACGCCGAGATCTCGGACTTGAGCGAGCGCACCTGCTCGGCGTCCTTCCAGTCCACAGCCCCCTCGACGGCCCAGTCCAAATCGAGCGCGCGGCTCATGTTGAGGATCTTGCTGTCGTCGATGCCGCCGCCGGTGAGGGTGCACAGCAGCTTGGCGGTGCAGGACACGTCGAGCAGCAGCGGGTCGTCCTGGCTGGTGTACTCGGCGGTGGTGTAGGCCTTGTACGTCGCCTTCTGGGTCCAGCTGGCCTCGAAGGGACCAGGGGTGCGCTCAAGGGAGAGGCCCTTGGGGAGCTTGCCGCCGTTGAGGGCAAGCAAGTCGTTCAGGCTCGGGTCGGCGGGCAGGTCGGCGCTCGGCTCGCCCTCCACGCTGCCCTCCCAGTAGTCCAGCGGCATGCCTTCCACGTCGCCGGTGGAGACGTAGGTGAGAGTGACGGGGGTCTGCGTGCCGTCTTCCGCGGTCAGCAGGAGATGCAGCTCCTCGTCGCTCTCCACACTCTCGATGGAGACAGCCTCCACCTGCGAGGCGTTCTCGGCCACGGCACGCTCAGAGCCGGGGTAGACCTCGCCGCGCGGCACAGCCACGAACAGGGCCACCGCCGCGACGGCACACACGCCCGCCAGGCCGAGCTTGAGGTTGCGGCGCACCTTGAGGGTGAGCGCCCACTTCGTCGGCCACAGGTAGATGATCATGACCGGCACTAGGTAGGCCACCCAAGCAATGACCTCGATGAGGCGCGGGTCAGGCTGGATGGAGAACATGCCTGTGATGAGGGCGCCCAAAACCGAGTCGCTCGACAGGAACGGGAAACTGAGCACCTGCGCCTGGCCGATGTTGACCCAACCCGCCTCGTGGGCGGTGCGGAAGCAGTTGGCGACGAAACCGGCGGCGACCAGGATGAGGAAGGGGCCCGTCACGTTGAAGAACGCGTGCAGGTTGAAGCGCGTGCCCCCCTTGTAGATGAGGTAGCCAATCACGCAGGCCAAGACCACGCCCGCCACCGCGCCGACGACGCCGGTGGCGGCGCTCTCGTGGGAGGAGTTGAACACAGCAAGCAGGAAGACCGCCGTCTCGAAGCCCTCCTTGAGCACGGCAAGGAACGACATGCCCACCATGGCCCGCTGGCCGCCCGTGCTGAGCGCGCGCTGCGCGTCGCCTTCGAGCTGGCCCTTGAGCGCACGGGAGTTCGTGTTCATCCACAAGATCATAGTGGTGACGAAGACGACGGCCACCGCGCCGATCACGGTCTCCAGGGCCTCCTGCTGCGCCTGCGGCAACGCCTGGGCGGACAGGTTGAGCGCCACGCCCACCGCGACGCTCACGAGGGCGGCGAGCAGCGCGCCCGCGACGACGCCGGCCACGGACTTGCCCGCACGCTTGATGAACGCGGCGAGGATGCCCACGATGAGCGTGGCCTCGAGACCTTCGCGCAGGCCGATGAGGAATGTAGCGAGGAACACGGGCAGGGCCTCCGTAACTTGGCGCGGGGTTTCGCCTCCGCAGCATTTGGTGGAACGACTTTTGAAGGGACGGGTTAGGCGGTACGGTATTTGGTGGAAGTTAGTAAATTCAAACTTATTTGTTAGGCGGATTTAACACCTAGGGCCTAATGGGCTACCCTGGCGAAGTTCGTTTTGTCGGTAACTCCATAGTTAGCACAAACTTACTTGAATGGGCCAGACATGCATGCGGCAGATGGCGGGCCGCGCGCAGGGAACGCCACAGAGAGGGACCCATGTTTTGCTTGAAGAAGAACCTCAAGGCCGGCTCGCTCATAGTCGCCTGGACCCTTGCCCTGGTAGCCGTCGTAGCAGGCCTTACGGCCTTCGCCTTCCCCCACGACGCCCTCGCCCTCAAGGTGATTCCCGGCACCGTGGCCGAGGGACAGACGGCCCAGGGCTCCATCAACCGCAACAAGGCCGTGGAGTCCGATGACATAGGCGACATCGCGGCCGGCAAGCAGGACGGCGTCTACTACGGCAGCGGCGAGGGGTTCAAGAGCGAGGTGACCGTAGCCGTCACCGTCAAGGACGGCAAGGTTGCCAATGTGGAGGTGGTATCGCAGGCCGACGATCAGAGCTACTTCACCCACGCCGAAGGCGTCGAGGACAAGGTCGTGGAGTACCAGCGGGCCAACGTCAACGCCATGGCGGGGGCCACGTACTCCTCGAAAGGCATCCTCTCGGCCGTGGAGAACGCCCTGGGCCCCGACGCCCACATCCCCGTGACGGCGCAGGCGTGGTTCCGCTACGGCATCGTCGGCCTGGTGGCCGCCCTGCTCGTGGCGGCGGCATGGTTTGCCCGCAAGGCCTCGCTCGCCCCGACTCCCGCCCAGCGCGCGCGTCAGGCGGGCCGGCAGCGCCTGGCGATCCAACTCGCGTTTTTCATCGTGGCACCGAGCACGTTCGCCTCAGGCCTGGCGGGCGTCAAGTATTTCTTCCAGACCGTCTACGAGGCCGACATGGGCGGGGTCGCCCCCGTGTTCGAGGTGACCTCCCTGGTCGTAGTACTCGTCGCGCTGCTTACGTTCACCGTGCTGTTCGGGCGGGTGTTCTGCGGGTATGCATGCTCGTTCGGCCTGTTCGGCGACGTGCTGTGGCGCATGAGGCAAGCCGTGGTCGCCCGGATGCGCAAGCACCGGGGCGACTCGCGGGACGCGGCGGACAAGGGAGGCGCCGCGAAGAGCGGGGAGTCCACCGGGGCGGACGCCAAGAAAGGCACCTCGCAGGTCAGAGCGGCTGGGCCGAGGCACGTTGGGGCGGGCGCCAAGAAGGGTGCCGCGCGGGTCGCAGAGCTGCTGCTGCGCAGCCTCAAGTACGTCGTGCTGGCGCTCGTCATGTTCATCGTCTGGATGGGATACACCGACGCCCTGGGCGAGGCAAGCCCCTGGGTGGCGTTCGCCCAGCTGGCAAGCCTCTCGACGCGCCGCCTCACCGTGCTCGGGTGCATGCTGCTGGCTATCGTCGCCCTGGGGAGCCTCGTGCGCGAGCGCTTCTTCTGCCGCTACCTGTGCCCCATGGGCGCCGTCTTCTCCATTTTGCCCACCATGCCCTGGGCGCGTATGCGCAAAGCCGAGGGCCGTTGCCTTGCACACTGCACGCGCTGCCACCAGGTGTGCCCCATGGGAGTCGAGCCGAAGGGCGGCCTCTTCGCGAAAGACTGCGTCGCCTGCGGGCGATGCGTCGAGTCCTGCCCGGCCGACAGTGCCCACTGGGGGTTCGGCAAGATGGCCGCCCCCGCGGCAGGTGTGCCGGTGAGCCCGGCGGTCGCGCGGATGGAGGCGCACGTGGACGAGGCGCTCGGCGGAAATACGGGCGAGGCGACGGGGAAAACTTCGAGGACCGCGGGGCGCCGCAAGGGAGGCGCGGCCCCTTCGTCGCGCTGGCCCCTCGTCGCGCTGGTGTTGTCGCTTTTGCTCATGGCCCTGCTTTGGCTCGTCGGC
>CABQHM010000089.1 GCA_902464015.1 uncultured Coriobacteriales bacterium | reverse complement strand
GTTCAGGAGCGGCCCGCCCAACCCAAGCCCGCCAGCGACCGCATCTCGGGCACAGCAAAGCGCACAGGCACGCTTGCCTGGGGCTCGCGCTCCGACGTAGGCCTCGTGCGCGAGCACAACGAGGACTCCTTCGTCGTGCACTTCCCGCTCTTCGCCGTGGCCGACGGCATGGGCGGCCACGAGGCTGGCGAGGTGGCGAGCGCCATCGCCGTGTCGCGCCTTGCCGAGACGGCACCCTCCACAGCCGACGACTCCGCCTTGGCCGCCGCCATCGAGGCCGCCAACCAAGCCGTCATCGAAGGTCCCTCGAAGGGCACCGGAAGACCCGGCATGGGCACCACCTGCACCGCCGTCGTCATCGACGGATCGACCATGGCCGTGGCCCATGTGGGCGATTCTCGCTGCTACCTGCTGCACAAGGGCAAGCTCATGCGCGTGACCCACGACCACTCTTACGTTGAGGAGCTCGTGGCCGCCGGGCAGATCACACCCGAAGAGGCGCGCATCCACCCCAACCGCTCCGTCATCACGCGCGCCTTGGGCAACGACCCCAAGATGCACGCCGACCACTTCAGCATCGACGTCTCCAAGGGAGACAGGGTGCTTCTGTGCAGCGACGGCCTCTCCTCGATGGTAACCGACGGCGTGATTGAAGAGACGCTCATGTCGTGCGCCACTCCGCAGACCTGTGCCGACGCCCTCGTTGACGCCGCGCTTGCCGAAGGCGGCAGCGACAACGTCACGTGCATCGTCATCGACGTCAAAAACGACGGCGTGGCAGACAAGGCGTTCAAGGCCCGCCTGCGCAACTTGGGCCTGGCGAGCGCCATTGCAATCGCCATCGCGGCCATCGTGTTTGCCGTCCTGGTAGTCACGGCGCAAAACTCCTGGTACCTCACCGACTACAACGGATATGTGACGCTGCACCGCGGCGTTGCCGGCCTGCCCTCGAGCCTTGGTCTCGATGAGACCATCGAGGTCACGACCGTAGAGACCTCCAAGCTCAGCGATTCGGTGAGCAAGCGACTCGAAGCGGGCATGACCTTCGGCAGCGAGCAGGAGGCGCGCGACGTCATAGAGGACTACCGCTCCCAGATCGAGCGTGCCAGCAAGGAACAGGGCGGCAAGCAAGCCAAGGCCCCCAAGACAGAAGGCACCCAGGCAGGCAGCACCGAGCAAGACCAGCCTGCCTCGCCTGAAGGCGCGTGAGGCCCATGTCGCAACGACGCACCACCGAGCTGCTCCTGCTCATAACGGGAGCCCTACCCATCTTCATATTGTACGCGCTCTACGTGCTGCAGGCCGGCGACCAGCTCGGGCTCAGCACGCTCGTCGTGCCTATCGGCCTTGCTGTGGCATTTGTCGTCGCGCACATCGCCGTGCGCATCACGGCCCCCAACGCCGACGCAGCCATCTTGCCCATCGTCTTCGTGCTGGCAGGCATAGGCATCACGTTTGTAACGCGTCTCGCGCCCGACCTTGCCATCAAGCAGGTCATATGGCTGTTCATCTCCATAGCTGCCATGATCGGCGTGCTTTTTGGGGTGCGCAACCTCGAATCGCTTGCCCGCTACAAGTACAGCCTGGGCGCCGTGGGCCTGATCCTTCTGGTCCTGCCCATCTTCATCGGCACCGAGCACTACGGCTCCAAGCTGTGGATTGAGATCCCCGGCGTTGTGAGCTTCCAGCCCGGCGAGCTCGCCAAGATCCTCATCGTCATCTTCCTTGCCAGCTTCTTGTCGGAGAACCGCGAGCTCATGAGCGTGGCAGTCCACCATGTGGGACCGCTGGCCATCCCGCGCCTGCGCATGCTGCTGCCCATGCTCGTCGTGTGGCTCGTGAGCCTGGCAATCGTCGTATGGGAGCGCGACCTGGGAAGCGCCGTGCTTTTTTTCGGCGTCTTCGTCGTCATGCTCTACACGGCAACAGGACGATGGTTCTACCCCATCGTGAGCGCAGGCCTGCTCGGCATTGGCGCCGTGCTCTCATACAAGTTCTTCGCCCACGTGCGCACCCGCGTGCAGATCTGGCTCGACCCATTCTGCGACCCCACAGGCTCTAGCTGGCAGATTGCCCAGTCGCTTTACTCCATTGCCGACGGCAACCTCATGGGCACAGGCATCGGTCAGGGAATGGCCACGATGATTCCCGTCGTGGAGAGCGACTTCATCTTCTCCGCCATCGCCGAGGAGATGGGCCTTCTGGGCGCGGCCGCCGTCATTCTCCTGTTCGTCCTGCTTGCCGTGCGCGGCCTGCTCACGGCAGCCCGTGCACGCTCCGACCTCGCCGCCTTCATGGCGGTGGGCCTCACCACCTCCATCGCCCTGCAGGCGTTCCTCATCGCGGGCGGTGTCATGGGCCTCATCCCGCTCACGGGCGTCACGCTGCCCTTCATGAGCCAGGGTGGCACATCCCTGCTTGCGAGCTTCATCGCCGTCGGCTTCCTTTTGCGCTGCGGCCATGAGGGCACGGGCGAACAGGCCGAAGTCGAGGGCGCCGGCGTCTCCGGCAAGGTCTTCGGCTCGCACCTGGAGACTCCTGAGTCAGGCGTGCTTGGACGCATCGCACTTTCTCGCCGTCTCACCGTTCTCACCGGATTCTTCTGCGCACTTGACGCCACCCTCATCGCACGCCTGGCATACCTGCAGATCTTCAAGGCCGAGGAGATCCGCATGCTCCCGTCGAACAACCACGTCTCGACCAAGGCGTCTAAGGTGCGCCGCGGCAGTATCCTCACAAGCGACGGAGTCACCCTGGCCGAGAGTGTGTTGCAGGACAACGGCACCTACGTGCGCACCTACTCGCAGGGAACGCTCGCCTCGCATACGGTGGGCTACACAAGCGCGGTTTACGGCTCCACGGGCATCGAGGCCGTCTACGACGACGTTCTTGCCGGCTCACAGAGCTATACGACCTGGCGCGACCTGTTCGACTCGTTCCTCGGCGTGACAAAGGCGGGCGGCGACGTGGTGCTCACCATCAACTCGCGCATTCAGTCCGCTGCCGAAGAGGTGCTGCAGGGCCGCGTGGGAGGCGTCGTCGTCATGGACCCCTCCACAGGCGCGATTCTCGCGCAGGCGTCTGCACCCACCTACTCCAACGACCAGCTTTCCGACCTTTTGGGCGGCTCTTCCGATGACGCCAATGCACCCCTCTTCGACCGCACGACCCAGGCGCTCTACACGCCCGGCTCCACGTTCAAGACCATCACGCTGACAGGCGCACTCGACACCGGCGCCATGTCGCTCGACACCGTCGTGTCGGCCCCGGCTAGCCTTGAGATCGGCGGCGGCGTGGTCACGAACCACAACGACGAAGAGCTCGGCGACATCACGCTCAAGGAGGCCTTCGCCTACTCGAGCAACACGGCGTTCGCCCAGGTTGCCGACCTTCTGGGAGCACAGGCCCTCGTGAGCCAGGCCAAAGCGTTCGGCTACGGCATCAAGCTGGGAGCCGACTTCGCCTGTGTGGCCTCCCTCATGCCTGAGCCCTCCGAGATGACGCAGTGGGAAACGGCCTGGGCGGGAGCGGGTCAGCCGGTGGGTGAGCACGCAAGCCCCGCCGGCCCGCAGACCACCATTGTGCAGAACGCCCTCACGGCCTGCGCAATCGCAAACGGCGGCATCCTCATGGAGCCGCATGTGGTCAAGGCGACGACCGACTCAACGGGTGCGGTGCTCAAGACGACCAAGCCTCGAACCCTCGGCCAGGCCTGCAGTGCAAACACCGCCTCGCTTGTAGGCAGCGCCATGCTTTCCACAGTGGAAGAGGGCACCGGCACGGCCGCCTCTATCGCCGGCGTGGACGTCGCCGGCAAGACAGGCACGGCCGAGACGGGCAACTCCAACCCCAACGCCTGGTTCATCGGCTTTGCGCCATATGAGAACCCGGTCGCGGCCATTGCCATCGTCATCGAAAACGATGCCGAACACACCGCCACCGCTCTTGCAGGTGATGTGCTTCAGGTGGCTGTCGAAACTTTGGGCGGAAACTAGATATTATGAATGTCGAACACTTTGATGGATGGGAGCGCTGAGAATGTCCGGCATCGCTAACGGAACAGTCTTTGGAAACAGATACATAGTGCAGTCGCAGGTGGGCACCGGCGGCATGGCCACGGTATACCGAGGCGTCGACTCCACACTCGACCGTCAGGTGGCCATCAAGGTCATGCTGCCCCAGTATGCCAGCGACCCTGCGTTCGCACAGCGCTTCCGTCAGGAGGCGCGCGCCGCAGCGGCACTTCAGAATCCCTACATCGTGCAGGTCTATGACTGGGGCCGCGACGAGGCAACAGGCACCTACTTCATCGTCATGGAATACCTGCGCGGCACCGACCTCAAGAGCGGCATCCGCTCCCATGGCGCACTGGCACCCAAGAAGGTCGCGCAGATCGGCGCCCAGGTATGCTCCGCCCTGGCAGTCGCGCACTCCCATGAGATCATTCACCGCGACATCAAGCCGCAAAACATCATGATTCTGCCCAACGGCGACGCCAAGGTCATGGACTTCGGCATCGCACGCGCCAAGAACTCCCATCTCACTCAGACCAACTCCGTGCTCGGCACCGCCCACTACGTCTCCCCCGAGCAGGCCCAAGGCAAGGACCTCGGCCCCACAAGCGACCTGTACTCGTTAGGCGTCGTGATGTACGAGGCCGCCACCGGTCGTCTTCCCTTTGAGGGCGATGATGCCGTGAGCGTGGCGCTCAAGCAGGTCAACGAGCAGCCTGTGCCGCCGCGCAGCATCAACCCCAACCTCGACCCTGCGCTCGAGGCCATCATCATGTGCCTGCTGCGCAAGGACCCCGCTCAGCGTTTCCAGACCGCCGACGAGCTGCGCCACGCGCTCAACTCGTTCATCCAGGGCAACCCGGTCAACATCCCCGGCTTCGGCCCGGCTGCGACGCGCTCCCTTCCCACGGCGAGCCAGACAAACGTCATGCGCTCGAACCCCAACATGACGGCGATGCAGCAGAGCCCTTCTCGCACGGCACGCATGGAGCGCACTGCTACCCCCAACGATCGCCGCGCCGCCATGCAACGCGAGGACAAGCGTCTTGAGCGCGCCGAGAACACGAGTAAGTCTACCGGCATCGCCATTGCCGCCGTTGTCATCGTTCTCATCGTGCTCGTTGTCATTGCCTTTACCGCCCTCAACAGCTGCTCGAACAACACTCCCGGCACGCCCGGCGACAATGCGACCATCACCACAAAGGTCGAGAAGAAGAGCGTTCCCAACGTTCAGAACCTCACGCAAGCCGAGGCAAAGAACAAGCTTGAGAGCAACGGCCTCAAGCTCGGCCTCATCACAACGGAAATGTCCAACACCGTCTCCAAGGGCAAGGTTATCTCGCAGTCCGTTGCCGCAGACACCGAGGTCGACGCCGGAACTGCCGTCAACCTTGTCATCAGCGGCGGCACCGACCTTGTGACCTTCGACGACATCCGTGGCAAGACCCCCGAGGAAGCCAATACGCTGATCAGCGCCGCAGGCCTCAAGCTCAGCCACGATGCAACGCTCGACGCATACAGCAACGACTACGCCGAAGGTACGATTGTGACCTTCAGTCCCGCCAACAAGTCGATTGCCAAGGGCTCCACGGTCACGTATGGCCTGAGCAAGGGCAGTCAGACGTTCACGCTCGACAACTACTATGGCTGGAACTACACCGATGTTGAGGCCGCTCTCCAGGAAGCCAAGATTTCCTATGAGGAGCAGCGCACCTACAACGACGACCTCGCCGAGGGCCTCGTGATTTGGACTGACCCGGGCGCGGGTGCGACAGTCAAGCAGGGCGATACCGTTGTGCTCTACATCAGCCAGGGCAAGGACCCCAACGCCGTGCAAATCGACAGCTATGTGGGCCAGGACTACAACACTGTGAAGAGCACCCTTGAGGGTCTTGGCCTCACGGTCAATCTCATCGAGCAGACCCCCGAAAATGCCGACCAGGTCGGCAAGTGCGCCGGCACCGACCCCCACAACACCTCGGTAGCCAAGGGCTCCACGGTCAACCTGTACTACTACGGCACCTACACGCCGCCCACGCCGAGCGTCACCATTGGCTCCTACACCGGAGACCTCGGCTCTGTTGAGGACACGCTCACCTCGCTCGGCCTGAGCTACAGCGTGGTCACCGGCGACCCCGCTCCCTCGGCCGACTTGGTGGGTCAGGTATACTCTATGAGCCCCGCGAACACCACGGTAGATGCCAGCACGACCATCACGCTCTACGTCTATGGCGACGTGTCCTACGACGACACGGGCAGCGAAACGGAATAAGCCCACATCCAGCCAAGCCAAGAACGTCTCAGCCCCGTTGCAGCCAAAGCTGCAGCGGGGCTTTTTCATTGCGGAGATGAAAGTTTGAGACATAGGTGCGGCACAAGAAGAGAACAGCCGGCCTAAACAAAAACAGGCCAGGAGGTTTATGCCCCCTGGCCTGCGGTTTTGTCCTGGTGCCCCCGGGCCGATTCGAACGGCCGACACCCGCTTTAGGAGAGCGGTGCTCTATCCCCTGAGCTACGAAGGCAAATCAGTTCGGTTAGTATAGCACGTCTCTAGAGCATTACCCTCTGAACAATTGCAAGAACCAAAAGCACGACGCAGAATGCAATACTTACCCAATCAAAGCCACCGACAGCATAGTGCTTGAACGCCGAATCGCGTCCGCGCAGGTAAAAGCCCCTCACTTCAGCAGCGATGGCAGAGGAGTTGGTCTTGCGCACCGAGCTCACCAAAAGCGGCACGCACAGCGGAACCATGAGCCTCACACGCTTGACAAGTCCACCATCAAACTCAACGCCACGCGCAGTCTGGGCCTCCATGATTGCCGCCATGTCGTTCATGAACACAGGGATAAACCGCACGCACGACATGAACACGAAGGCGTACTTGTAAGGTATGCCAAGGTTCTCAACGAGCGCGTTGGACAGGTCCGTAAGCTTCGTCACATAGAACACCAAGAAGAGCGGAACCGCACAGGCAACCAGGCGCAATACCACCATGCAGGCATTAAAGACGCTCTGAGTGCCAATGTAACCCCACGGCAATGCAACAAGCATATCGCCTTGTGGCGTAAAGAGAAGAGCGATGAGCGCCAAGATGATCGAGAAGCCGGCAACAGCTTTTGCAAGCCCCCATGCTTGCTCCATCAAACGGCACTGTTGAGCCAAAGCCACGTCGAGCACCAACACGCATGCCAACACAAGCGGGTTTGTCGTGACAAAGCAAGCGATTGCAATAATGAAGGCACAAAGGAGCTTCACCACGGGGTTCATGGCATGAAGAAAGCTATCGCCCGGCACGTACTCCAGGAAGCCCTTCATCTCACATCACCCTCTCTTTTGATTCCGCGAGCCCAACAAGCGCACTGGTCAGCTCGTCGAGCGTATTCGCACATGCAACGGGGCCTAGTGCCAGGGACGAGTTGCGCTCGACAAGCCTCGTGGATATCTCCACCACCTGGGGAGGTATGACATCGGCTTGCTCCAGGCTTTCTCGATTACGCAGAACCTCAAACGTCGCCCCATCAGCCACAACGCGTCCAGCAGTCATCACAATAAGTCGCTTGGCATAATCTGCCACGACCTCCATGTCATGACACACCATGACGACCGTCGTACCGCGCTTCTCGTTGAGCTCGCGAACGTAGTCCATGACCTTGAGACACTCGCGAAAGTCCAGACCTGTGGTAGGCTCGTCGAGCAAGAGCACTTCCGGTTCACACACGACAACGGAAGCCAATGCCAGAAGCTGACGTGTGCCTCTGTTCAACAAAAAGGGATCGGCAAGAGGATCAAACCCAAAACGCTCGATAATGTCGTCGACCTTCCGTTGCGCTTGGCCCATGTCGGCACCTTGCACCTTGAAATTAAAGAGAAGCTCGTCGCGCACGGTTACGTTGCAAATCTGCCGGTCAGGGTTCTGGAAGAGAAATCCCGCCCTACGTGCAATCTGGCTCGTTTTCAATTCGGTTGTCGCGGTCCCATCAAGGAGCACTGAACCCGTCGTCGGCTTAAGAAGACCGTTGCACAGGCGCATAGTTGTCGATTTACCAGCGCCATTCGTCCCGACGAAAGAGACGAACTCCCCTTTCTCAATGCGAAAAGAAACACCACGCACAACAGCGGAGCCGTCACCGTACCCTGCAGTCACATGCTGAAACTCGATCATCGCAATGCCCCCTCGCATACCTCGACAGCCTGGGGAACAGTGCTTACAGCCGGACCGCTGTATAGCCCCTTGGCCTTGAGCGCATTCACGAGCGTGGTTGAACGAGGCACGTTGACCCCCATCGCAAGCAACTCATTCGAATGAGCTAGAACATCACTCGGGGCACCTTGAAACTTCACAGTGCCCCCCTCCATGATGAGAAGCATGCCGCAAAACTCACTCAGAAGGGCGATCTTCTGCTCAACGACAATAACGGTCGATGCATACTTGACAGCGGCGTGTCGAAGCAGCTCAAAGACTTTGCGGGAGCTGGCAGGGTCGAGCTCTGCCGTAGGCTCATCAAGAACAAACACCTGAGGTCGCATGGCGAGAATCGAGGCAATAGCAACTTTTTGCTTCTGCCCACCAGACAAACTTGCGATGGTCCTGTCCTTCAGATCCTCGATGCCCATATCAGCCAAGGCTTCCTGTATCCGGGAAGGAATCTCTTCCCTCGGCACAGAAAAATTCTCAAGCCCATAGAGCATCTCGTCTTCCACAACAGACGAGACCATCTGGCTGTCCACGTCTTGGCAGACACTGCCGACAAGCCTGGAAATGTCCGTCAGCCGCGTCTGCACCGTGTCGAGGCCACAGACACATACCGCACCGTAAAAATCGCCTTCGTAGCAATGGGGGACGATTCCATTGAGAGCGCAGGTAAACGTAGTCTTGCCCGATCCTGCTGCTCCTGTGACCCCCACAAAGGTGCCGTCTGGAATTTGAAGCGTGATGTCATGTATCGCAGGGGCATCTGAACCCTTGTAGCAAAACGCCAAGTCTTGAATATCAATCATGATGTCTCCAGGTAAGGGGCTGCGTCAGATAAGGGACCGAAACCCATCGGGCTTCGGTCCCAAAACAAAGGACCAGTCACTAAAGGCGATACCAACAGAAGTGGAGACTACTTCTTCAGAACCTTGCGGAGAACCGGAACGAGAATGGCGGCAACAACACAGTTCATGGCAGCAGTACCAAGAACCATAACGGCATAGACGCCGAAGACTGCCATAGGCTCAAGGCCGCTCATGGTAACGCCTACGATCATGGCAAAGGTGTACCCAGAGAAAATGGTAGACACAAACGTGATGACTGCAGGAAACGCCACATTCTGAATAAGCGAGTTGCGAGAAGCAACGCGCGAAAAGATGGTCACGAGCAAGCAGCAAACGACAGCGCCAACCAGCTCGGAGGCAAAATTCACCAGCGGGGTAGCATTAAGCAGCGGGATTTGCGAAACAAGTCCTACAAGCAAACCAATGCATGCAGATTGAATAAGATTGGGTCGAGTGAGAATGATTGCGATGCAATACATGGCAATCATGAAATTGGGCTTCATGCCCGCAAACGTGAGAAAGCTCGAAACTGTGAGCTTCAGCACCGCACCTGCGGCAATCAGAACTGCAATCAGAATCAAGTCCTGAATTGCAAGGCCGTCCTTGCGCTCGTCTACGACAACAGTACGCTTCTCAGCCATAGAAAACACCTCTTCTTTTGTAACTGTGGCCACCCTCTTTTTGGGGCTCCTGACAGCCGTCATAAAGACACGGGAAGTGTAGACTCTGCGAAGGATATGTGTAAAGCGATTAAACCAGCCGTAACAGTCAGATCACCAAGTGTTCACAAGACTGAACTTCAATATCAAACGATTGATGTAGCCATAAAGGTCCTTTTCGAAACCCCTGACAGAAAAGGCTCGATAAGGCGTAAACGAAAAAAGGGACCCCGAAAGGTCCCTCTTCCCAGTCGCTCTGTAGCGCCTCCCCGCCCTGAGCCCGCGCAACGCGCCCCGGGGGCCGGCGGCGCCCTAGTCTCCCACAGGGTCGCCCCTGCAGTACCATCGGCGCTGGCCGGCTTAACTTCCGGGTTCGGTATGGGTCCGGGTGTGCCCCGGCCGCCGTGGCCGCCGGCCCCCGGGGGGCGTTGCGGCGCGGGCTGCGAGGGGCGGGTCGGCGCTCCGGGCGCCCTGGGGGCCGCACAGCGCTCGAGGA
>CABQHM010000088.1 GCA_902464015.1 uncultured Coriobacteriales bacterium | reverse complement strand
CCCTCGTAGGTAACCAGAACTGCGGCAAGACGACCCTCTTCAACCAGCTCACCGGCGCCAACCAGCATGTGGGCAACTTCCCCGGCGTCACGGTCGACCGCAAAGACGGCACCATCCGCAACCATCCCAACGCCACAGTGACCGACCTGCCGGGCGTGTACTCCTTGTCGCCGTATTCCAGCGAGGAAATCGTCACGCGCGACTTCCTGCTCGACGCGCGCCCCGACGGCATCATCAACATCGTGGACGCCACCAACATCGAGCGCAACATGTACCTCACCATGCAGCTCATGGAGCTCGGCATCCCCATGGTGCTCGCCCTCAACATGATGGACGAGGTGCGCGCCAACGGCGGCACGGTGCTTGTCAACGAGCTCGAGCGCGAGCTTGGCATTCCCGTCATCCCCATCGCGGCCTCCAAGAACGAGGGCGTCGACGAGCTTGTGGGACACGCCCTGCATGTGGCGCGTTTCTGCGAAGCGCCGGGGCGTGTGGACTTCTGCCATGCCGACGACGAGGACCAGAAGGCCGGCGCCCTGCACCAGTGCATCCACGCGACAATGCACATCGTGGAGCCCTATGCCAAAAAGGCGGGGCTTCCCACGCGCTTTGCCGCGACCAAGCTCATCGAGGGCGACGCGCCCGTGGAGGCGGCGCTCGCTATGCCGGCCGACAAGCGCGCCGCGATTGGCCAGCTCATCGAGGCTATGGAGCGCGACTCGGGGCTTGACCGCGAGGCGGCCCTTGCCGACATGCGCTTCTCCTTCCTCGAGGACCTCTGCGCGCGCACGGTCGTGCGCCCGCAAGAGAGCCGCGAGCACAAGCGCAGCCTTGCGGCCGACAAGGTCCTGACTGGCCGCTTCACGGGTATCCCGTGCTTCTTCGCGCTCATGGCGCTCATTTTCACGCTTACGTTCGTGGGTCCTGGCGCCTGGCTGTCCGACGGCATGTCGTTCCTGGTAGATGCAGCAACCGAGGGTATCGCGGCGGGTCTTGAGGGCGCGCATGTGAACCCCACCGTGTGCTCGCTCGTGGTCGACGGCGTGTGCGCGGGCGTGGGTAGCGTCCTTTCGTTCTTGCCCGTCATCGTGACGCTGTTCTTCTGCCTTTCCATCTTGGAGGATACCGGCTACATGGCGCGCGTGGCCTTCATCATGGACCGCGCCCTGCGTCGCGTGGGCTTGTCGGGCCGCAGCATCGTGCCCATGCTCATCGGCCTGGGTTGCACCGTGCCCGCCGTCATGTCGTCGCGCACTCTGGCCAGCGACCGCGATCGTGTGATGACCATCCGCCTGCTGCCGTTCATGAGCTGCAGCGCAAAGCTGCCTGTGTATGCGCTTATCGTGAGCGCATGCTTCCCGCGCGAGGTGCAGCCGCTCGTGATGATTGGCCTGTACGTCTTCGGTATCGTGTGCGGCGTGCTGTATGCCCTGCTCATGAAGCATGCCGAGGCGGGAAGCGAGCCTGTGCCCTTCGTCATGGAGCTGCCGAACTACCGTTTGCCTTCAGGGCGCAGCGTGGCGTTTCTCGTATGGGACAAGGCCAAGGGCTTCGTGAAGAAGGCGTTCACAGTTATCTTCCTTGCCTCCATCATCGTGTGGTTCCTCCAGGCGTTCGATGCCGGTCTCAACCTGGTTGACTCGCCCGAGCACAGCCTGCTCGCCCTGCTTGCCGGTGCCGTCGCGCCGATCTTTGCGCCCCTGGGCTTTGGCGACTGGCGTGCAAGCACGGCGATCATCACGGGCTTCATCGCCAAGGAGAACGTCGTCTCCACGCTGACCCAGCTCACGGGTGGCGACGTATCGGGTGTCGCGGCATTCTTCACGCCGATCACGGCGCTGTCGTTCTTGGTGTTTGTGCTGCTGTACACGCCGTGCGTGGCCGCCATCGCCACCGTGCGCCGCGAGGCCGGCGCGGGCGCCGCGCTGCACATGGTGTTCGTGCAGTGTGCCATCGCCTGGCTCGTGTCTTTTGTGGTGTACCGTGTGGCCGTCGTGGTGAGCGGCACCTGGGTGCCCGTGGGCGTGCCTGCCCTTGTTGGTGTAGCGGCGCTGCTCGCCCTCGTCGCGGCCTCGCTGTGCCCGCGCAGCAAGCGCCCCCATGTGCGGGCCGCCAAGGGCGCATAGGGGTAGGAGGCCGTCTCCGGAGGCCGTCTTGCCTGGTCACACTCGCTACGGGCCGCCCCAGTCGCAGTGCGGGGCTCGCGTAGGGGAGTGGTTGTGGCGGGGTTGCCTTGCTTGCTGCGCCTGTTTGTTTTGGACTTGCATGCGCGGCGCGGCGAAGCTTGCGCTTCTCAGCGCTTTCAATTGGACTTCACGCGGGGGCGGCAGGGCAAATCGGCCTTGTCGCCCCCGTTTTCTTGCGCGCGAGAAAATTTAACATACATTCCAGCGGTTGAAATGTATGTTAAATCAGCAAAATACCAGTTGGCGCGTTTTTGAAAATCCTGAAATGTATGTTAATTGCGCGAGGCGATGCGGACAGGGCCGCCTGCCCCGCCTGTGAGCCCGCCTCGGCCCTACTTGTTCGCCCTGCTCTCCAGCTCTCCTTGCATGCGGTCGAGGTCGGCGTGCTGGAAAAGGTCGATAACCTCCTGCTGGCTGTGGACGTCGAGCTTCTGGAACACGTGGTGGCTGTGCGTGTTCACGGTGCCGGCGGAGATGGAGAGCTCCTCCTGGATGCGCGTTGAGTTGCGGCCTGCTGCTATGAGACGGAAGACGTCGACCTCGCGACGCGTGAGGCCGTAGTACTCGCCGATGATGGCGCACTTGCGCTGGAAGGGAACCTTTTGCGGCGCTAGGCCGGCCGGGGACTCAGTGCGCTGCCCATGCGCGCGCTTTGCGGAGGCCCCAGACGGCGACTGCGACCCGTTGTCAGACAATGTCCCTTCGCCTATGGCCCCAGCCGGTACCCCGTCCGTCTCCTCGCTCAGGTTTTGCCCAAAGACGGCGATGTCGGCGCTGGTAAGGACGTACGTACGCAAGAACGTGATGCTGATGACCGCCACCGCCGCCACGGCTGAGAAGAGCTGCGCCCCCACCCCGAGGTTCAAAAGCATGTTCGCGATAAGGGTGCCCGCGATGACGCCCGTGAGCAGCACCAGGGCCCGGCCGAAGCCGAACACCTGCACCGAGGTGAACTGGAAGCGGCTGGCAACTTCGCTGAGGATGACCCATACGAGAATCTCGAACAGCGTGTACCCTGCGGAGACCACAGAGAAGGACAGTGCGATGCTGGTGCCGGAAAGGGGCATCAGGGCAAATCCCACAATGCAGACGAAAGCGGTCGGTTTGTAGAGCGTCTCGATGCTGACCTCGCGCGCCGCTGCCGTGCTGCCCAGCAAAACGAGCGCAGCCACGAGCGGTACGGCGGAGTTGAGCATCTGGAAGGTCTTGCCCAGGGCTGCCGTCTCCGAGCCAAGATAGAGGCCATGCGTAATGCCGGTCAGGATGCCGAGCACTGCGGCGCAGGTTGCCAGCTTGAGCAGCATTTTCGTTGAGATGCGCTCGCCAAGGTGCATGTGCGTCTCGCAGTCTTCCTCGCCGGGGCGCGGCACGCGGTGAAGCGCCATCACGCAGAAAAACGGCAGCGCCACCTCCACGGCCACGGCCGCATCAAGCGGCAGGCTCATGATGCCAAGTGTGAGCGCAGCGCACCCCACCGTCGCCCACAGGATTCCCATCGTGCACGAGCGCACGTCAATGCCAACAAAGCGCCGGCCTATTGAGAGCAACACGAGTGCCGACCCTGTGCCCGTGAGCGCCGCGCTGCCCCACAGCATCGCCGGGGCAATGGTCTGCCCGCTTGTCAGGCATGGGACGAGCAGCACGACGCCCGCGCCGCACAGCACCGCTCCCGCGTAGTCAAACGCCGGGTGTTCACCCGCCGTCATCACCGGGCGATGCAGCACCGCAAAAACGATAAGGGCCACGGCAAGTGCCAAAACGGATGTGCGGTACACGCCGTTTGCCACGTTCGCCATCGTCTCCGGCGCATAGCGCTGAAAGAGCACCACGCTGAAGAACGCCGTGGTGATCCATGTTCTGTTGAGCATATAGGCAAGGGCCCGCCATGTGTTTGAGCGTTGCGCCCTGTCGTCGTGCATAGGTACCGCAGTGACCGTCTGGCCCATTGTTCCCCCGAACTTGCGACCGTCTCCTCGGTCTCAATAATACGCCTTTGCCCGCTCTAAAAATCATAAGCCTCTTATGAGATGTGGCACTAGCTGGGCGATTTCATAAGAGCGGCTCGATGTGCTCGGACGGGCAAAGGCGCTAGCGTGTTTGTCACGGGGCCGCAGGGAAGTGCGGCGCCCGTCAGTATCCAAGCAAGGAGAAGGAGGGAAACATGCAAGAAAGCGTGAGCCGCCGGAGCTTCTTGAAGATCGCCGCTGCGACCGGTGTCATTGCGGGCCTCGGCATGACCGCGGGGTCGGCTCTTGCCGAGACGGACTACACGGTGCTCGACAGCACCGACACCACGCGCAAGGTCCGCACGGTGTGCCGTGGCTGCGGCAAGATGGAGTGCGGCGTGTGGGTGACCGTAGAGAACGGTCGCGCGGTGAAGATCGAGGGCGACGAGAGCGCCGGCCACACCCTTGGCAGCTGCTGCAACAAGTCGGTCTCCTCGATGCAGGCCTGCTACCACCCCGACCGTCTGCGTTATCCCATGAAGCGCACGAACCCCAAGGGCGAGGACCCCGGCTGGGTGCGCATTTCTTGGGACGAGGCCATCGACACCATCTATGAGGGCATCGAGGCCGTCCGCGCCAAGTATGGCTCGGAGGCTCTGTTCGACATGGCCGGCACGGGCCGCATGTATTGCAACCAGGGTACCTTCGGCGCCTGGTTCCATTCGCCCAACAGCTTCGGCGCCTACCAGGTGTGCAAGGGCCCGCGTCACTTCGCCTCGGCCCTGACCTCCGACTGGAACTTCAGCTGGTCGGCAACGGTCGACCGTCCCCCGGTGTTCACCATCTGGGCGTCTGGTCCCGAGTGCTCCAACTACGACGAGGCCGGCCGCTCCGTTGTCGATGAGGCGCTCAATGCCCCCACGTTCATCTCCGTCGACCCCCGCACCACGAACCTGGGCAAGGAGTCCGACATCCACCTGGCGCTCAAGGGCGGCACCGACACGCCGCTGGCTCTTTCCATGTGCGACGTCGTCATCAAGAACGACCTGGTCGACTGGCAGTTTGTGAAGCGCTGGACCAACGCGTGCTTCCTGGTTGTCGAGGACAAGGAGCCCTCGGGCCCCGAGCTGCCCCACATCTGGCACGGCCCCACGAACATCAAGACCACGCTTCTCACCCAGGCCGACCTCGAGGAAGACGGCAGCCCCTACAAGTACATGGTGTGGGACCAGGCCACCGAGTCCCTCAAGTGGTTCAACGCCAGCGCCGACCGTCGCCTCGCCGATCCCGAGTGGGATCCCGTCACCGACGAGGAATGCAACATGTGGGAAGGCGAGAAGCCGTGGAAGCGCTATGACGGCGACGGCCCTCAGGACGAGTGGTCGCGCAGGAACTTCGAGGGCACCGAGGCCGACACCGTGAAGTCCGAGTTCTCACAGGGCTTTGTGCCGAACCTCGACGACTTCGAGTCCATCGACCCCGCGGTCTACGGCGAGTTCGAGGTGACGTTCAAGGACGGCTCCACCCACACCGCCATCCCTGTGTGGCAGAAGTTCGCCGAGCGCTGCGACGAGTACGCCCCCGAGATCGCCGAGGGCATCACGGGCGTTCCCGCTGCCGATATCGAGAAGGCCGCCCTGGTCTACGCCACGCGCGTCGACGAGCGCTGGGGCAACGGCGGCATCATGTACCAGCTCGGCGTTGAGCACCACGGCAATGGCGTGCAGAACTGCCGCGCCATCGAGATTCTGACCGCCATCACCGGCAACACCGACACCCCCGGCGGCCAGCGCGGCTCCACCAAGCTCGACATGAACTATATGGGCAACTTCGGCCTGGCTCCCTACGACCCCAACGCCGACCGCTCCTGCGACGGCACGAAGCGCCTCGGCGCCGACACGCACCCGCTGCTCAACTGGTGGGGCATGTGGGCCAACTCCAACTCGATTGCCGAGGCCGGTGCCACCGGCAAGCCCTACCCGCTCAAGGGCGCCATGTGCGGCGCGGGCGACTTCATGAGCATGGCCAACTCCACGCTCATGTGGGATTGCCTGAAGCAGCTCGACTTCTTCTTCGACATCGACCTGTGGCATCACCCCACCAGCGAGCTGTCCGACATCATCCTGCCTGCCCGCCACTGGCTCGAGGTGCCGCTGCCCCGTCAGTCCCAGGGTGCTTCCGGCGCCCTCGGTGCCTGCGTGCCCGTGGTCGAGCCTCTCGCCGAGTCCCAGTACGACCCCACCATCGCCGAGATGCTGTACCAGCGCGCCGGCATCCAGTGGGGTTGGGACGCCGAGAACCCCTATCCCACCATGGAGGAGCAGCTCGACTACGTCGTGCGCGAGGTCGCTCCCTCTTGGCAGGACTTTGTCCAGCAGTTCCAGGACAACGGCTGGTGGGACGTCAAGAAGATCCATCCCGATGACTGGGGCACCTACCGTCGCTTCATGACCGGCTTCCTCAAGAAGGACTACACCCAGGTTCCCTCGGCTCAGACCGTCGTCCCCGGCTTCAACACGCCCACGCAGAAGCAGGAGATCTGGTCCACCATCATGGAGACGGCTCACGGCGCGGCCGCGGCTCTGCCCGACTACGAGCCCAACCCCGACACCAAGGCCATGAACCCCGAGCTTTGGGAAGAGTACCCGCTCGAGTGCCTCACCGGCCGCCGCATCCCGGTGTACTTCCATTCTGAGCATCGCCAGCTTCCCTGGTGCCGCGAGGTTTGGCCCGTGCCCAAGATGGAAATCAACCCCGAGGATGCCGCTGAGCTCGGCATCGAGCAGGGCGACTGGTGCTGGATCGAGAACCCGCACGGCAAGATCCGCCAGACGGCCGACATCTTCCCCGGCGTCAAGAAGGGCACCATCAACTGCGAGCACTCCTGGTGGTACCCCGAGTTGTCCGCGCCTGAGCATGGCTGGCGTCTCTCCGCGGTGAACCAGCTCGTGAACAACGACATCTCCGACCCGTACTGCGGCTCCTCCGTTGTCCGCGGCTACCCGGTCAAGGTGTACAAGGCCACGGCTGAAAACTCCCCGTTCGGCAACCCCGTGCCCTGCGACGACGACGGCACGCCCATCATCACCGATGCGACCGACCCGCGCCTGAAGGCTTGGGCTCCTGTGTACGAAGGAAGGGATGAGTAATGGCACGCCTCACCTTGGCGATCGACCTGAACCGCTGCATGAACTGCAAGGCCTGCAACGCCGCCTGCAAGGAGCAGAACGACGTGGGCATCGGCTACTTCTGGACGTGGGTGGACCGCAAGCAGTCCGACAAGCTTGAGGAAGACAACGGCGCCCCCAGCCACGACTTCTACTACCTGCCCATGCAGTGCCAGCACTGCGACAACCCCGAGTGCGTCACGGTGTGCCCCACCGGCGCTTCGGTCAAGGCGGAGAACGGCACCGTGCAGATCGACCGCGACCAGTGCATCGGCTGCCAGGCCTGCGTCTCCGCGTGCCCCTATGGCGTGCGCTATCTCAACGTCGAGAAGAACGTCGTCGAGAAGTGCAACCTGTGCGCCGAGCGCATCGAAGAGGGCGAGCTGCCCCAGTGCGTGCTCAACTGCGTGGGCATGGCCAAGTGGTTCGGCGACCTTGACGAGGGCATCGAGAACTTCGACGGCCCCCTGGGCAAGAAGCTTGGCGAGTACGTGCAGCCCTACGAGGAGGCCGACATCCATCATCTGGCCGACTCGGGCAACGGCCCGTCGTTCGTCTACATCCTGCGCAATCACACCTGGCAGGACTAGCGTTTCCCAGTAAGTAAGTAGCGGGGAGGGGTTGCCGCAAGGCGCCCCTCCCTGCTGGCGGCGTGCCGCGATGGGCTCGCCCGTCCACCCCGAACTTCGGGCGGGCCCACCGCAGCGCACAGCGAGAAAGACAAAGGGGAGAGATGACCATGGATGAGGAAAAGGCGCCCGAGACGGGCAGGGAGCCGATCGGGCGTTCGTATCAACCGGCGACGCAGGACCCAAGCGCCCTGCTCAATGATGCGCCGGTAACCGAGGGCGCAAGTGCCGAGGAGCGCACGGAAGCCCTGTTCACGCGCCTGCATAGCTCGCGCCGCTTTTTGAACGGCATCCTCGAGTTCTGCCGCGAGGAGCGCACAGAAAGCGAGGTCACGGGCGAGGTCGCGCGCATGAGGGAGCTCGAGTTCTGCATCTACGGGGCGGACGTTCTTTGCACTCATCTCGTTGAGGCGGGCGCGCTCGAGCGCATCGAGCCCGAGCGGGAAGATGTGCGCGTGGTGGAGATCGGCGGCGTGCAGTACCTGGAGCCTGCCGGTCGAGCCGAAGAGCCTGCGGCTGGCGGCGAGGAGGGCGAGTCCGGGGCTGCGGCGGTGCGCCTGAAGACCACGCAGGCCGGCCTTGCGTTTCTTGACCGCGAGCAGGACATGGGCCGCTTCCAGGAGATTCTCGACGAGGATGCGGGCCTGGACAACATCTACCGCATGCTTTTGGACTGCTGCTCCAACGAGGGCGGCGCCAGCGCCAAAGAGCTTGGCGACGCGGTGGACGACCAGCCCGAACTGCAGGAGCCGCGCCTGTACGCGTCGTATTTCTACGAAAAGATGGCTGAGCGCGACCTTATCGAGTGGACGGGCAAGGCGTGGGGCATCACCGAGTTTGGCAAGCGTGCCGTGCAGTATCTGGACAGCAGGGCGTAAGGGTGGCTTTGACGCAATGACTTCAGTATGCCGCACGCTTGGCTGCGACATGTAAACCGCCTGCGGTGCGGGCGAATGACCGGTATGGGAGTGGCTCGCGCGTGAGCCGCGAATAAGTTTGGGGGAAGAGTTATGGCTGAGGAAAAGACTGGGACTGTGTGCGACGCCGGAGATTGTGACGAGCAGGCAGCAGTTATCGCAGGCGATTGTGGTTGCAGCGCGGGTGCGGAATCTGCTGCGGCGGGTATTGACGCGACGGAAGTTGGGGCTACTGGCCTTGACGCGACGGAAGCCGGAGCTGCCAGCATGACCAACGAAGAGCGCGAGGACCTTGCCCGCGCCCATGAGCAGCGTGCTTGGATGTATGGCCTGCTGTCGCGCCTGTATCGCGTGGAGGTCGACCCGGTCTTCCTCGACCAGCTGCGCGCTATGAGGTTCCCGGCCTCTACGGGCAACGACGCCATGGATGAGGGCTATCGTCTGCTTGCGGGCTACCTGGGCCGCACGGATGCCGGCACGCTCACCGAGCTTGCGGTGGACTACGTGCGTGCCTTCATCGGCCACGGCATCGACGGCCATGCGGCCGCCTACCCCTTTGAGAGCGTCTACACGAGCGCAAAGCGCCTGATGATGCAGGGTGCCCGCGACGAGGTCCTGGCGCTCTACCGTGCCGAGGGCGTCGACAAGTCTGACGAATGGAAAGACGGCGAGGACCATGTGGCGCTCGAGCTCGAGTTCATGAAGACGCTCGCCGAGCGTGCGGCCAAAGCCCTGCACGAGGGCGACGAGGCCGAGGCCGCGCGTCTGCTCCAGGTGCAGCATGCTTTCCTCGACGACCACCTGCGCAAGTGGCTCCCCACGTTCACGCGCGACATGGGCATCTTCGCCAAAACCGACCTCTACCTGGGTCTTGCCCGTCTTACCGCCGGCTTCCTCCAGGTAGAAGAGGAGTTCATGGCCGAAGTGGCGTAGGGTTCGGGGGTTTGTTCGCGCAATCCATCGAGCAGCGTGTGGCCGTCGTGGTGAGTGACGCCTGGGTGCCCGTGGGCGTGTCCGCACTTGTTGGCGTAGCTGCGCTGCTCGGCCTCGTCGCGCTTTCGCTGTGCCCGCGCGGCAAGCGCCCCCATGTGCGGGCCGCCAAGGGCGTGCAGGGGTAGGGGATGCGCTCGCCGGGCTTGCGTTCTCTTGCTGGATGCTTGCCTGTATGCGGAATAGGGCGCGCGTTCTATTCCGCTTTCAATCGGACTTTACACGGGGGCGGCAGGGCAAATCGGCCTTGCCGCCCCCGTTTTCTTTCGCAGGTCGAAATTTAACATACATTTCAGTGGTTGAAATGTATGTTAAATCATCAAAACCCCAGTTGGCGCGATTTTAAAAATTCTGAAATGTATGTTAATTGCGAGAGACGGCGCATCCTCCTTGCCTGGGGCCCTCCCGCCGCGCCCCCCATTCGCC
>CABQHM010000087.1 GCA_902464015.1 uncultured Coriobacteriales bacterium | reverse complement strand
CGAAGGCCGAAATCGGGAGGGGCCGGGCAGCCAGGGTCATTTGTTCAGCGTTGCCTTAAAACGCAAACATGCAGGGTTTTTCGACCCTTGCGCGGTATAATCAGCCAAGTCTGAGAGAGGAGGGGCATGGCACAGCAAAAAAAGGACGGCATCGTTCATGTGCGCGTGAGCGCCGATGACAAGGAAGCTGCCGAGGCAATATATGCCGATATGGGCACAAGCCTGTCCGAAGCGGTGCGCATGTTCATCCATGAGAGCATTAAGCTCAACACGCTGCCATTTCGACCCGTCTCGGGCCTGACCAAAGGGAAGATGCAAGCCGCGGGGGCCCTGCACATCTACGCCGACAAAAAGATGCGCGAAGCCGAACACAAGGCTTGAATCAAGTCGCTGAGCAAGAAATATGAAGACGCTAATAGATGAGACCTACCTGCTGCGCTATGTGTTGCAGGATGAAAAAGAGATGTTCGAGGTGGCAAGCGCTCTCATAGCGCAAGGCCAGGCCTACACCTACCCCGAGTACATTGCGCGCACCGCCATCACGCTGCGCGACGTGTACCGCGTGCCGCGTTCGCAAATCGCATACGTGCTCAACATGCTGCTCGACGACGTATTTGTCGTCGACGAGGACGTGGTGCGCTGTGCAAACAGGCTCTTTGGCACCACCATCCTCGACTATCTCGACTGCCTGAGCGCCGCTCGTTCCATCGTGCGCGGCGAGAACATCGCAAGCTTTGAGAAACCCTTGCTGGGCCGCGTGCTCAACCAGCAGATGTAGTCGACGGGCCTGGTTGCCCCTACAGTCCCTCAAGCTCCAATATGGTACGCTCGCACCACACGATCGAGGGGTCGTCGAGCAAGCGCATGAGCGCGACGCGCGCCGTGAGCGGGGCAGACCACACCAGGCCGCAACCTGCCTCAAGTTGCTTGGGAATGGGGATGAGCTCCCCTGCCACCCCGCGCTCCTCCATGCCTTTTTGAACGCCATGGCACCCGTGTTGTTGTAGAACGTGACAATGAATCGAATCTGCACGGCCCTCAACCTGACCTTTCGCTACGCCTTCAAACGGGGCGCATCCCTGCCAAGCACGAGAAGAAGGGCCGCCGCATGTCAGTCGTGTGCGGCGGCCCATGCCGAGTCAATACAATAGAAAACGTTACACAAGCGAGCCCAAAGCCCTACTTTTCGGCCTTCTTGCGATAGGCGAACCAGTACACGAGACCCACGAACACCGCGCCGCCCATAATATTGCCCAAGGTGGCAGCGGAGATGTTATACACGATGCCCGAGAGGTTGAGCACGTCAGCAGCGGCGGCAACCGAGGAGCCGTATCCGTTGGCATAGGCCAGTGTGCCTATCGGCAGGAAGAACATGTTGGCCACACAGTGCTCAAAGCCGCAAGCCACGAATGCCATGACCGGGAAGATGCAGGTAAAGATCTTATCGATGACGCTCTTACCCGCAAAGCCCATCCACACGCCCAGGCACACGAGTATGTTGCACATGATGGCACGGAAAAAGACCGTGAGCCAAGGAAGCCCCGCCTTGGAGGCGGCCACGGAAACCATGGCGTCGCCCACGGCACCCGAATTCATGGCCCAGGTACCGCACGCAAAAATGATGCCAACCAAGACGAGAGAACCCGCAAGGTTGCCAAGCCACACGATGACCCAGTTCTTAGCCAGGGCACCCCAGGTGAGACGCTTGGAAAGCGCGCCCATCACCATAAGGCTGTTGCCGGTGAAAAGCTCCGCCCCGGCCACAACCACGCAAATGAGGCCCAGGGAGAAAGCAATGCCGCCGAGCAGCTGCGACAAACCGAAAGAAAGGGCGACGTCGCTTTTGACAATCGTCATGAGCAGCGCGCCCATGCCGATCTGCATACCAGCCATAATGGCAAGCATGAAAACGCGGCCCGGTTCATTTGTGGCCTTGCCCACGCCCACAGTCTCCGCCTTCTGCTCCATGGCGGTGGCAGACAGGCAATTGGGGTCCGGTATGACAAGGTCTTTGGCGTCAAGCATTGCGTGGCTCCTTACCATCTCGGCCGCCATACGGCGACTGGGCCGAATAAAAACTGAAGCCCCGATAGAGTAGCGTATGGCGTTTCTGGACAAGCATGTGCACCGCCCGTCTTCGGCCGAACGGCACCCCAGTCGCGAAACACACACGCATGCTGCCGCAGATCAGACCCCTGTCACCAGGCAAAGGCACCCTTCCATGTATCGCCGAGCAACGGCGACGGTGCCTTTCGCCCATTCATGGGAGAAGCCCTCGACCGGGTCGGAATCATGCCTGGTGGCAAGCCATGCGGTGAGCTGAAGACGGCGCAACATAATGAGCGAGGGAATAACAGCGAAGTCGGCCGGAGCGAGAGGCTGCGAGTCAGGAGCCGCACCGTATCCCTCAACCCAACAAGCGACAAGGTCTGCCACATCTGGACGCGCCTCGATAAAGCTGAGGGATGCGGCGAGGTCAAAGAGATGCCAGCTGAAGGCGCAGTCGTCAAAGTCAAGAAGCTTGAGGGTATCCCCCTCTAAGAGGATATTCGCCAGACGCATGTCGGCGTGAATGAGGCCAAAGCGCCCCTGGGGCCGGCCATACGCGGTCATGGACGCACGCGCCTGTGATTCTGCCCGTTCAAGAAGGGACCTCTCGTGAGAGGCAAAGCAAGAAAGCATGCGCCAATCGCCCCAGGGTGCATCGGGCCCCACCATGGTCGCACAGTCCCAGACAGGACGACACGCATCCGGCACATCGCGCGAGTGACCATGCAGCGTCGCGGCAAGAGTGCCAAGGTGCCGAAAGAGGCCGTGCATCGCCGCCTCATCCCGTTCGTCAGGAGCGGAGCCACTCATATATGCAAAGGCAACGCCGTGCAGAACCGCTCCGGAGGGCAGCACCACAACTTGCACGCACGAACCATCAAGCGCGGGAAGAGGCTTGATGATCTCAAAACCATCAAGCTCAACTACACGGTCAATTGTAGACAGCCAATCGATTTCCGCCTGCAGCTCCTTAAGACTGCGGTATCCTGGGCGACAAATGCGCAACGTTGCGACCGGCTCTTCGTTTTGCCTGTTAACGCGATATGTATGATTCTCCGAATAACAGATTTGCTCAATGGTGCAATCACTAAAACCATAACGTTTAAGCAGAGCGTTAGCAGCTATGTCACATTCGCTCACAATAGAAAGAGACCCTGGTTTGAGCATGTCACCTGACTGCAAACCAGAGTCTCTTGTCATGTTTTTCCCTTTCGCACCCACGCCTAACGGCTGCACTTGACCAGCCGCAGCATCACAAACGCCAGCGCCAGGCCAATGAGCGAAAGGCCCGACCCCACGAGACCTGCGCAATGCATACCGGGACCCTCGACCACAAGACCGCCCACAGCAGTACCAAACGCGATGCCGACGTTAAACGACACGGGCTCCAGCGAGCTGGCAAGGGTAAGCGCCTTGGGGCACTTGGAGTTCGCAGTGTGCATGAACATGGAGATGCACGGCACCGACTGCACATACATGAGCAAACCAATGACAAAGATCAGAATGAGGCTCTCCGGCATCTTGGGAGTCGCGAAATACAGGCCCAGCAGCACCGCCGCATCAACGATAAAGAGCGGGATAAGCGCCTTGACGCCGAACTTGGAATCAACCCAGCCTGACAGCAGGTTTGAGAAGAAGGTGACGGCACCATAGGCCATGAGTGCCATACTCGCCTCAACATTGCCCATGCCCAGCACATCGATGAAATAAGGCGTCACATAGCCGTAGAAGACGTAGATGGCGCCCACAGCGAACATGAAGACGGCCATGCCCACAAGCACGCACGGCTGCTTGAGCAGGACGGCCTGCTCGCGGAACGTCGCAGGAACGTCGGTGGCGCCCTCCCGGGGCATCAGGGCAATCATCACCGCGCACACCACGACGCACAGCACCAAGACAATCGCCATATCGACGTGCCAGTTCCACGTGTCGGCAATCATCTTGCCCGCCGAAGTCGCAATGACCATGGCAACCGAGAACGCCGCGTAGATGACCGAGATGGCCATGGAAACCTTGCTGGGGCCCAGAAGCTCAGGAATGAACGTCACGCCAACGGCAAGGAGCGCTCCCGAAACCGAGCCGATCAAGATACGCGAGATGAGCAGGACCTCGAAGTTGGGGGCAATGAGCGACAGTAGGTTGCCCAAACAAAAGATGATGCAGTATGCGATGAGCAGATGGAATCGCTTGAAGCGCCCGGTGGTGAGGGCCAGCGTTGGCGTCACAAACGCATACGTGACAGCAAAGACGCTGATGAGCATGCCCACCTGAGACAGGCCCACACCATAGTCTGCGGCAATCTGCGGCGTGATGCCGATGATGACGAACTCAGAGCATCCCAAGGTGAAGCCCAAAACAACAAGAAGGGCAACGCACACACGTGTGCGGGCTACAGACAGGGATTGTGCGCCAGACACCGAAGACCTCGACTTTCGCGCCCCTCACTCAAAAACGGCATGGGGTAAGGGGGCAAACGCCCACACCGTAGGGCTTGCCTGGGCGCATGACGCGCCAAGCCCCTCTGAAAGATCGGAAGGATTGTAGAACACAAAAGCCGACCGCCGCGTCACTTCACGTGAAGGACGCAAGCGGTCGGCACGTAACAAGCTAAAGGCTGGACTGACGCACTAGATTGCCGGGCTGTCCAGACGGACGCCAGCAGAAGAATTAACGTCGCACATAGGCTCGGAACTGACTATGTCAGCCTCCTTAACGTCTGCCGAGAGAGGCTTGGGGCCGGCCTGACGCACAGCCTCGGGCGCATGGGGATAACGGGCGGCGAAGTTCTTCTGGAACATGTCGGCGAGATGGTCGGCAGCGATGTCGTACTGCGCACCATCGACCCAGGTGCCACGAGCATCGAGAAGCGCGGCGTCCACGCCAGGGCAGCTCAGGGGTACGTCGACGCCGAAACGCTCGTCATGGCTGAAGGGCTGCTCGTCAAGCTCGCCGGACAAAGCCGCGCGCACCATAGCGCGGGTGGCAGAGAGCTTCATGCGGTGGCCCACGCCGTAGCCGCCGCCAGTCCAACCGGTGTTGACCAGATAGACACGGGCATGATCGCGCTCAATGCGCTCCTTGAGCATCTCGGCGTACTCAAGCGGGTCGAGCGGCATGAAGGGCTCGCCGAAAAGCGCGGAGAACGTGGGAACCGGCTCCTTGATGCCCTGCTCAGTGCCGGCGACCTTGGAGGTGAAGCCCGTCATGAAGTGATACATGGCAGCTTCCTCAGAGAGGCGCGAGATGGGAGGCAGCACGCCAAAGGCGTCAGCCGTGAGGAAGACGACGACGCTGGGCGTGGTGCCGACGCCCTCGAGCACGGCGTTGTCGATGTGCTCGACAGGGTACGCGACGCGCGTGTTCTCCGTGATGCGCGTGTCGGAGTAATCGGGCTCGCAGGTCTTGGCCGAAATGATGACGTTCTCGGTGACCGAACCGAAGCGGATGGCATGGTAGATGTCAGGCTCGCCCTCTTCGGTGAGGTCGATGCACTTGGCGTAACAACCGCCCTCGATGTTGAAGACATGCTCATCGGACCAACCGTGCTCGTCGTCACCGATGAGCCTGCGGGTGGGGTCGGCCGAAAGGGTGGTCTTGCCGGTGCCCGACAGGCCGAAGAAGACCGCGGTGCGACCCGTCTGCGGGTCGACGTTGGAGGAGCAGTGCATGGACAGCACGTTGTCCTCAACGGGGAGCAGGTAGTTCATCGTGGAGAAGATGGACTTCTTGATCTCGCCGGAGTAGCCGGTGCCGGCAACGATGATGATGTGGCGCTCGAAGTTAATGGCCACGACCGACTCAGTGGCAGTGCCGTCGGTCTCAGAGTTGCAGCGGTAGTCGGGAGCCGCAAGCACCACGAAGTCGGGCTCGTAGGACTCAAGCTCCTCAGCCGCAGGCCTCACGAGCATCTGGCGGGCAAAAAGCGCCTGGTGGGGCTTCTCGCACACCACGGCGAAATTGCGCGAATGGGCGCGGTCGGCGCCGGCCATACCGCGCACAACGTAGGTGTCACGCTGAGCGAGATAGGCGCGAACGCCCTCGTAGATGCGATCGAAGTTCTCGGGTGCCATAGGGGCGTTGACCTTGCCCCACGCGATACGGTCGTGCACGTTGGGCGTGTCGACGATAAAGCGATTCTGCGGGGCGCGGCCCGTGTACTCGCCCGTAGTCACCGCAAGCGAGCCAGTATTCGTAAGGGTTCCCTCGTGGCGCTCGACAGATGCCTCGATGAGGTTGGCGCAAGCCATGTCCACATGCACGAGCGCAGGTTCCGCCCCCTCAAGGCCAAGCTTGGTCATGAAAGCCGTGTCGGCGCAAACGGTCTTGGGTGCGCTTGCCGTACCGGTCGTCTGGGACATCGCAGGTATCGCCTTTCCTTTTGGCAGAACATTCCCTTGGATTTCATACGCTATTGGAGCGCAGTTAAGCGAAAAGAGTACCTCATCTTGACTCTCTCGTTACAGAAATGTTTCCAAACCCACGCCATCGGTTTAAAACGAACAGCAAACGTACTCACCGCGAGCGGCGAGCGGCACACCACGCCCCGCATACGGCCTTGACGCACGCTGTGATCGCGCTACTTTATTGAGGCCTTGCGGCGGTCCAGAAGGCCCAACAGCTCTTCCCTGCCCGCGGTGCCGGTCTTTTGATAGATGTGGTTGAGGTGAGTCTTCACCGTGTTGCGTGAGATTCCCAAATTCTGCTCGATATACGCCGCGTTGTGCCCCGTCGCCCATGCCTGAAGGACCTCGAGCTCGCGAGGCGTGAGGCCGCACTCTTGCGCAAGGTCGCACACGGCGCGCTCAAGCTGGTCGCCCTGAGGAGCCGAGAACATCTCCTCGCTCACCGTGACCTTGCCGTTGAAGCCCGCAAAAAGCAGCGCAGCCGCACCCAGGCAGGCCAGCATGATGATTGAACCGCGTGCGGCATCGGCCCCCAAAGCACCCACCGCAAGCTGCCCCAGCACGACACCCAGAAAGCACGACGTGTGCAAGGAGGCCACGAGACCCAGGGTTGCCAGGCGCTTGCTTTGAGCGACACTCACCATCAGAGCCCACACCAGGCAATATGCAAGCGAAACACCCGCAGCACCCGCCAAAAGCTCAACCGTGCCCATCCCTGGGAAGCCCCAGCCAAGCAACACCGCATCGAGCATAAGCAGCGGAAGCGCGACATAAAAGAGGCGCATGAGACGCTGGGGGGTCGCGAGAAGCACCGCAGCGCCGCACGCGCACATGACAAGTCCCCCAAGGGCAACGAATAACGCCCCTCCCGGCCCGGCAAGAATCACCAAATCCGGCGAGGTCAGCGTGCAACCGCAGCTAAAGGCCAGCGTCACGAGAACGCACAGCACATACATCCTGGGCGAATAGTCGCGCAGCATGTTGGAAAACAATTGGCGGGTGCTTATCGGCTCGCTCGTCGTGCAAAAGAATCGCGTGCCGGCAGGCGGACGGCGGGTCAACTCCCCCAGGATCGGCAGGGATACAAACAGCGCGGCGCCAAAGGGCTGTGGCAGAAACTCGCAAACAAGGAAGAGGGCGGCACCCATGCCGGATGAGACGGCCATGCCCGTGATGGCGCAACGCGCGCCCTGCGTCGAAAAAAACTCCTGCCATGCCAAAACCTGCACACCAGCCGCGGCCCCCGCGAAAAAAGCAGCAGGAATAAAGGCACCGGCCGGCAATATGCCATACAAGGAACAGGTCATGACCACCGAGCACAGACAGCATGCCAAGGCGGCAAGCATGCACGCAACACGTTTGCGGCAAAGGGGGACGATGCGCAACGTGCAGGCAAGCACGACGGCCGAGGAGGCGGCAAGACCGGCGCATGTGGGAAGGGCGGCATCGGTCATCAGCGCCACCAAGGGCCCAGGCGTAGGGCACATGGCCCTACCCAGACAAGCCCCCACGAGCCATGCCTGAATGAAGGCAAACCCCACAAAACGATAGAACGGCCTTGGAAACAAGGCAGGGCGAGGCTTTCCCCCGCATATGGAATTGCCAACCACAGGGCCCCCTTTTCCTCGATCAGGATAAGGATAGCGCAAATGGTCACAGAGGGCGCCCTTTCGCGCAAAGCATGAGGCCGCCCTCTTCAGCAAGCACAATACGGCTGTGACGAAAAGGGCCGGCCTGCACGCTTCTGCACAGACCGGCCCAAGCGGGTCAGTAGTTGATTGGAGCGAGGATGCCCTTGTTTAGGCAATCGAGCCGTCGGCAAGGCCCTCGGCGAGCAGACGGCCCTCGGTGAGGCAAAAGCCCAAGCTCATGCCCGAAAGCGGCGTTGCATACTGCACGCAGAAACGGTTGCCGGCGTTGTTGCCAGCGGCAAAGAGGCCGGGGATGGGACGCAGGTCGAAGTCGAGGACATGGTGCTCGTCGTCGATGTCAAGACCGCAGGTCTGGCACAGGCCGGGGTTCATGGCCGTGGTTGAGCCCACGACGGCGTAGAAGGGAGGCGTGTCGAGCTTGGAGACGGCAAGTATGCGGGGGTCCTTGGCGAAATCGTCGTCCTGGCCGGCGGCGGCCATCTCCTGATAGCGCTTGAGCTCGGCGAGAGCCGCAGCCTGCTCATCCTCGTTCCAGCAACCAACGATACGCACAAGATCCTCGAGCGTCTCAGCGCAGTACACGTCGGGCTGGCTGGAGTAGGCGATGGCGGTAGTGGGCTCGTCGCCAGGCTTCACGGCCTCCATGCTCTCAACGGTGGCAGGCCAGCCCTTGGAACGAGCATAGTCCACTGCCTCGTGGCAGGGGGGCATGGAGTACACGAGATCCTGCCAGTTGGCGTCGGCGATGGCCACGACCGAGCCCTTGGGCTGGCGGGGAACCATGTAGGCCGAACCCTCGGCGCCACCGGCGCACTCATCGCAGAAGCGCTTGCCGAGCTGGTTGAGCATGACGTAGCCAGGACCCCAGGGAGCCTCGGGGCCGGCCTGGCCGGTGTTCATGCCGGCGTGCGGGCCGACCTCGATGTGGCCGCCGGCCCAGACACCCATGGCGATGGCGGAACCGTCGCGCTCGAGGAACATGGGGATTGCAGCCGCGAGCTCGATGTCGCCCAGGCTCTCAGCCAGGTGACGGTACTCGTCGTTGATGTCGCGCATCATGTCGACGTTGCCAGCGAAGTCACCGCCAGTGAGGATGACTCCCTTGGTTGCCGTGAGGCGGCTGTAGGTACCGTCAGCGCGATTGAGGACGACAACCGATACAACACGGCCGTCGGCATCCTTCTCAAGGTACTCGGCATGGCTGTTGAACAGCCACTTTGCACCGTCCTCCTGGGAGTCGGTCTTCATCTTCGTCATGACCTCGTTCCAACTCCACTCAGAGAGCGCCATGTCGGGGTCGCGGAAGATGACGGTGCCCAGATAGTACTTGTAGCCAGAGGGGTCCATGACGATACGATCGTCGGGCGGGCAGCTCGTGACATGCAGCTCGTGCTCGTCCATCCAATCCTCGCCCATCTCCTCAATGACGTCCTGCAGGAACTGGCCGGAATGGTCGACATAGGCCTTGATGATGCGCTGGTTGGAGCGGCCCTGGTTGCGGCGGTAGACCTCACGCATGAAGTCCTGGGGATCAATCTCGGTGGCGCCGTGGGCAAGGGCCCAGGGGTTGTTGATGGTGCCGACCTCACCGCCGATGTACATGTGGGACTCTTCCTCCTGAGCCTCCACGACAGCTGCGGTCAAGCCGTTCTTGACGGCATGCTTGGCAGTCCAGGTACCCGCCTGGCCACCACCGACGATGACGACGTCGAAGGTGCCTCCGTCAGTAATCTGGTCCTCGGCGACAGGCTCGGGAGCGGTCTGCCAGGCAGCAGCGGCCTCGGACTGCCAACGGTTGGCAGGCGTTGCGGCGGGAGCCTCCTCGGAGGCCTCCTCAGCGATGGCGGCTGCGGGTGCGACGCTGGCCAGGGCGGCCGTGGCGGCGGAGCCGGCGACAAAAGAACGACGAGTGCATGCAGTAGTGTTTGTGCGAGACATTGCTTCTCCCCTTCAACTATGACGTGCCTTGAGCCTGTGCGGCGGCGCGCCGCTTGGCTGTGAACGATTTCGATAATGCACGCCACACTGAACGCCCGCATCAAACCCGTGGGGCGAAAGCCCTGTTCAGGCGACAATACAACCTCAGGGGTGATGCGCTTTTTGAGGCCGGCTGTCTTCCGCCGCGCACAAAAAGGGGCTGTAACAAAAGCCCCTATAACGAATTCACGCCCCGTTCGGACCGGTCCGG
>CABQHM010000086.1 GCA_902464015.1 uncultured Coriobacteriales bacterium | reverse complement strand
GTACACCGCGCCGGCCCACCCCTACACCAAGGTGCTTCTTGCCGCCGCCCCCTCCATGGAGGAGAACAAGGTGGACGACAAGAAGGCGGCTGTTCTGGGCGAGCTCCCCTCCCCCATCAACCTGCCCAGCGGTTGCCGCTTCCACCCGAGGTGCCCCTACGCCGACGAGCTGTGTCGCACCGAGAGCCCCAAGCTGCGCTGCCTGGCGCAGACCCCCGAAGGCCCGCACATGTGCGCCTGCCACCACCCGCTGGTGTAGGAGCACGGCACGGCGCAACGCCGCGATTGCTTGCTTACGAAAATCCCCCAGTCCACATGGCGTGGGCTGGGGGATTTTTCATGGCTGGTTCGATGCGGGACGTCTCGGGCGAGCCCTACCTACCTAGGCTGGCGTCGTGCTTGGCGCGGGCCTCGGCAGAGTAGCGCTGCTGGTAGCGCACGTCCACGAGCTCGGCGACGATGGCGATGGCGAGCTCTGCGGGAGTCTTGGCGCCAAACTTGAGGCCGATGGGGCGCTTGACGCGCTGCCAGTCGAGCTCGGTGCCGCCCTGGGCCAGCACGAGGTTATGCACGGTGTCGTTCTTGCCCTTGCAACCCATCATGCCCACGTAGTGCGCGTGCTGGCGCGTGCCCCACACGCAGCCTTGCGGGTCGAACATGTGGCCACGGGTAAGGACGCACACATAGTCCTCGGGAGCGCACTCGATGTCGTCGATGCCGACAAAGCCGGGGCCAGGGAGCAAGATACGCTCAGAGGTGGGGAAACGCTCCTCGTTGATGTAGGCGGGGTCGTAGTCCACGACCGTCACGCGGAAGCCCACGTGCTCGGCGAGGGCGGCCGTCTCAGCGGCAGCGTCGGAAGCGCCGAGCAGCCACACGTGGACCTTGTCGAAGAGCGGGGCGCTCATCCAGGTGAGGCCGGCGAACTGGTCGTTGTGCATGCCCGGGCCGCGCGTGATGTCCTTCATCTGGAACAGGTCGCGCGGCGAGTACTCGCGGCTGGCCACGACCTCCTTGGCATCGCTGCAGAAGAAGACAAGCGGCTCACCGTCGGCAGAACCCTGCTCGCCATACTTCTTGGTGACCTCGTTGTCCACGTTGGACTGAGCGGCCCGGGGGTCGAACACGAGCTTGAAGCCGATCCAGGCAAGCTCGCCAGCGTCCATGGCGGCGATGGCACGCTCGAAAACGGGCACGTCGGCCACAGTGATGCCGTTGACGAGGGCATCGAGCACGACGGGCGTCACGTTCTCCTTGCCCGCAAGGGCCTCCGGCTCGAAGCAGGGGAAGTCCTCCGCAGGGAAAACCGGCGTCTTGCCCTCCTTGAGTGCCTCGACGATGGCAACGAGCGTTTCCTTCTTCATGCAAACATCCTCTCTTTAGCAAAGCACACGGATGCAGTCCAGTATAGCCCCTTTGCCCGCTGGGACTGTTGCATTTGCAACGAGGAGAGCCGGCGTGCCATTGTAGACTCCTCCCCTTGTGTCATTGCCAGGTAAGGACGCGGGTGCGCATGGCCTCGACGTCGAGCACGCCATAGGCGAAGCCCTTGCGCACGAGGCATTCGGGCACGAACTCGTCGTACTTGTCGAAGATGGGCACTTCCTCGGGATACACGAGCTCCATGGGGTCGGCAAGCGCAAGCGCCTCTTGTTGCACCACCTGCAGGAAGTCGTCTCGCTCGGCCGGCATGCGGAACTGGATGTAATAGGGTCGGGCCGAATCGATGCCCTTGATGCCCAGGCGAGGTGCACACTTGATCTTGATGAGACGCTCGAGCGCCAGGAACGCATACGTGCCTAACCAGGGAAAAAGCGCCCAGGTGTCGCCACCCAGGTTGATAAGCCAATCGCCCTCGGCCAAAGAGGCAGCGGCAGCATAGGGGAACTCGCCTGCGTCGGAGCCGCGCATGAGCGCCTCGTTGTCACGCACGCCCCCAGGATCGGCGACACCTGCATCCTGCCAGTCAGCTGGATCCTCGCCCCACACGGCATCTTGCGCCGCCTGGCGAGGCAGACGCGCTGCTCCTGCAGGCAAAGCCCCCGCCGGGCAGGCCGGCCCCGCAACAAGCCCCGAGGCCCGCGCGACGTGGCGTGCCTCCTCCAAGCGTGCCTGGGCGTTGCCCATGAGGTACATGTACTGCGCGTCTTCGGCCAGCACGCGCTGCATACGTTCGAGCACATGAGTGTGGATGTCGCCCGCAACCTCGCCAAAGTAGGCCGGCACCTTGCCCTTCACCTGTGTGCAGTACACCACATGGCGCTTGTGGTCGACCTCCTCGACAATCCACACATGGCCGGCGATAGCAATCTTCTCGCCCGCAGGCGGCGGCTGCACGATGGTACCGAGTTCCATGGACTCACTGCGGCAGGTGTACTCCTCGTTGTCCTGGAACGTCGCATAGAACTTATAGGAACTCGTGACGCGCTCGCCGGCGAGGCCCACGATGAGTCCATCCTCGTCGGTGCGCTCGATGTGGTCGATGTCAACAAGATGACGTAGGAGCACCCGATAGTCGTCAGGAGAGATGGCGTCGAAGCACGACAGGTTGAGCACCTGGTTGGCAAGCTGGGCGGGGCTCATCTCTCCACACGAGGCAAGCGTCGCCATGGTTTGATGATAGAGCAAGCTGAAGGGCATGCGGCCCGTGCGTGGCGGCTCGACCCATCGTTCCTCCAGGTACACCTGCACAAGGGCGATGCCCTGCACAAGCTTCCAGGGAATGCACTCAGGCATAAGGGCGCGGGCCTCGGGTTCCTCCTCGCGCATGACAAACCACATCTCGCAAGGCCGCTCACGCCTGCCGGTGCGACCCATGCGCTGCAGGAAGCTGCTCACCGTGAACGGCGCGTCTATCTGAAAGGCCCGCTCGAGCCTGCCGATGTCGATGCCAAGCTCGAGGGTTGCCGTGGTCACGGTCGTAAACACGCGATCGTCGTCGCGCATGGCGTCCTCGGCGCTTTCACGCAACGACGAGGAGAGGTTGCCGTGGTGGATGAGAAAGCGGTCGGGCTGCCCCGTGGCCTCACAGTACTGACGCAGACTCGTGGTGACAGCCTCGGCCTCCTCGCGCGAGTTGACAAAGACCAGGCACTTGGCGTCTTTGGTGTGCTCGAAAATATAGGCGATGCCGGGGTCGGCGTGCTCGGGCGCCACGTCGCTGGCAGGCTCAAGCGCGGGTCCTGCGGCTCCAGCGGGCTCGCTTACCTGTGTGCGCGGATGGGGCCCGCGCTGCACCGCCTGGGGACCGCTCACAAAGAAATGCTCCATGGAGAGCCGCCAGGTGCGCCCCTGCTCTTTGACCTGCGGAATGACGCAGCCCCGCCCTGTGCCGCGCGAGAGAATCTCGCCGGTGAGCTCAGGGTCGCCGATGGTGGCCGACAGACCTATGCGGCGGGGGTTGACGCCCGCCATGCGCGAGAGGCGCTCGATGCAGCACAGCGTCTGTCCTCCGCGATCGCCGCGCAAAAGCGAATGCACCTCGTCAATCACCACAAAGCGCAAATCGCAAAACAACCTGGCCACAGCCGAGTGCTTGTGCATGAGCAGCGCTTCGAGCGACTCCGGCGTAATTTGCAAGATGCCCGAGGGGTTCTTGAGCATGCGCGCCTTGTGCGAGGCGCTCACGTCGCCGTGCCAGTGCCACGCAGGGATACCCGCCTCGGCACACAGGTCGTTGAGACGGTAGAACTGGTCGTTGATGAGCGCCTTGAGCGGTCCCACGTAGATGGCGCCCACCGACGCAGGTGGGTTCTCGTCGAAGAGCGTGAGAATCGGGAAGAACGCGGCCTCGGTCTTGCCCGAGGCTGTGGAGGCCGCCAGGAGCACGTTGTCGTCGGTGTTGAAGATGGCGTCGCCGGCGGCCACCTGGATGCCGCGCAGCGACTCCCAACCATGCGAGTAGATGAAATCTTGGACGAAGGGTGCGTAGCGGTCGAAGACATTCAAGGGAACCGCCTAGATGGTGAACTCGGCGAAAGTGCGCGGTGCCGCGACCGGCTCGGCCGCCACACGCGGGGTGCCAGGCGTCTCGGAGGCAGCCGGCTGGATTACCTCGTCATACAGCGAGGATGTCGGCTGCGTGGCAGATGCATGACCCAGCCCTGGGGCAGCATTGTGCGCGACGGAGGAAGACGGCGAGGCGGCCGGCTGCGTGGCGCAACGACCGGAACCGGCCCGCCCAAGACCTGCCGCCGATGCCGCGCCGGCGCCGACAGGCATGCGGCCCTCGTCCTCCTCGCAGGGCAAGGTGGCCAGACGCTGGGAAAACGCCGGGTCGTTCACGAGCTCCTCAAGCGTGAGCGCAGGATTCTGATAGAGGATGTCGAGCAGCTCCACGAAGTCGCGGATAATCTCGCGCGGGGTGATGTGGCTGTCGGCGCCCACGCGCGCGAGCTCTACCTGCAAGAAGGCAACCAGGTCCGCCTCACACAGAGTGCGCTCGTAGCCGAAGAAGCCCGCATGGATGTCGGCGAGCTTCTCCACGAGCACGAGCAGCTCCTCGGGAGTCAACGGCTGGAGCTGGATGACGGGGGCAAGCATGTCCACGTGACCCTCGCCCGCAAAGCGTCCCTGTGTCAGACGGCTGCGCAGCGCCTCGTAGCTGTAGAGGCCGCGGCGGCGGTCCTCCACACACTGGGGAGTGCCGCTCATGATGATGCCCAGGTAGCTCGCACGGCCTTGGAGCGTGTCGTTGTACATGGTGAGGATCTTCTCGTAGTTGTACTGGCGCGCAACGGCGTTGGGAATCTTGTACAGGTTCACGAGCTCGTCGACAAGCACAACGAGACCCGCATAGCCCGCGCCCTTGAGGAAGCTCGCAAACAGCTTGATGTATTCGTACCAGTCGTCGTCGCCGATCACGATGTTCACGCCCAGGTCGGCCTTGGCCTCGGCGCGGGTGCGGTACTCGCCGCGGAACCACCGTACGACATTGGCCTTCGTCTCGTCGTCGGACTCCACGTAGGCGCGGAAATACATGGCGAGCAGGCGCGCGAAGTCGTATCCGTGCACCATGTCCTGCAGCTGGCGAATGACCACGTAGATGCGCTTCTCGACCTCAGCGGCAAATGCGGGGTCGGCAGGGTTTGTCAGGTCGAAGCCGCCCTCGCCGGCCACTTCCATCTGCACGTTGGAGATCCAGCGGTCGAGAATGAGCGTGAGCGCGCCGCCCTCGGGACGCGTCTTGGTGGAAAGGTTGCTGATAAGCTCGCGGTAGGTGGCCAGACCCTGGCCCTTCGTGCCCTGCAGGCGGCGCTCGGGAGACAGGTCGGCATCGGCCACGACGAAGCCCTTGCCCATGGCGTGGTTGCGGATGGTCTGCAGCAAGAAGCTCTTGCCCGAACCGTAGCGGCCCACGAGGAAACGGAACGACGCGCCGCCCTCCCCTACGAGCTCGAGGTCGTGCAAGAGCGCCTCAATCTCAGCCTGGCGGCCCACGGTGATGTACGGCAAGCCCACGCGCGGCACGACGCCGCCCTTGAGCGAGTTGATGATGACCGAGGCGATGCGACGGGGCACCTTGGGGGTGTCGGCGACACTGGAGGCATTTGCTTTGGCGTTCATCGGGCAACCTTTCTGCCGGCAGGCTCCTGAGCCCACCGATAAGCGCAATCGCAGATAGGATACCAAGTGCAGCGGACAAAAAGCCCCCACGGGCCAAGTCAACACAGCGCGCAAGGCAAGCGGACGTTACGAGAGAAGCTCCTCCACATCGGGGCGATAGTCTTCCACAAGTTGCGGGGTGTCGCCGTCGAACTCGATGGCAGCATCGCCGATCTCGTCGTAGAGCTTCTCGTTCACCGCATCCACCATGAGGCTCGCCATGCCGACGCCTACGGCCGCCTTCGCGCCCGCCACATCACCGGCAAGGAGCGCCTGGAGAAACGCCAGCTCAGAGGCAGTAAGACCACAAGGTGTGCCTGACGCAGCGCAATCCACGGCTTCCTTGCCCGCTGCAGGGCGTCCATTCAACCCAGGCGCCGCACCCAGCGCAGAAGCCGCATTCGAAGTGGAAGCCATAGTCGACTCACCCGCCATGAGAGCCACGCCTGAAGCAGCCTCCGTGCCCGATGCGGCAATCATGCTAGAAGCGAGAACCGCAGGTACCTTGCCTGCCGAGAAGGCTGTACTCGAACCAGCCGCCACGCCCGCCATGGAGGCCGCGCCCGAACCAGGAGTCGGGGTCACCCCGCCCGCTTGAGGCACCGCATGCAGACCGTCTTCCTTGCTCGGCGTGGCCGATGCAGTCGCAGTCGCGGGCACCGTCGGCGCAACGCCCACGCCCGTCACCGCGGGTTCCTCGGCTCGCTCCTCATCTACCAGGAGCGACTCGCGCGTCTTGACGGCGGCCGTGCGAATGCCGCGCAGAAGCGAACGGTCGATATGAATCTTGGGGGTCTGCGCCGCAAGCCAGGCCTCGTGGGCGGCCGTGGCCTCCTTGGTAACGAATCCCTCAAGGTAGCGAGGCACCTCGTAGGCGCGCACCTGCTTGGGGTACTCCCAAATGCGACGCATCTCGTGATCCACCGTGTGCATCAAAAGCCCCAGGTCGCGGCTGCGCGTCTCCTCGGCACAAGGCACCTTGCGTCGCCAAGTGCCGTCACGGCAGATGTAGGCCTCGGAATCGCTCACACGGTACGTCGCATCGGGATGGGTCTGCGGGGCATAGAACACGGCGCCGTAAAACATGGGATGGGCACGGCGCTGCTCGGCGCCAAACAGCCCGTCGACATAGCCCACCTTGCGGCGATGGGCGCAATGCTGAACCAAGCGCGCAAAGACACCGCAGGTCACAGCCTGCGTCTCAGCCGGATAGTCCTTGTAGAACTTTGAGCCCGTGAGGCGAAACGACGACGCCAGGCACATGGCGTCAAACGTTTTCTGCGCCATGTCGCCCGCAAGGGAACCCCCGGCAAGCACAAGCGCCTCGGCCTCGCGCAGCACGGGGACGGCGGCGTACACGTCAACGACATCGCGCTGGGAGGCGGGGCCGCTCACGCGCTCAAGCAGCGATCGGTCGAGGCCGTGGTACACGATGTAGTCGCGCAGCCAGATGTGCAGGTAGAAGTCGAGCAAGCCGGCATCTGTCGTTGCCTGCTTCTTCCAGGCGACCCAAAAGGACGTCAGCGCCGCAAGCACGGGCAGACCCTCCTGCGCCCCCACGCCCATGAGCAGCTCGTAGATATAGACGAACGCATAGCTCGCCGTGGAGGCAGCGATGACGCCCTTGCGGGCCTGGGTGCGCCATGCCAGATACGACGAGAGCTGACGGTCGTTCATAGCCTGGTAGGTGGGGAAATACGACTTGAAAGGCACCGTGGGGTCGCCCGTGCCGTCGAAGTCGGCAAGGGCGCGCGCCTGCTCGTAGAACACCCTCGCCGCGGGGGCGTACCTCAAGTCCTCGCGTTGGACAAGCTGATGGATGAGCTGATAGGGCCGCGATGACTCCGTGTCGCGGCGAAACTGGCTCCCTGTGCGCAGGATGGGCTCGTCTTCGTACACCGAGCTCGAGAAACGGCTCGATTGGAAGGCCTGGGACGAGGCGATGCGGTCAAGCGCCGCTCGGGCGTCGCCCGGCTTGAGATGCCTGTCAAACTGTGCCTGAGCCATGTCCACCACCCCGCTTGTACCGCGCGTCACGGCACGCCTGATGCGCCGCGACCCCTTTGAAACCCCCACTTAAACACAAAGCGGGACCCGCACCATCCCGGAACGGGCCCCGACAGAAAAGAAGCGAAATGCAAGCGGCAGATGCGCCGCGCGGCCTTACTCGCCCAAGATGAGACGGGCCAATTCGGCCGGCGTGTCGACGATGAAGTCGGCACCCGCCTCGACAAGCTCGGTACGAGGGCGGAAGCCCCAGGTAACGCCGCAGGCAGCGATGCCCGCGTTAGTGCCGCACGCGATGTCGACCGAGGTGTCTCCCACCATGAGGGTCGACTCGGGGTCGGCCCCCAACGCCTCCATGAGCGCGTGCGTCATGGGAGCGGCGGGTTTGGCGGGCAGCGTGTCGAGCCTGCCCTGCACGGCGTCGAAAAGGCCCGGAAAGAACTTCTCGACAAGCGGGATGGCCTGCTCGTGGTTCTTGTTCGTAAGCACGCCCACATGCACGCCAGCGGCCCTCAGGCGCTCCACGCAGGCGACGATGCCCTCGTAGGGGCCCGTCGTGTCTTCCTTGTGGGCGCTGTAGAGCTCGACAAACTCCTGGTAGGCAGCCTCAAGCGCGTCGGGGTCGGCCGCAACGTCCTCGGGAACGAAACGCCTCACGAGCACGCGCTGGCCGTCGCCCACCATGCGCTTGAACGGGTCGATGTCATGCGTGGGCCAGCCGTGCGCCTCGCACACGAGGTTGCCCGCGCAGGCCAGGTCGCCGATGGTGTTGAGCAGCGTGCCGTCACAGTCGAACAGCACGTACGAAAAACGAGGTTGGGTCATAGACTAGCGTGCCTCCACGTAACCCGTGCCGGCAAGGGAGGTCATGATGTCGGACAAGGTCGCGCAGTCGTCAAGCGTGGCCGTCTCATCAGTCAATGCGAACACAACGACAAGACCGCCGTCATCGGAGGGCATCATAATGAGCTCGTAGAAGCAGGGACGCTCTTCGGAGGCCTTGAGGTAGCCCAGGTCGAAGATGGGCGTGCCGTCTTCGAGACTCGCGCATCCCGCACTGAACACGGAACTTTCCGTCTCGAGGTAGACGAGCTTGGACTCGTCGGCCATGGTCTGCGCTATGTCATACCCAGCGCCGCCCAGAGCATCGGGCGTAAGCTGGGCGCAGATAAGACCGGCAGAGCTCGTGTCGTTGGTGGCGATATAGGCGGCGCTCACGATATCCTCGGCGTTGTCGAGCTCAAACGCCGCGGCGATTTCTTCGGGAGTCAGCTGCTGAAACGCGAAGTCGCCCGGGATGAGCATCGAGGCACCGCCGAGGGTAAGCTGCTGGGCGGTGGGATCGTCTGCCAGATAAGGCTCCCCGCTGTAGAGCACGGCATCCTCAACGATAAAGTTGTTCTCGGTCAGGAAGGTATCTGCGGCGTCAATCAGGTCAGCGAGGGAATTGACGGCCTCGTTCGCCACGGCGTTGAAGGCTTCCTTGACCTGCGCGGTCGTAAGGTTCACCTCGGCAAGACTCTGGGAGGCCTCGTCGATGGCAGCCTGAGTGTCTGCGTCGATGTCGTTGCCCAAAGCGTTGGTCACGATGGAAAGGTCGCCGGAAAGAATCTGATCGAGCGCGGCGTCGTCAAGACCAAGCATCTCCATGACCAGGGCCGCATAGTCCGCATCGGAATCTACAAGGAAATCCGGGTCGACGTCATCGGGATCGTCGGGCATGGTGGCCTGGCTCGTATCCGGAGCGGGCTCGGCAATGGGAGACGCAATGGGAGTCTCGGTCGAGGACTGGCCCGAGAAACCAGAACCAAACACCGAGTTGGAAGCGGCATAAGCAGGAGCGGCAAAGCAGGTGCCCGCGAGCGCCAGCGAGGCAACGGCGGCGGAGATGCCCTGGATACGATTCCTCTTCATAAGAGCGACCCTTCTCATAGCGTGTGCCCTGCAGGTTGTGCGACGGGCACGTCCGATCCAGCGTATGGCGCAAAGCCTACCACACGCACGTTTCAAAACCGTGCTGCGCATGTCATATGTTTCGCGGCCTTGGCGCGGATTTTGACCATATGTGTGCTGTTTATGAATCGCCTGTTTTGACTAGCCAAGAGGAGATATGACGCGTATAGTTACTCCTCGCACATGCGGACTTGGCTCAGTTGGTAGAGCACAACCTTGCCAAGGTTGGGGTCGCGGGTTCGAGTCCCGTAGTCCGCTCCAGTGATTATTCAAGAGGCCAGCGCAAGCTGGCCTCTTTTCGTTTAGCTAGTAGTTCTCAGTCGAAGCAGCGGATTTGGCATGGACAGCACGGCTCCAGAAGCTTGCCCGTATACGTTTCTTGATGAAGCGTCGCGTGTTTGTACGCCCCTTTGGGTAACTCGACCGTATACATGACCCTTTCGGAGGCGCCGCTCACGGCGCATGCCCGGCTTCTGTCGTTTCCCCCTCCCCACCTGAAATAATCTGAACACTCACGTGTCATCGCGGTGGAGGTCTACTGGATCCCTCCACCGCGATCCGACACGGACGCCACTTCAGCGCATTGAAATCGAGAGATAGTGCCGCAAAAGTGGGGTTCTCCAGCCGCGTTCTTGGCTGCCGATGCGCAACGAACCACTGAATGTGTTGGGCATTACATACTGACAAGCCTATGAGCGGGCATTTTGTAGTGAGGGCGCTCAAGCAATTCCAGTGCACCGCCTTCGTTGGCTGTCCCCATTCGTCTTTGGCGGCTGGAGAACCCGGGTTTTGCGGAAACACTTTGCGCATACGTTGCAGGTTCGCAGGAAGGGTTTCGGGAAATGACAAAGCAGGCGGCGACCCATATCCCGATAACAAAAAAGGGGCTGTAACAAAAGCCCCTATAACGAATTCACGCCCCGTTCGGACCGGTCCGG
>CABQHM010000085.1 GCA_902464015.1 uncultured Coriobacteriales bacterium | reverse complement strand
ATAATCGGACGGGTGCCTCCAAAAATGGTTGGCGGGGCTTTTGTTACAGCCCCTTGGCGAAGCTGTTTGAGCACCGGGCAATGTCTAGACCGCCCCGCGCGACCCTACTCCATCGCGGCGCAGAACCAGGAGGTAATACTCGTCGGATGCGTAATCGCCGTGCCGACGACAACCGCCCAGGCGCCGGCGTCGATGGCGTCCTTCGCGTCCTGAGGAGAGTGCACGCGGCCCTCGCACACCACAGGGAAGCCCGGGAACTCCTCGCATGCCTTGCGCAGCAGCGGCAAATCGGGGCCGTCGGCCATGGTGCAGTCGATAGCGGCCACGCCATGGGAAAGCGTCGTGGAAACGAGGTCGCAGCCAGCGGCAACGGCACGACGGATATCCTCGATGGTGGCGCAGTCAGCCATGATCATCACGTCGCTCTGGGCGCGAACGCCGGCAACGATTTCCTCGAAGGTGCTGCCGTCAGGACGGGGCCTGTCGGTGGCGTCGATGGCCACGACGTCGCAACCAGCGTTCACACAAGCCATGGCATGGCGCAGGGTCGGGGTGATGTACACGCCCTCGTGACCCTCCTTCCACAGACCAATGACAGGCACTTCGACGCGGCCCTTGATAGCGGCGATATCGGAGAGTCCCTGGCACCTGATGGCAGCAGCGCCACCCAGCTCGCACGCGCGAGCCATCTGGGCCATGGTCTCAGGATGGCGTAGGGGCTCGCCCATATATGCCTGGCAGCTCACGATGAGCTTACCCTTCATGGATTCAATTACAGGGTTCATACAGGAACCTTTCTCACATTGAACGTATCAGCACCTGCTGCCGGCAGATTACTGCGCTACAGACAGCTTGTCGACGAGCCTTTCAGCCGCACCAATAAGCGGGGCGTCGTCGCCCAAGACGGCATCGGCAAAGCGCAAATCCGCCATCTCGGGCAGGACAAAGCCCTCAAAACCACTGCGGAGAGCGTCGTACCAGATGGGACCCGCCTTGCAGACGGAGCCAGCCAAAACAACGACCTCGGGATCGATGAGGTCGGCCCATGAAGCAATGGACTCGCCAAGGCTGCGACCCGACTGCTCGATAATCTCACGAGCCAGAGCCTCGCCGTCGTTAGCACGACGTGAAATCTCACCGCCCGAAATAGCCTCACCGCCGCGCGCGCGATAACACTCCTCAATACCGCTGCCAGCAACGACACTCTCCAGATGACCCGTACCCGACCAGCCGCTCGGACGTCCCACTGCCGCAGGATGCAGCGCATGACCAATCGCGCCGGCGCAACCGTGGGCACCACCCAGAAGATGGCCGTCAATCATGACAGCGCCACCCAAACCGGTACCCGCCGCAACCATGAGAGCCACACGAGCGCCCTTTGCCGCACCATGGCGCAGCTCGCCCAAAGCATGGGCATGCACGTCGTTAAGAACAGCGACCGGCAATCCGCAACACTCATGCAGTGCGGCCCCGAGGGGCTGTCCCATCCACCCGGGCATTATCTCGCTGGCAAACGCCACAAGGCCGTCGGATTCGCGGATGCTGCCCGCAGAGCTTACACCGATGCCTGCCAAGGCGGGCACATCAGCCATCCGCGCATCGGCAACCAACTCACCGGCAAGCTCGCATACACGAGCAAGCACGTCGGCTCCGCCACGCTCGGCATCAGTCGGGATGCTCTTCTTAAGCATTGCTTTGGGGCCAGCGCCAACACGTTCATACACGGCGATGCAACCGGCGACCTTGGTACCGCCGATGTCGAGAGCCACCACAGAAAAGGGGGACGATCCCGCACAAGCGGTCTCGTCCCCCTTCATGGCGGCGGAGGATGATACGTTCGTCATTCCCCGCACTCCTTCGCTAGTTAGGCGCGAACGGGCTGATCCTCAGCGATGAGGCCAGCAGTCTTCAGAACCTTGACGATGGCCTCAACGTCGTCGCCCACAAGAGGCTGGACAGGCTCACGCATCTGGTTGGTCTCGAAGATGCCCATCTGCCACAGGGCGGTCTTGAAGGCACCAACGCCGGCACCGAAACCAACAGTGGCCTTGACGACGCGAGTGAGGAACATGAGGCGAGCGACGTGGTCCTGGAGCTCCTTGACCTTTGCCCAGTCGCCGGCCTGATAAGCACGCCACATCTCCACGTAGGTGTAGGGATCAACGTTGGCAAGGCCAGGCACGGAGCCATCAGCGCCAGCGAGGTAGGCGGCATCGACGCAGACCTCGTGGCCGGTGAGCAGCTGCAGAGGGTGACCAGCGTCCTCATTCTCAAGAACGAGCCAACGGAACGAAACGTCGTCGCCCGAGGAGTCCTTCACGCCCTGGAGCACGCCATCCTTGCCGAGGCGGACAAGCATGGTGGGGTCGAGCTTGGTGTGCACGCACACGGGAAGGTCGTAAGCGAAGAGCGGCAGCTCGGTGTTCTCGCGGATTGCGCGGAAGTGACGCTCGGTCTCCTTCGGGCCGCCCAGTGCATAGAAGGGAGCCGTGGCGACGAGACCGTCGACGCCGATAGCCTCAGCACGCTTGGCCTGGTCGATGACGCGCAGGGTCTCCATGTCGATGATGCCGGCCAAGACGGGCACGCGGCCGCGCACGATGGAGACGGCCTCCTGAAGGACGTGCTGACGCTGGGCGTCGGTCAGGAAGGCAACCTCACCGGAGGAGCCCAGGAAGAAGAGACCGTCGACGCCGGCATCAATCATGCGGTTGATGTTGCGGCTGAACGACTTGAGGTCAAGCGTGCGCTCGGCGGTCAGCGGAATGACTACGGGAGGAATGACGCCTTTGATGCACTTGGGATCCATCTGTCTACTCTTTCGTTTCTTGCTACAGGACGGTTATTTGCCCAGATCTGGGTAGAGCAGCGAAGGTGCTGCGCCCAGGAGAAGCTTAGTGTACTCATCGCGCGGATTGTTGAAAACCTGCTCCGCGGTGCCTTCCTCCACAGGCCTACCACCGTTCATGACGATGATGCGGTCGGAGATGTAACGCACCGTCTGGATGTCATGGCTGATGAAGACCATGGCCAGACCGAGGTCCTTCTTCAGGTCCATGAGAAGGTTCAGGATCTGAGCGCGGACGGACACGTCAAGGGCGCTCGTAGGCTCGTCGGCAATGATTGCGTCGGGCTGGAGCGACAGGGCGCGGGCAATGGCAACACGCTGGCGCTGGCCGCCGGAGAGCTGGCCAGGCAGTGCGTCCATGACCGACACCGGCAGACCAACCTGCTCGATGAGCTCGTAAACGCGCTTTTCACGAGACTCTTTGTCACCGATCTTGTGGACAAGCATCGGATCGAGCAGCTGGTCGTGAATCGACATACGAGCGTTCAGAGCGGTAGCCGGGTCCTGGAAGACAACGGAGATGACGCGGCCGATACGGCGACGGTCAGCCGCCGTACGGTTGGTGACGTCGACGCCCTTGAAGTAGACTTTGCCGGTCGTGGGCTTCTGCAGACCGATCATGACGTTGGCGGTCGTGGACTTGCCGCAGCCCGACTCGCCGACGAGACCGATGGTCTCACCGGGCATGAGGGAGAGCGACACACCCTTGAGCGCCTGAATCTTGTTGGGGTGCAGAATCGAACCAGTACGAGTCTTGAAGGTGACGGTGACATCCTCGAGCCTAATGATGGGCTCGTTGGGGTCAGTCTTGAACTCTTCGGCCATTACTCGGCACCTCCTGCCGGATAGGGTTCGATGCCAAGGCGCTTAAGCTCTTCTGCCGGCAGCTCTGCATAGCAGTGATGCGTGCCGGGGATGGTCTTGAGCACAGGACGGACGGGCGACACCTTGTCGGGGTGGCTCGAGCGGGGCGTGAAGCGATCGCCCTCGGGGAAGTCCTTCGGCGAAGGCACAGATCCAGGAATCTGGTGCAGGCGCGTTGCGGAATCGGCGCCGGAGAGGTTGGCGGAACCGCCGGCCTCGATGGAAAGCACCGAACCAAGCAAACCGCGAGTGTACTCGTGCACCGGGTTCGTCAGGATGTCGTTGACCGAGCCCTGCTCCACGACCTGGCCGGCGTACATGACCGTGATGGAGTTGGCGACCTCGGCAACAAGGGCCAGGTCGTGGCTTACGAACACCATAGCGAAGCCAAGCTCCTTCTGGAGCTTGTTGAGCAGGTCGACAACCTGCTTCTGCACCGTCACGTCGAGAGCCGTGGTGGGCTCGTCGGCAATGATGAGCTTGGGGTCGCGCGTCAAAGCCATGGCGATAAGGACGCGCTGACGCTGGCCGCCCGAAAGCTCGTGCGGGTAGGAGTCAAGCGTACGCTTGGGGTCGAGACCGACGAGCTCGAGGAGCTCCTCGGCGGTACGCGTGCCGCCGCGCTTAGTGAGCTGCTTCATCTGAGCACGGATGAGCATGGAGGGGTTAAGCGAAGAGAGGGCGTCCTGATAGACCATGGCGATCTCATGGCCACGCAAGGCATTCATGTCCTTATCGCTCAGGTCGAGCAGGTTCTGGCCGTTGTAGAGAATCTGGCCGGAAATCTGAGCCTTCTTGTCGAGCAGACCCATGATCGTGAGCGACGTGATGGATTTGCCGCAGCCCGACTCGCCCACAAGGCCCATCGTCTGGCGCGGACGAACCTCAAAGCTCACGTGGTCGACAACGTTGACGTCGCCGTGGCGCGGGAACTTGATGCAGAGATCCTTGACCTCGAGCACCGGGGACACCTCGTAGTGGGCAGCGAAACGGTCCTTGCGCTGCGTCTCAACGGTCTTGAGCTGGTCAAGCCTGGTCTGCAGAGAAGCGGCCTGGGCCTTGTAAGCCAGCTTGGGATCGGACACGAGACGGTCGGCCTCGCGGTCGGAGTTGAGGTCGGAATCGCTCGGCTTGATGGCAGCCTTGGGGGCAGCCATGGCGTCGGTGATGCCCTCGGAGAGGATGTTCAGGGCAAGCACGGTGATGATGATGGCAAGGCCCGGGAAGAGCGCCGGCCACCAGTAACCGAGCATGACACCCTGACGGGCAGAAGCAAGCACGTTGCCCCACGTAGCGGCAGGCTCGGGGATGCCAGCGTTCAGGAACGACAGCGAAGCCTCGAACACGATCGCGTCAGCAACAAGCACGATAGTGAACACCATGACGGGAGCGGCGCAGTTGCGCATAACGTGCTTGATAAGAATCCAAGGAGCACGGGCACCCGAAACGACGACCGCGCGCACATAGTCGTGGCCATACTCGCTCACCACGTTGGCCCTCACGATACGCGCAATCTGCGGGATGTAAAGGAAGCCGATGGCAAGAACAAGCGTGGGCAGGTTCTGGCCGAACACGATGATGAGCGTTGCAGCCAGGGCGATGCCGGGGAAGGACATGATGATGTCCATGATGCGCATGATGACCTCAGAGATCCACTTGCGCGACACGGCGGCAATCGAACCGATGATAGAGCCCACGACAAGGGCGAACGCGGTGGCGCCCAGACCGATGATGAGCGAGGTGCGGGCACCAACCATCATGCGCGACAAAACGTCGCGGCCCTTGTTATCGGTACCAAAGGGGTGATCGGCACTCGGCGGCTGGTTGAGCATGCCGTCCATATAGGGATCGCAGGGCGTCCAGAAGACAGCGACAACCGCCACAAGCACGACAAAAAGCAGCAGGATGCAAGCAATGCGAGCTGAGACCGACATGTTCTTCCAGCGACGGAAGCGAACCTTGCCGGCGTTCTGCTCGAGCTTGCGGGTAAGACCCTCGTGAAGAACTGCGTTGGCCATAGTTACACCGTCCTGATTCGAGGGTCAATCAGGATATAGAGCATATCCACGATGATGTTGATGATGATGAAGGTGATGGCAACCACGAGCACGACGCCCATGACGAGCATGGTGTAGTGCGAGGTGATGGCGTTGTAAATCGTCATACCCATACCCTGAAGGTTAAAGATAACCTCGATGACCACCGCGCCACCAATGAGGTAGCCGATGCGCATGCCGAGAACGGTGACAGGGGTAATGAGGGCATTGCGCAGCACGTTGCGAGCGATGACGACGCCCTTCGGGATGCCGAAGCCCATAGCCGTGCGCACGTAGTCCTTGTCAAGCTCCTCAACCATGGAGGTGCGGATGACACGGGTAAGCTGGCCGGTCAGCGGCACAGCAAGAGCGATAGCGGGCAAGAACATACGACGAGCCCAGCCAGCAAAGTCGGTTCCCATATCGGGCAGGGCGCCAGACACGGGAAGGATCGACTGGATGTGTGCGCCAAAGACCCACATGATGAGAAGCACGGCGAGCCAGAACGAAGGCATGGCGATGCACACGATGCTGATGACACGAATGACCTGGTCGGGCCAGCGGTCACGGTACAGTGCCGAGATAACGCCGAGAACAGTGGCGAGAATCACACCGATGATAAGGCCGAAGAACGTCAGCTGAAGCGTGACGGGCAGGGCCTTTGCAATCTGGGCACCAACCGACATCGAGTCGTTTGCGCCATAGCTGCCCAAATCGCCCTGAATCAGACCACCCAGATAGTTGAAGTACTGCACCACAATGGGGTCGTTGAGGCCATGGGCCTCACGGTATGCAGCTACTTCAGCAGCGGATGCCGTCTCACCCAATGCCGAATAGGCAGGGTCGACCGGCGACAGAGCCATAAGGAAGAACACGAGCAAAGTAACGCCAAGAATCATGATAGGCAGTGCGATGAGACGCCTACCGATCAAGCGCAGCAAATTGCTCACGGCTCCCCTCCTTCCAAACTCACCAAACGCGGCACACTTCGCCCGCGCAATGTACAGACTGGCCTATTTTACCTACCTTGCGCAATCCATGCACGCAAGAATTGGATATATGCAAACGATTACAACCTCATTTGAAAGAAAAAAAGTACATTGACGTTAAGATTTGCACGTCTAAGCGTCTCAACAACGGCCATCAAAAACAAAATTACTTAAACTCGGGGTTCAGGCACACGGTATACCAGGCATTCCCCGTACCTTTCGCCCAGGGACAGCCAACGCACATGCGGGTGCCGCACAAATCTTTTGAGCGCCAATCGACAGGAGTATCGCAACGATTCGAGGCATCAGGGGCAAAATGGCGCATGGGAAGAGGCTGTTTCTCCATGGCTGCCACAACCATGTCGGCAATCTGATTCATGCCAAGATCCGTGGGGTGCGTACCCTCAAGCGCATCATAGTCAAAACCAAAGCCAGCCACATCGAGGCCCGTACACCCGCAGGCCTCGGCGACCTCGAGAATTGCGTCGCAGTAAGCACGCATGTTGATTCCCCGCAGGTTCCAGGCATGGGTCGGATGAGAGGTACCCATGACGCGACCAGGCAAAAGAGTGAGACACCAGACGCGTGCCTGTGGATAGGCCTCGCGTAGCGCATGTAACATCGTGGCATAGGCCTCTTTGAAACCGTCGAGCGCGCCAGCAGGGGCAGCACCAGCAACAGATTCAGGATAATCTTCCAGATTCAAGCAAGCAGGAGCCGCAGAGCTTCGTCCACATGCCTGTGCCGCCGCCGTTGCCCAGCCATAATCATTAGTTCCCAGGAAAATAAGGATGTCATCGGGGACGATACCGTCACGAGAAAGAGCAGCGATGCGCTCAGGGCTCCACGCGGCAGGATATCCCTGCCCCTGTACCATCGAACCCGACCATGAACCGTTTACAAGAAGCGTTCCATTCAAGTGAGAAATGACCTTGCCCCACCAGGTATCCTGCGGACCTTGCAGACCCGCAAGCTCATCTCGTCCGTCTTCGTAAAACACGGCAAACCCTTCAGGATTCCAGCCCTTAAGCGTGCTGATCGAATCCCCCAACACTGACACATAGCGAGGCATTGCCCTCTCCTCTACTTCCCATCCCGGACATCCAGCCAATCGGCGCAGGCCAAAAACTGAGCGCAAGAACAATACCAGTTCCCGTCCACAATCTCATACGCATATGCGATTTCAAGGCAGAACAGCAGCTAGCAAACAAAAAAGGGGCCGCCCGAAGGCGACCCCTCTCAGAACAGGCTGTGTATGCAGCCGACTTACTTGACGGAAGCGCCAAGGAAGACGAGGCCGGTCGTGGCAATCGGCACGAAGCCGTCAATCTGGTCGGCCAGGTAAGCGGTGGCCAGCTGACGGTGGAACAGCGGGTACAGCGGCACTTCCTCGGAAAGAAGGTCGAAGCACTGGTTCCACAGCTCCTGCTGCTCGTCGCCAGAAGCCTCGCGGGCCTGCTGCATGAGGTCCTGAAGGGTAGCCCACTCCTCAGTGTGGTTCCAGCAAGAACGGCCAGAGGTCCACACGTTGTCGCCGTACCACCAGGACATAAGCAGGTCGGGGTCAGCGCCGAAGCAGCTGGGGTCACCGGGGGTCAGCATGACGTCGTAGGGAAGGACGTCATCGGACTCGCCGAGCTCGGCCCAGTTGATGGCCTCAGTGCGCAGGGTGGTGTTGATGCCAGCGGCGTTGAGGTCGTTCTGGATCTGAATGGAGAGGTCGGCAACCCAGTTGTTGTTGCAGAGAAGCTCGACGTCAATGCCGTCGGCATAGCCGGCGTCAGCCAGAAGGGACTTGGCCTTCTCGGGGTCATAGGTGTAGACGTTGGAGGCCTCGTGGAAGTTGGCGAAGTTCTCGGGCAGGAAGCTCTTAACGGGGTTGGCATGACCAGCCATGACGTTGTCGATGAGCTTCTGGACGTCGATGGCGTAGAAGAAAGCCTGACGGACGCGCTTGTCGTCAAAGGGGGCCTTCTTGGTGTTGAACATCAGGAAGGGAAGGCTGAAGCCGTCCTTGTACTCAACCGTAGCGCCAGCGCCCTGGATGGCGTCAACGTTTGCGTCCGGCACGGCCTCCATGACCATGGAAGTCTGAGCCATGATGGCGGTGGTACGAGCGGTGCCGTCCTTTTGGATGTCCCAGTGCATGGCGTCAGCCGTGGCAGGCTTGGGGCCGTTGTAGTACTCGTTGGGCACGAAATCGATGAAACCACCGTCGTCGCCGTTGAGGCTGGAGTAAGCCCAGGGGCCAGAGCCGATGGGGGAAACGTTCATATCGTCGGCGCTGATGGAAGCGGGGAAAATCTTGACAACGGCAAGACGGCCCTGGAGCAGGCTCTCGAAGGGGAACTTCAGAACGAAATCGACGGTCTTGTCATCAACGGCGCTGACGGAGTCGATGAACGACAGGAAGGCGCTATAGGTGTCGTTGGCCATGTTGAGCTCGAAGGCGTTGACAACGTCAGCGGCGACAACGTCGGTGCCGTCGGAGTACTTGGCGCCGTCGCGCAGCGTTACCTTGTACTCAGTGTCGGAAACCTTCTCGGGCTCGCCGGCGGCAAGGGCGGGATAGGTGGTGTAGTCGTGCAGGTCGAGCTCATAAAGACCCTCGAAGACATGCCAGGTAGCGCCGAGCATCAGAGCAGAAGAGCAGCCAATGGGAGAGTAGTTGGTAGAGCTGTAAGCACAAGTAGCGGTGATGGTGCCGCCCTCAGCCTTGGCAAAGTCGACCTTACCCAGGCCAGCGTTGGCAGCAGCGAGGATGCCGGCGGTAGCAGCGCTGGCAGCGAAAAGCGAACGGCGAGAGAGCGTGAGATCCTTCATGGGTCCTCCTAATAGCACGACACTCGGATTACAAAACCTACGTGCATGGGAATTGGCATTGCGTACGTGCCAATCAGTCGAAACTATAGCAAGATTTGGCCTGACCGCTCACGGCATTTCGATAAGGGCTACAATTCGGCAGTCGAACGGACACCGTTTAGAAAGATTGGACAGACATGCTGTATTCAAATACGATTGACGATCTTGCCTATATTTCCGAGGCTGCCGCCCAATTCCTCGCGACGCACGACATGGCAGAGCTCCCCTGCGGTAGCTACGAGATTGGCCCCAACGAGTTCGTCAACGTCATGGAGTATGACACCAAGGCCCGCAAGGACGCCTGCTACGAGGCCCACAAGAAGTACGTCGACATCCAGATGGTGATTTCCGGCAGCGAGCTCATCGAGGTCGCCCCCGTGACCACGCTCAACGCCACGACCGACTTCAACGAGGAGGACGACTTCGCCCTCTACTCCAACGAGCAGATTGGCAACCAGTACCTGCTCGTCCCCGGCAGGTTCGCCGCGGTCGTGCCCGCCGACGGCCACAGGCCGAGCCTGCCCCCCGCCGAGGCCCCGAGCCGCAACAAGAAGGCCGTCTTCAAGGTCCTCGCCCACTAAAACCAGGCAAGAACGAAGATCACACGCAAAAAGCCGCCGGCAAGCCCGCGAGGTTTGCCGGCGGCTTTTTCACATCTGCCAGGTAGCGCTGTCCGAGCACGGTACAGCACGCCGGCCCGTCTCCTGCGCGAAAAGTCAGCATGGGGGGTGCGAGCCAGACGGCCCCAGATACAAAGCCACGGCCTACCCGGGGAGAGCCTGGCCCGCGACCGCCCCACAAGTCCGCACGCCGGCGTTTAAAGGGCGCAACGTCAGGAGGGCCGGCCCCGCGACAGCCGAGTGGGAGGCCCCATCGGGCGCCGCGTGCCGAGAGCGGCTTGCACCCGAACGCGAAAAGGCCGCCGACAGACCCGCATGGGCTCGTCGGCGGCCTTTCTTCTTCGCGA
>CABQHM010000084.1 GCA_902464015.1 uncultured Coriobacteriales bacterium | reverse complement strand
GCGGGCTCGCCGGGCTGCTCGGGCTCGGGGGGCTCGTCCTTGGCGCCCGCGCCCTCGAGGTCGGCGGGCAGGCCGGTGGCGCCCGACCAGGCGGTCAGGGCTTCGAGGCACTCGGCACCCAGGGGGCAGCCGCGAAGGGCCAGGCGCTCCAGGGCGGGCATGCAGGCGGGGTCGAGCGAGGGGACCTGGGTGCCGGAGAGGTCGAGGAAGCGCAGGGCGGGCAGGCCCCCGAGGGCCTCGTCGCCCGCCAGCTTGAGCTCGGCGACGTCGCTGCCGGAGGCGTCGAGGGAGGCGAGCCCGCAGCCGCGCTCGAGCGAGAGGGACTCCAGGCGCGTGCGGCCGTCGGGGTCGGGAACGCCTGCCTCGGCGTCGCCCCTCCAGGAGAGGTCCGCGCTCACGACGTCGACGTCCCCTATCTGGGCGGGAAGCGCGAGGTCGGCGGCCTCTCCCCTGTAGGCCGTCACGTACACGCCCGCGCCCACGTAGCGGCCGCCGAGCTCGGCGTACTCGCGGTCGAGCGCGTAGGCCTCGCCCGCGGCGTCGACGGCGCCCTCGGGCACCATGGCATACTCCAAGCCTGAATCCGTGACACCGCGCGTCACGGCAACATCAGCAAGATTCTTGTCGTTCTCGGGGCCAATACCCGCAGGCGCGTCGACTTCCTCGAGGTTCGGGGCTTCGCTTGCAGTCTTGTTGCCCGACGGGCGGGTCTTGCTAAACGTGCCGCCCACCCCCGAAGGAACGGTGTCCCAACTCTTGCCCGACTCGTCGTACCACGGGCCATCCGGTAGATACTCACCCAACGTGAACTTGGGCCCCACTGTTACTTTATCAAGCGCGCCAGCGTAGCTTGCAAAACTGTCCGCTTCTTCAACTCCTGACGTATCCCACCCGGCGATGTTCAGAGAGATAAGATTGAAGCAATTGCCGAATACATACCGCATGTCGGTCACCTTAGAGACGTCCCAACCGGACACGTCCAGGGAGGTAAGGGACTCGCAGCCATAAAAGGTCCCAAACATCCACGTCGCGCTCGACACGTTCCATTGCGAGACGTCCAGAGATGCAAGAGACCTACAGTCCTCAAAAACATCGGAGAAATCGGTGACGTGGGAGACGTCCCAGCCGGAGACATCCAGAGAAGTCAGGGAGCTGCAGCCATGGAACGTGTCTGCCATATTCGTCACCTTGGACACATCCAGCTTCGTTACGTCCATACTCGCACAGTTCTTCAGGCCAGAGAAGAGCCTGCTGGAATCTGCCGGCAGCTCGATTGGGTCGCGGACAACGACGTTCCTTACTTTCTCCTCGTAACCATCCCATGGGCGACTGTAGGAACCCCCGAGCCCTTCCCACTTACCGATTACTTTTCCATGCGAGTTATCAGTATCAGCGCCACGCTGGAGAGACAGAAGACCATCGGCGTACAGCACGCAATACACCGGCGGCAGCTTCTCCCACTTGGCATACAGCGTGATATTGGACTTGACCTGCGTATTGAAGTTAAAGGCAGTCTCACACCCCTTATCGGAGTACCAGCCTTTGAACGTATGGCCCGTTTTGGTCGGGTTTGCAGGCTTGGTCACCTTGCCGCCAGGCTTGACCGTCTGGGATTTGACGGCAGACCCGCCATTGGTATTGAACGTAATCGTGCACTTTCCAACGGTGGGCACCTGAACCTTGCCCGAAAGAATATCTCTCACGAGAACGGAGAATACCTTCGCCGCCTGTGCACGCGTTGCGGTGCCCTGCGGCTCAAGGCCAAACTGTCCATTTCCATAGTCCACGCCACCCATGATGCCCGCAGCAGCAGTCCACTTCAGGGGTTCGACGGCAAACGGGGACACCGACGCGTGGTCGACCGTTGCGTTGAATTTGGTGGGGTCAGGATTCGATACGGCGATACCTTGAGTCTTGGCGAAACGCCAGACCATCGTTGCCAGTTCCTCGCGCGTAACGGCACGATCGGGGCGGAAGCATCCCTTGTCGGGGCCGGAGGTGTATCCCGTCACCACGCCTGCCGAAACGCACCAGGCAACGGCCTCGTCGTACCAGCTTCCCTTGACCGTGTCGGGGAACTTGGAGCTGCCTTGAGATGGACTTCCCGCCGCGCGCCACAGAACCGTGGCGACCTGAGCACGCGTAAGCTGGGCATCGGGGTCGAAGTATCCAGAATAGCCACCAAGATCGTCTTTGAGGCCCGTCATGAGACCATTGGAAGACGCATACTTCACCCACGGCTGATACCATGTACCAGCCGGAACGTCTTTAAAGGTTGCGGGCGCGGAAGCAGGAACAACTTCGACGTAAAGCCCGTACGCATCTCCAAATGTTTCTACAGAGTCGGTATACACCGCGAGATAGTACGTACCTGCTGGCAAAACACCCGTATCAAAACCGCATACGGAACGCGCATCTCCCGAGACGCTATCCTGGTCCATATAGATGGACCGACAAGCCAGAAGATCTTGCGCGTCATCGTTGTTCATATGGACCACATCACCCCTTGCGTTGAATAGGGCGACGTTCACATACTCATAGTCACTATATGTCGACTGCTTTTGATAACCAGTAACAATGGCATGAATATTCGACGACGCGTTCAATTGAATTGAGTAGTAATCGGCCTCAGAAAAATCCCCGTTGTATGCATACCAGGGATTGTAAAGACTACCGTATGCCCCGTTATGGTCAGTCAGGGGATTCGCGTCTTCCTGTTTGTCGTTAAACTCCCTCTCAACGGGCGTCACATTTAAATCTGGCATCGTCAGCGTGTCATAACTAAGCGAAATCCTGCGAGTGCGATTCGAATGACCGATGGCATGCACCTTGAGATGGTACGTGCCCCTCGGCAGTGCGATGTAGCCGTACTTCTTGTTGTACTGGTTGTACTTAATCGGCCAGCCGGCATATAGGTGACCAGAAGAGTCCGTGAGTTCGCAGTCGTACACATCTCCCCAGGTAAAGTTCGACCATTGGGAGATGTTGAGCTTGATAAACAGGTTCTCGCTGAGCGTGAAGGTAAAGGTGTGCCACTGCCCATTGCTGAGCCATACATCGCCTGAGTAATACTGCGGATCGATATCCGAATCGTCGCCCGCGCCGCCCATATTGGGTTCAACGAACGTCTCGCCTGTGTCAAGTGAAGCGTCGTCGATGTTGGCAGGACTTTCATCTTCACTTCCGTCGCTGCCGGGCTCGACTTGGACATCGTTCGACAATCCCATGGGAATAAGGCCTGGGGATCCAACCGCAAACTCACCCCAATCAAGATCGGCGCCGGCCATAGCAGACGACGCCTCTCCTGCGTACGCCATGTTCGGCATCGACGTCGCCAATGCGGCAACAATCAAGGACAGAGCGGCAACAACTGCCGCTACTATACCCGCAAGGCTTCGAACACGCGCGGGCTCACACCCCACCATGCCATTCCCCTTTCCATACCTCGGTCCTCTAGCGACGCGTAAAATGCGCTGCTAGAGGACCCACGACGAGCGGCCGATTAACATGCAAAGTGTAGACCTGGCGGTATGCACCTTCAACGCCTTTTGAGGTTTGTATGCAAATCTGGAGGCAAGCGGCGCGAGACGGCGTGGCCACCCTCCCCAAACGCAAAAAGCCCGCCGGGCGAGGGGTGCTCCCCTGCCTGGCGGGCCCGCGTGCAGTATCGGCGTGCAGCTTCTTACTTCGCGAAGAGCCTGCCGACGCCTGAGATTCTGTCGTAGTTATAGTTGGTGGAGTTGTACAAGGTCGTGATGTAAACACCGCCCGAGGGAAGTGCCTGGATGATCTGGTCGTTGCCCAGGTAGATGGCCACATGGCCAGGCCAGAACACGAGGTCGCCACGGCTCATCTGCCACTTGTTTATGCGCTGGATCTTGCCGTAGTTCCACAGGTTGTTGGCGTCGTGGCTGTGCCAGCCGTCGCTGCCCGAATCCCAGTGGCAGATGGGGTCGAAGCACTTGATGTAATCGTCGTCCTTGGTATCCATACCCACGGCGTAGCAGCACTGCATGACGAGGCCCACACAGTCCACGCCCACACCCGGCGCGCACGCGTAGTTCCACACGTACGAGGTGCCCAAGTACTCATAGGCGCGCGCGATGAAAGCCTCGACGCAGTCTTGACGCGTGGCGGCAGCACCGATGCGCGAGGGAGTCATGTACGACAGGATGCCGCGCGAGGGGCTGTGCGGAGAGACGTTGTAGGTGCTCACCTGGTACATGTCACTGGGGTTCTGCCAGCCAATCTTGCCCGAAGGAGCATAGAGGATGCGCTGGGCACGATAGTCCTCGTGACCCTCGGGGTCGATGACCTTGGCGTAGAACCAATAGTAGTCCTCAGCCGGCAGGGTCACGCTCAGCGACTCGCCACCCATCTGGGAGCCAACCAGAGTCGCGGAGCCCTCGGCCCAACCGCGCTTCCATGTGTACTTGAACGAATAACCCTCGGTGCTCGGCGCATCGAGAATCGCCGCAACGGTCCAGCTTGCGTCGCCGGCGGAGCCGACCTTGGCTCTCTCGAGCTTCCACACCTGAACAACGCTCGACGCCATGTGGGCCGTACCGTAGGCATCGGTGACCTTGACGTACACGGTGTATTTACCAGGGGTGTCGAAATCCAGGTTCACAGATGAACTGGACCCAGCGTCGCCTGTCCACGTGCTACCGTCGGAGCAGACCCAGGCAAACTGATACGTGAGACCCGAGCCAGAACCCGAGACGTTTGCCGTGGCCCTCGTGGAGCTGCCGGCCTTGAGGTAGGCGTTTGCCGTGCTCAGGCCGGAAAGCGACCAGCTAGCCTGCTGCATCGTAGCGCCCGCCAGCACGTCACGCGAAAGCACGGTAATCATTTTGGCGGCCTGGGCACGGGTGGTGGCCGCCTGCGGGTTGAGCAAGGCGACGCCCGTGGTGGTGTCACCCGTCAGGATGCCGGAAGCGTTTGCCCACTCCATGGCGTCAACAGCGTACTCGCTCACCTGGTCCGAGTCATAGAAGCCCGAAATGTCCGCGCTACCCGACCCCTTGCCGCAGCGCTGTGCAAAGCGGTAGAGCATGGTGGCGAAGTCCTCACGCGTGATGGGGTCGCCCACGCCGAACCTGCTGGTGGCAAAATAGCCGGTAGAGATGCCGTTCTCATAGGCCCACTCAACGGCAGCCGTGTACCACTGCCCCGTCTCGACGTCGGAAAAGTGCGAGGTCGAGCTCGATGCGGAGCCTTTGGCGTAGCGATAGAGGATGGTCACGACCTGCTCGCGCGAAATGCCATCGTCGGGACCGAACATGCCGTCGGCGGAATAGCCGCTCATCAGGCCGTTGTCCACCACGTAGTCGATATAGCCGCCCTTGACGTACCAGGAATCGGCAGGCGTGTCGGGGAAACGTGCCTCATGCTTGTCGTTCTCGCCGGCGAGGGAGTCGGTAGCCGTGCCCATCTTGACCGGGGCGGCCGCAGCGCAGGAGCTCAGGTCATCGCGGGCCTGCTCAAGCGCATCGGCGAGGGCGCTGCGCGCGGAGACCACGGAGGCAGCAGCGGCATCCGAAGCGTCGGCGTTGTCATCTGCAGGATTAAAGGCGCCAGCGAGCATCTGGGTTGCGGCCTCGCCAAGCCAGGCGAAGTCGTACTGCTCGAAATCCGAGGGCAGGGCGAGCTCCACCACGACGATGGGCATGCCGTCCTGCGCCGCAGGAAGCTCGCAGGCAAGCTCCCCACCAGCGAGGTTGGCGTGCACCTCAAGCAGCAGGTCGGCGCCGGCCTCTTTGGCAAGAGCGATGCGGGCGGCGAGCTCATCTTGGGCAGAGGTGCCAGAAGCAGCTGCCTGTGAGCTCGAACGAAGCATGCTGACGCTCAGTCCCTGGACATCTTGCACAGAACGCTGAAGTTGCTGGGTCAGCGCAAGCGTGAGGTCGACCTCGGCGAGGTCGCCCATCGCTGTACCTGCATGCTCGCCGTCATGGGCGGCGTCGAGTGCGACCTTGAGCGGGGCGCCCTCGGAAGCACGTGCTGGAGCAGCGGCAGCAAGCGCCTCGGAGAGCGTGGCATAGGCCGTCTTGCCCTCGTGCGTCACGACATAGTACTTGAACGCGCAGGCACCAGCGAGCTTTGCGTCGGTAGGCGCATCGGGGGTGGAGGGGTTCTCCGGCTCAGCAGGTTGGTTGGGGTTAGCGGGGTCCGTCGGCACCGTGGGCCCACCGGGCTGAGTGGGACCTGTCGGCGTGGTGGGCTGACCGGGATTGGCAGGGTCCACGGGCGTCTCAGGTTCGCCAGGCTTGGCCGGGTCCGTCGGCTGACTGGGGTCGGCGGGGTCTGTCGGTGTCGTAGGCTCGCTGGGCTCGGCCGGATTCACGGGATCCACCGGCTCGGTAGGGTCTGTCGGTGCCGCAGAGTCGCCAGGTTCGGCAGGCTCACCCGGACCAGCAGGATTTTCCGGCGTTGTGGGCTGGCTGGGACCCTCCGAGGCAGAATCGCCGGGCAGTGCGCCACCATCAGAGCCAGGCATCGCAGCAGAGCCGTCCGACCCCGTTGTCGCTGCAGCCCCCTGCACATCGTCTTGTGCCGCAGCACCAGCGACGGGCACACCCGCCTGCACCTGATCGGCGTTCGCCAAAGACACGATAGAGGTGCCCGCAATGCCCAAAGAGGCCACGAGGCCCATCGCGCACAAGGCGAGCTTGATACGAGCGGTCAATTGTCCAGCTGGTTTCATCTGCCCCATCCGTTTCAATCGTCACGAGCAGCCCCGGCCCGAAGGCCGGGGCATAACTCTCACATGCGTCAAGGGTACCAGCCCTCGCGGCGGATGGGGCGAGCAAAAACAAACTAACGGAGTGTTTCAAACACTCCATAAACCCAAAAAATCAACAACAGGCGCGCTTCTACTCCCGCTTAGTACACGTACACCGTGGTTCCCGAGGGGATGGTCTCGTAAATCCACTTGGCGTTGGACGTCTCCAGGCGCACGCAACCGTGCGACAGGTGCATACCCAGACGCGTGTCCTTCGGAGCGCCGTTGGTGTAGTACGTGGTGGAGTGGAACAGGTAGTCGCCGTAGAACTGCGTCCAGTAGTAGCAGCGCACACCATAGGAGTCGAAGTAATACCCGCGGCTATCCACGGAGAACAGGCCCTTCACCGTGGGTGTGTAGTATGTACCGGGCGAGCACAGCCAAAGCGCGCCCTCTTCCCAGCCGTAAGGCATCTTGTAGTACACGCCAACCAGGCACGACTCGGTGTCCACAGCAAGCAGCCACTCGGTGGGGCTAGTGAGGTTGCGAATCATGTTGTACACGTAGACCGAATCGCCCGAGATGACCTTCACGCGCGTGCCGGCATAGCTCTGGTGTCCCTCGGGGTCGGTCACCTTGGCATACAGCCAATAGAAGCCATCGGAGTCGAGCCAGACCGTCTTGCTGGCGTTGGTGCTCTTCTCCCTGCCAAGCGTGGCGGCCGTATCCTCGTACATGCCTTTCTTCCACACATACTCAAAGGTAAAGCCGCTGTTCGAGGGGGCCGTGTGGTTGACGCCGATGGTCCAGGTGTGCATGTCCCACTCAGAGGTGGCGGTGGGCGCAAGGGCCTGCCACACGATGACCTCGGCAGTCTGGATGCGGCTGATGCCATTGGAGTCGGTCACCTGGCACCACAGCGTGAAGGTGCCCGAACCGCCCAGGTAGAAGCTGAAGCTCGCGTCCTTCTTGGAGCCGCTGCGCCAGGTCTCCCCTGCCGTGTTGTACCAGCCGTACTCATAGGTAAGGTCCGACGTCGAGCCGCTCACCTGGGGCGTCGCGGTGATGTTGCCGCCAGCGATGAGATAGTGGTTGGGCGTAGACAGCGAGGAGTACGTCCAAGCAGGGCCCTGCAGCTGGGCGCCGTTGAGCGTGTCGCGCACGAGCACCGTGAACATCTTGGCGGCTTCAGCACGCGTGGTGTTGGCCTGGGGCTTGAGGCGCGCGGGCGTCTGAGTCTTGTCGCCGGTGATGATTCCCCTGCCGTTGGCCCACCTCATGGCGTTCCAGGCATAGGCGTTTACCTCATTGGCATCAGGGAAGGACGAGATGTTGCCGAGGTTGCCGCCCACGCCGCAGCCCTTGGCGAAGCGATGCAGCATCGTGGCAAGGTCCTGCCTGGTAACAGGGTCATTGGGACCAAACAGACCCGTGCCGATGTAACCCGTGGTAATGCCGTTCTGATAGGCCCACTCCACAGCAGCGGTGTAATACTCACCCGTGGGCACGTCGTAGAAGTGCGTGGTAGTGCCATAACCGGAGGGGTTGGTCGTGGCGTCGCTCGAGGGGTTGGCGTAACGGTACAGGATGACGAGCACCTGAGCACGGCTGATCTGGTCCTGGGGACCAAAGTTGCCGGCGTCGGCACCCGTGGTGTATCCCGTCATGAGGCCGGAAGACGTCACGTAGTCGAGCCAGCCCTCTGTGACATACCACTCGTTAGCAGGGGTGTCCTTATACAGGTAGGGCTTGGAGGAAGCAAGGGGGTCGGCCTCGCTGGGAGCGGGCACGACTTCGAACTCATCGAAACCAAGCGCAAGGAGCTTCTCGGCCACTGCCTGGTCAATCTCAATCAGGGTGCCGTCGCACACCTTGGCAGGGGCGTCCTTCTGGAAAAGCCAGAGGCGGGCGTCGGCGGGAAGGTTCAGCTTGCCGGAGACATCCTGGTCGGGGGTCTCCTGCACAGCATCCTGCGCGTCGTCCTGAGCAGGCGCGCCTTCGACGTCGGCCCCGTCAGCAGGTGCGGGCGCCTCCTGGGTCACCTCGATGACATAGACGTCCTCATCGGCCATGAAGTCGACCACGCTGCGCGACTCATCAGCGAAGGTCACCTCAAGCTGCACGAGCTGGACCTGGCCCACGCCCAAAGACTCCGTGGCAAGGTCAAACACGAGGAACCTACCGTCGATGCGCGTCGACTCAAAGGTCACGTCACCCAGTGCGCCCCGCACGGTCAGCACACCCTTTGCGGGCTGCGCGTTCTCATCCTGCAGGGCAACGACGAACGGGACCTTGTCGCCCAGCGCGGGAGCGGCATGGCTCGTGTAGGCAAAGTTCAAGAGCTCAACGGGGGCAACGGGGGCAACAGCGTCAGACTCGGTGTCGCCGGCAGGCTTGTCGGCGGCGTCGTCCTTATCGGCAGGCTTGTCAACAGGGTTGCCATCCCCCTCGGCAGGCTTGTCCGTGCCGGCGGCAGCACCGTCACCCGGGGCAGAAGGTTGGTCGGAACCGGTGCCCGCGGAATTGTCAGGCGCTGCGGGGACATCGGGGTTGTCCGTGGCGGGCAAATCGGGGTTGCCAGGCGCAGGGGCCTCAGGCTGGTCGGGATTGCCCGTGGCGAGGGCGTCGGGCCCAGCGGGCTGCTCAGGCTCAGGGGAAACAGGAGCGTCGCCAGGCGCAGCGGGCTGCTCGGTATCACCCGAGGCGTCCGGAGCCCCAGGCGTCACGTCATCGCCATCGCCTTCCTGCTCGCCACCGTTGCCGGCGTCGGGCCTCTGCTGCTGCTCATAGCCCGCAGCACCAGACTCGGACGCATCGTCGGCCCAGGCAGAGCCCATACCAGGTACCATGCAGGCTAGAGCAAACACGCAAGACAACACCAGTACAAGCAGTGCATACACCGTGGCTCTCGAACTTCTGACCTGTCTCATATGGGTCTCCGTTTCCCCTCGGAATTCGCATTCGCGACACCGTCATGTGTGTACAACATCTTAGCGCATGAAGGGGCGCGGCGAGCACTGCATAGCACCCTTTGCCCACGGACGGCGCAGCTCACGCCGCCGGGCCCGCAACCCTTGCCGTTATGGGGGAGCCGAGGCTTGCGCGCTTCCAGCACGGACACATGCTGCTAGGATATGCAGTTCAAACATGCCCTTTGCGGGCTTTGAGGAAGGACCAGCCCCATGCCCAGAGTCTCGATTGTGATCACCGCGCGCAACGTCGCCGACCAGCTGCCCCGTTGCATCGCCAGCCTGTCTGCGCAGACCTTCGGCGACTTCGAGGCGATCGTGGTGGACGACGCCTCCAAGGATGGCACGTCCTACGTTGCCCAAGGCGCCACCAAGCGCGACCCGCGCTTCCAGATGCTCCAGCAGCCCCACGGCAAGGGCGTCCACCTAGGCCGCATGGCTGGCGTCGAGCGCGCAAGCGGCGACTACCTGCTTTTCCTCGACGGCGCCGATGAGCTCGAACCCACCATGCTCGAACAGCTCGTCAGGCGCATGAGTGAAGCAGGCTGCGACATGCTCCGCTTTGGCGCAGGTGTCGAGAGCTCCCCTGCCGGTCACAGCACACGCCTTCAAGAAGGCGACATTGAGCTGGACCTTTGCACCCGAGACAATCAATCCGATCCTGCTTGGTGCGTCTCGAGCAACCTCTTCTCCACCCCGCTCGCACAGCGCGCCTTCGCCACGATGGCGGCCGAGCGTCTCGACGGCACGCAGGACATCTACGAGATGACGGTACTTGCCTGCAAGGCACACGTCGCGGACGCCGTCGCGGGCATTGCCCTCCCCCACCCGCACGCCGAGAACGAGACGGCTCCCGCCCTCACACTCAAGCAGTTCGAGTCCCTCTGCCAAAGCCATGCGAGCTGCATCGACGCCTGCCAGTCGTGGCTCGGCGCCTGGGACGGCCCCCCGGCGCAA
>CABQHM010000083.1 GCA_902464015.1 uncultured Coriobacteriales bacterium | reverse complement strand
AGGCGCCGCCGCCGTGACGGCCCATGCCGCCGTAGGTGTCGACGATGATCTTGCGGCCGGTGAGGCCCGTGTCGCCCATGGGGCCGCCCACGACAAAGCGACCCGTGGGGTTCACGTAAATCTCGGCGTCCTTCCAGGAGATGCCCTGGGCGTCGAGGACGGGGGCGATGACCTGCTCGATGATGTCACGGCGGATGGCGGCCTGCTCGATGCCGTCGTCATGCTGGGTGGAAACGACGATCGTCGTGACCTCGACGGGCATGCCGCCCTCGTAGCGAACCGTGACCTGGGTCTTGCCGTCGGGGCGCAGGTAGGCAAGGGTGCCGTCCTTGCGCACGCCGGTCAGGCGCTCGGAGAGGCGCTGGGCGAGGTAGATGGGCATGGGCATGAGCGTGGGGGTCTCGCGCACGGCGTAGCCGAACATCATGCCCTGGTCGCCGGCGCCGATAAGGTCGAGCGGGTCGGCCGCGGCGTCGGCAATCTCGGTCTGGACCTCGAAGCTCTCGTCGACGCCCTGGGCGATGTCGGCAGACTGGCCGTGAATGGCGGAGAGCACGCTGCAGGTGTCGCAATCGAAGCCGTACTTGGCGCGGTCATAGCCGATGTTCTTGAGCACGCGACGGGCGATGGACTCGACGTCCACGTAGGCCTGGGTGCGAATTTCGCCGGCCACGAGAACGATGCCCGTGGTAGTGAAACACTCGCAAGCGCAGCGCACGCGCGAGAGGTCGGCCTTCTCACCGGAAGGCGAGACATAGCCGGCAGCCTCAAGGCGCGTCTCGGCCTCCAGGATGGAGTCGAGCACGGCGTCGGAGATCTGGTCGCAGATTTTGTCGGGATGGCCCTCGGTCACGCTCTCGGAGGTGAAGAGGAAGTCACGGTTCTGGTGCAAGGTCATGTAAAGCCCCTTAACGGTCTCGGCAATGATGCCGGAGCAGGGGCATCCCCCTGCGCATGCTGATACAAGGGGTAGTTGAGGTGTCCCACAAATCCCCATCTTCTAGAAGCCATGGGCTCCTACCGAGAATTGGCACCGTTTCCTTGAAGGATGGTTGCCGGAGCGTCATAGGGCTCGGTCCCTCGGCTCGAACGGGACGCGCATGCGCGCTCCCCTCCTGATGGATGCGCTCGATTCTACAACGCAAAGCGGGCGCGAGGAATCCCCCGCGCCCGCTTTGCACTGGTCTTGCATAAGTTTGATGCCAAGTGTGAAACACCCGTGAAGCGCACCTACGCCATAGCGGCAAGTTCTTCCTTGCTGCGGGCGCTCACGCCAAATCCGATGAAGGAAAGCAGGGCGCCGACAAGCCTCTCGACGTTCAGATCGGCAGGGCGGTTCTCCCCCGCGAGCGTCGACACTCCCAGAAAGGCACCGAGTATCGCCGGCGAAGCCACCGTCGAGTCGACGTCGGGGCGCACCGTGCCCTCCACCTTGCCGCGCTCAAGAAGCGTGGAGACGAGGGAGTACAGACGGTTCACGAGGTCCTCGCCGCCCTTCAGCTCGGTAAGGAAGCCACGCGCCCCGTGCAGCTCACCCATGACGAAGCGCGTGAGCGCGACGTTGTTGGCAAGCGTGTCAACATAGGAGCGCGTGATGCCCACCAGGGCCTCGTAGGCGCTGACCGAGGAGAGGGCCACCTTCTCGAACGCAGTCAGCATGCGGTCCATCTCGCTGTACAGAACCTGCGAGACGATTTCGGCCGAATCGGCAAAGTAGTAATAGACCGAGCCCTTGCTCATGCCCGTCGCCTTTGCAATGTCGGCAATCGAGACCTCGGCGTTCAAGTCCGTTCGCATGAGGTCTGAGGCCGCATCGATGATGCGCTGGCGCGTGAGCGCGCCCTTGGCAGACTGTCGGGCGTCGCGAGAAGATGCGAGTTTGTCTGTCTCTGCCATGTCGACGATTCTCCAAAGAAGGCGCGGCCCGCAACGTCGCAAGCGAGGTGCGGGCCGCGCCGATAGCGGCTTATAGGTCGAGGAGCGGGTGGAGCTGGGTCATCGGGACGTTGCGGCGGCTGCGGGCCACAAGAATGGTAAGCGCGAAGCTCACCACGCCGAAGGCCGCGAGCACCAGGCAGCAGTGGCCGACATTGGCCAGGGTGACGCCGCACATGATGTCCTTCATGCCGGCCACGACGTACGTCATGGGCAGGCAGGGAGAGATGACCTGGAAGAACTCGGGGCAGGTCTCAAGCGGGAACGTGCCGGCTGCGGAGGCAAGCTGCAAGATGAGCAGCACGATGGCGATGAGCTTGCCGGGGAAACCGAACGTGGCCATGATGAACTGCATGAGGCAGTTGTTCACGATAACCACGAGCAACGCGAACAGGTAGAACTCAGCAACGAAGTTCACGTTGAGATCGAGCACGAACTGCAGCGACAGGCACAGCAGCAGCGCCTGAACAGCACCGACGAGCAGCCACGGCACCAGGCCGCACAGGGCCGCCAGAGGCGCGCGGGCGCCGGAGGCGATGAGGCGATTGTTGAGCGGCTTCATGATGAAGCTGTTCATGAGGGCGCCCAGGTACAGAGCCAGGCCGATGAAGTACGGCGCAAAGCCCGTGCCGTAGTTCTCAACGGTGGTGTAGTACTCGTCTTGAACCTCGACGGGCGCGCTCATCATGGTCGAGCGAGCATCGATCTGCTGCTCGTCCATGCCAGCCATGCCGGCGATGCCGTCGGCAAGACCGTCGGCAAGCTCCTTGGAACCGTCGCGGGCCGTCACGAGACCGTCGTTGAGGTCCTTGGAACCGTCGTAGAGCTGAGAGAGGCCGTCGTTGAGGTCGGTGGCACCGTCATTGAGCTGGTGGGCACCGTCGAGCAGGTCGGAAGCACCGTCGTCAAGCTGCTTAGCGCCGTCCTTGGCGGTCACGGTACCGTCGAGAAGCTGGCCGGCACCGTCGTCGAGCGCGTTGATGCCGTCAGCGGCGGTGACGATGCCGAAGTACAGATCGGACTGGCCAGAGAGCAGCGTCTTGGAGCCGTCGACGAGCTGGGTGGCTCCGTCAACAGCCGAGCTGATGCCGTCGTCGAGCTGCTTGGCGCCGTCAGCGAGCTGGGTGGCACCGGACTTCAGATCAGAGGCACCGGAATCGAGCTGGGCCGCGCCGTCCTTGAGCTGCCCTGCGCCCTCGTCGAGCTGGGAGGCGCCGTTGTCGGCGGTCACGATGCCGTAGTACAGGTCGGACTGGCCGGAGAGCAGCGTCTTGGAGCCGGCGACGAGCTGCGCGGAGCCGTCCTTGGCGGAGGCGACGCCGTCCTTGGCCTGGGTCACGCCGTCGAGGAGCTGCCCGGCGCCCTCGTCGAGCTGGGCCGCGCCGTCCTTGAGCTGCCCGGCGCCCTCGTCGAGCTGGGAGGCGCCGTTGTCGGCGGTCACGATGCCGTAGTACAGGTCGGACTGGCCGGAGAGCAGCGTCTTGGAGCCGGCGACGAGCTGCGCGGAGCCGTCCTTGGCGGAGGCGACGCCGTCCTTGGCCTGGGTCACGCCGTCGAGGAGCTGCCCTGCGCCCTCGTCGAGCTGGGCCGCGCCGTCCTTGAGCTGGTTGATGCCATCTACAAGCGCAGGAGCACTCGTGGCAAGCGTCGAGGTGGCAGCACGCAGGGTGCCAAGGCCACCCTTGAGCTGGCCGGCACCGCTGGCAAGCTGGCCGGCACCGTCGAGAATCTGCTCGGAGCCGTCCTTTGCGTCGGAGATACCCGTGGCAAGGCTGGAGGCACCGGCGGAAACCTGCTGCGCGCCCTCGACAAGGCCGGTCACATGATTGCCTGCGGCATCATCGTAACCGGTAATGCCAGCAACCAGCTGCTGGGCCCCGTCGACAAGACCGGTCACAGCGTTGCCGTCGGCGTCGGTGTAACCGTTGACGCCAGCCGAAATCTTCTGAGCGCCAGCGTACAGATCGCCAGCACCCTTGGTGAGAGCGGCGACACTCGCCTCAAGGCCGGGGTTCTCTTTGGTACCGTCGCCGACGATAGCGGCGGCGAGAGGGGCAACCTCAGCCTTGGCGTCGGCAATACCCGAAGCAAGGCCGGCTGCTGCAACAACGAGGCCCTTCTTGGAGTCGTCAACGGAAGTCTGCATGCTGGAAAGGCCGGAGTATACGGCCGATGCGGCGCCACTGAGCGTGGTGACCGACCCATTGAGACCGTCAGCGACGCCGTTCACGGTCGCCGTGGCGGTCAGGGCATCCGCAACCGCGGTGTTGGCCACAGTAAGGTTGTCCTCGATCGTCTTGGCGTTGCCCTTGGCGGCATCGATGGAATCCTTGACGCTCTGAAGCGACCCGTCCTTGCCCGTGTTGATGCCGACAAGGGTCACCTTGGCGCTTTCGACATTCGTCGACACGGCAGTCGCATCGGTAGCGGCCTGCGTGGCCAGGTTGAGGGCAGAACCCGCGTTTGCGTAAGCTCCGTCCTCGGCATTGGCAGCGTCGGACACGCCCTGTGCATAGCTGGCCGCCTCGCCAGCGGAAGACGCAGCGCCGTTCAGCAGGTCACCGAGCGTAGCAGCGGCGGCGGCGTCGATGTCGCCGTTTGCGATGAGAGCGGCAAGCTCGTCCTGCGCATCGGCAATCTGACCAGAGGCGTAGGTCGCGGAAGCCTGGGCGTTACCGGCGGCATTGACCATGGAGTCGATGCTCGAACCAGCTGCCTGGGCGGCGCTGGCAGCGGCAGCGGCGTTGTTTGCGGCGCTGTCGGCGTTGGTCTTGGCCTGCGCGAGCACACCGCTCTCAGCCTGCGCTGCGTTGGCGCTGTCAATCGAGGCGTTCGTGGCGGTGGCCTCATTGAACAGGTTGTCGATTGCCTTTTGGGCGTCATCGAGGTTCTGCGTGAGGGCCTTGCTCGCAGCGCTCACCGCTGCGGTGTCATATGCCTTCAGAGAAGCAGTGGCTTCCGACAGAGCAGTCACGGTGTCAGGCAGGGTCTTGGCAGTCCCGGACAGTCCGTCCGCAACCGACTTTGCGGCTGCGACGAGACCGGGGTTTGCTGCTGTGCCGTCACCGGCAAGGGCGGCAGAGATGTTCTGCGCGGCCGTAGAGATGCCCGCAGAGACGGTCTCCATGGTTGCAAGGCCGTCAGAAAGACCCTGGACCTTTTCGCCAACACCCTTCTCGGTGCCAGAAGGCTGGACAAGCGCATTGAGCGAGGTAAGGCCGTCGTAGAGCGATTTCGACCCCTCGACAAGGCCGGGATTTGCCTCTGTACCGTCGCCGTTGACACCGGCGGCAAGCGCCTGGGCGCCCGTCGCGAGGTCGTTGGCGCCGGTTTGCAGTGCGGTGGCACCGGCGTACAGGTCATCGGCACCGCTGGACAGCGCAGCAGAACCCGTCTCAAGCTGGCCGAGGCCGTCGTCGAGGTCCTTGGCACCCGTCTTGAGCGTATCGATGCCGTCGGCAAGATCGCTGGCACCGGTCTGAACCTGGCCCACTCCGTCGTCGATCTGCTTGGTAGCGCTCACAAGACTGGGGTTGGCAGCCGTTCCATCGCCGGCAACAGAGGAAGCGAGGGTGCCTGCACCGGCAAGAAGGTCGGACGTGCCGTCCTTGAGCTGGGAGGCGCCGTCGTAGAGCTGGCCGGAGCCGTCGACGAGCTGGCCGAGGCCGTCGTCGAGGGAGACCAGGCCGTTCTTGAGGTCGGCCGCGCCGCTGACGAGCTGGGCAGATCCCGAGCGCAGCTGGGTCGTGCCGTCCTTGAGCGTCGAGGTGCCGTCCTTGAGGGTGGTCGAGCCGTCCACGAGGCTTGCGGTGCCGTCCTTGAGCTGGGAGGCGCCGTCGTAGAGCTGGGACGAGCCGTCCTTGAGCTGGCCGAGGCCGTCGTCGAGGGAGACCAGGCCGTTCTTGAGGTCGGCCGCGCCGCTGACGAGCTGGGCAGATCCCGAGCGCAGCTGGGTCGTGCCGTCCTTGAGCGTCGAGGTGCCGTCCTTGAGGGTGGTCGAGCCGTCCACGAGGCTTGCGGTGCCGTCCTTGAGGGTGACCGTGCCATCAGCGAGCTGGTTGGCGCCGTCGACAAGCGAAGAAGAGCCGTCCTTGAGCTGACCCGCACCGTCATAGAGGGTCACGATGCCGTTCTTGAGGTCTGCAGAGCCACTGACGAGCTGAGCGGAACCGTCGAGAAGCTGGGTCGAGCCGTCCCTCAACTGGGAGGTGCCGTCCTTGAGTTGCTGAGCGCCGTCGTTGAGGTCGCCCGCGCCGTCGACAAGCTGGCCCGTGCCATCCTTCAAAGTGGTGACGCCGTCGACCAGATCGGACGTACCGTCCTTGAGGTCGCCGGAGCCGTCGTAGGCATCTTTGAGACCGTCGGTCAGTTTATCCGAACCGTCAACTGCATCTTGAAGGCCGTCAGCGAGCTCGCGAGAACCATCAACTGCATCTTGAAGGTCTGTGGTAGAATCCGCGACTTCCGTGAGAATAGTGTCGAAGTACGTCTGTGCAATGGTGGAATTGAGCTCTGCCTGAACGCGTGTCACCGCGGCAGTGGTCAACATGGACGCGATGAGGTTGTGCGCCTGGTTGTGCACGAGAATGATCGAGCCCTTCTCGGGATCATCGTCCTCGGCGGTAGCCACCTTTTCGGAAAGATCAGCAGGAATGACGAGCTTCATGTAATAACGACCGTCTTCCAGACCTTCCTGGGCATCCTGAGCATCGGTATACACCCAACCCATGCCCTCATCTGCGTCTTTCATCGCCTGAACGAGGTCATCGCCCACCTCGAGCGTAGAGCCGTCATTCAGTTCGGCCCCCTCATCGAGGTTGACAACAGCAACCGGGATCTTGTCCACGTTTCCGTACGGGTCGTAGAAGGCCCACAGGTACAGGGCGCCATACAGCAGCGGCACGAGGGCGATGGCCGTCATGGCCACCTTCATGATCGTGGATCCCCTGGCGTTCTTAAAATCGAGCAGCGCGAAGCGCATGCCGCGGAAGGGGTTACGCATTCATGACCACCTCCCCTGCCGCCGCCATCTGGCCACGAGCGGCGTCGCTGATCGGAATGGCCACGTCGGCCACTTTGCCCAGGGCATAGTCGGTACACGCCACAACGACCGTAACACCCTGCTCGTGGGCCACACGACGCAGCCTATCCATGATTTCCTTGCCCTGGGCAAGCGTGAGGTCACCCTCGATGTCATCGACAACGAGCAGGGCCGGGTCGCCCACAAGACCCAGTGCGATACCGAAGCAAACCCTATCGTACTTGTCGAGGGTTTCGGTTTTAACCTTTGCCCTGTCGGCAAAACCCCAGGTTTCAAGGTACTCAAGCGTTGCCTTTGAACCCGAAGCTTTACCTTTAAGGTTAAGCTCTGCAGACGTTACCGCACGCAAGCTCAGCAAAGGCTGAACCTCGTTGACCTCCTCGAAGAAGCCCATGCCCGCGATGCGCCTGACGGCAGCCTCGTTTTTAGGCAGCTCCAAACCAGCCACCGAAAGTTTGCCCGACGTGTGTCGCATGTGACCAGCCAGCGTGAGCAAGAGCTCCGTCTTGCCCCTTCGGTCCTCTGCCACAATCGACGCGAGCGACCCTCGTTTGATGTCGAGGTCGACGTTTTGGTACGTCGTTCGCATCGGCGTCTTCTGCGTGAGCCCCCGCGCGGAGATGAACGTCTCACCTACCTCGGGAAGCACTACCTTTGTCATGTTTCACCTCTAACCTTTTCTCTTGAGGAGCCTATCCGTAATGACAAAAACGGACAGACCTATCCCACTATTTGACCGGGGGATTATCCCTCTCTTCCTCCCCCTTTTGCAAGAATTTGACTTGGAGTCAGTTTTTTTAATCACAACTTCAAATTACTGTCACACACGCATCGTATCGACTCGATAGAGATGGACACTCCGGCCGTCAAACCGCAGTTAGAGCCGTATACTTGCCACGTTTGTATTGCACGGTACGGACGATAAGATTGGAGCATGCCTTGTCCGACCAGATTCGAGTGCGCTTCGCACCCTCCCCCACCGGCCGCCTGCACATCGGCGGCGCCCGCGTGGCCATTTACAACTGGGCCTTCGCCCGCGCCAACGGCGGCACCTTCGTCCTTCGCATCGACGACACCGACCCGGAGCGCTCCACCCAGGAGAACACCGACCAGATCCTGCGCTCCCTCAAGTGGCTCGGCCTCGACTGGGACGAGGGCCCCGAGGTAGGCGGCGACTTTGGCCCCTACTACCAGACGCAGCGCAAGGAGAACTATCAGCAGGCGCTCCAGAAGCTCATCGATTCGGGCAACGCCTATCCGTGCTTCTGCACGGCCGAGGAACTCGAGGCCTCCCGCAACGCCGCCCATGAGCGCGGCGACTCGTTCCAGGGCTATCAGCGCACCTGCCGCAACATCGACCCGGCCGAGGCCCAGCGCCGCATCGACGCCGGCGAGCCCCACGTGTGGCGCCTCAAGGTTCCCGAGGACCGCGGCGACGTCGTGGTGAACGACATCGTGCACGGCCCGTGCGTGTTCAACGCCAAGGAGCTTGACGACATGGTCCTCATGCGCTCCGACGGCACGCCCACCTACAACTTCGCCACCGTCGTCGACGACGGCGAGATGGGCATGACCCACATCATCCGCGGCGACGACCACCTCTCCAACACCCCGCGCCAGGTGCTCGTGTTCGAGGCGCTCGGCTACAAGGTTCCCACCTTCGCCCACCTCTCCATGATTCTGGGCTCCGACGGCAAGAAGCTCAGCAAGCGCCACGGCGCCACGAGCGTCGAGGAGTACCGCGACCGCGGCTTTTTGCCCGAGGCCACCGTCAACTACCTCGCCCTGCTCGGCTGGTCGCTTGACGGCACCACCACGGTCATCTCACCCGAGAGAATCTGCGAGACCTTCTCGCTGGACCGTATCTCCAAGAACCCCTCCCAGATGGACGAGGAGAAGCTCATCTCCATCAACGCCACCTACCTCATGGAGATGAGCGACGAGGAGTTCTCCCGCCGTGTCCTCGTGCCCGAGCTGGCCAAGGCCGGTCTGGTGGAGCAGGACGCCTACGAGGGCAAGGCCGCTTGGTTCAACCTGCTCTCCTCCATCCTCAAGCCCCGCACACGCCTCATGGGCGACGTCGTGGACAAGGCGAGGTTCCTTTTCGGCGAGCTCGTCTTTGATGAGTCTTCGGTCAACAAGAACCTTGCGAAGGAGGGCGTCCGCCCGGTTCTCGTTGCCCTCAAGGAGGCTCTGGAGGGTGTCGCGCAGGACGCATGGACCGCTGCCAACATCGACGCAGCCATCGAGGTCCTTCCCGAGAAGCTCGGTCTTTCCAAGAAGAAGGTGTTCCAGGCCCTGCGCGTCGCAGAGTGCGGCAACCAGGTCTCCCCGCCCCTGGGCGAGTCCATGGAGCTGCTCGGCCGCGATGTCGCGCTCGCACGCATCGACGCCGCCATGCCCCTGGCTGGCGAGTAGCGAGCAAGCGAGCAAGCGCGCAAGCGCACACGGGCAGACAGGCCAAAACAACAAGGCCGGCAGACGCAACCAACTGCGTCTGCCGGCCTTTTTTGTCACCCAAGTGAAGACTAGTCCGAATGCGTCACCTTGTCGGCATCAGGTGCCGTGGACGCTTGATCTGGGTGAGTAGCCCCTGTGCCTCTCACCGCCACAAACGGACGGCTGCGCAAGCCCAAAAGGGGCAAGCTGCACACGATGGGCAGATAGTACGAAAGGGCACGCCAGAGAACCACGGCAGCCGTAGTCATTGCCCCCAGTTCCGGCTTGAAGAAGAGCACGAAGCCCGCCTCTGCGCCACCCGTACCGCCCGGCAGGGGCACGGCGGTCATGATGAGCTGAATGAACGCCGAGGCGCACATCGCCGTCAGGAAATCGATGTCGGTCACGCCCAGGGCGCGCAAAACGCAAAACGGAATGCAATACAGGCAGGCAAGCTGGCCAACGTTGATGGCAATTGCAAGACCCACCACCTTGCCCTGTCGAATTGCCTGGTGCACGGCGCCGGCATACCCGTCGACCTCCGCGTCAACGCGGTCATGCATGGCCTGAGGGTCTTTGATAAGGTGGAGCTTGCCCGATCCCGCGCACACGAGCAGATGGCAGACCTTGCGCACGGCATTGGGAAAAAACACCATGGCAATCAGGCCAAGCATGATTGCAACATGAATGCCAAATGCCAGCACACAGACAAGCACGATGTCGCCGAACCGCTCGACAAAATAGGAAGTGCGAGTCAAAAGAACAACGGCACCGAAAACGGTGACTGCCGCCTGATATATAAAGAACTTGGTGAGCTGCAACGCCGTGGCGTCCCCCACTTTGAGCCCTACCTGGCTCAAACGCACAATCTGGGCCGGTGCGGCTCCAGACTGACCCGGCGTAAGAAATCCAAACACAATACCCGCCGCTGCAACGCTCAAAAGGTCTTTGAAGCCCAAATATGAGTCGGTGAGACGAGCAGCCACACGATAGCAAACCATATCGAGACCAAAAAACGCGCAGAAGAAAAGTGCCCCCAAGAAAATCCAAGGGAGGTTCGCTCCCTTCAGCGCGTCAAAAAATTCTCCAGCCGTGCCCGATGCAAAAAGCCAAATGGCAAATCCAATGGCAACAACAAAAATAAACAGGACTCCCGATTTAACGCCTGATTTCTCACCGCGCTGTTTTCGAGGGCGTTTTCCTCGAGGAGCCGGAGCGTTCAATTGAATGTGAGACTGGGTCATATCGCCTCCGCAGCGCACTCAGGAAAGATAGGGAGACTATAACAAAACAGGCCACCGGAATTACCGATGGCCTGTGAATGTTTGGTAGCCCGTACCAGATTCGAACTGGTGATCTCCGCCTTGAGAGGGCGATGTCCTAAACCGCTAGACGAACGGGCCAAATATGTAAGGCAGTTAAAAAATGGTAGCCCGTACCAGATTCGAACTGGTGATCTCCGCCTTGAGAGGGCGGCGTCC
>CABQHM010000082.1 GCA_902464015.1 uncultured Coriobacteriales bacterium | reverse complement strand
CGCGGTGTACAGGGTGTCGGTGGGGGCGGTCTCCACCATGGCGCCCAGGTACATCACGGCCACGCGGTCGGAGATGTAGCGCACCACGCGCAGGTCGTGGCTGATGAACAGGATCGACAGGCCGAGCTTCTCCTGCAGGTCGCAGAGCAGGTTGATGATCTGCGCCTGGATGGAGACGTCGAGTGCCGAAACCGGCTCGTCGGCGATGATGAGCTTGGGCTGCACGGCCAGGGCGCGGGCGATGCCGATGCGCTGACGCTGGCCGCCCGAGAAGGCGCTCGGCAGGCGGTCGGCCTGGTCCTCGCTGAGGCCCACGAGCTCAAGCAGCTCGATGATGCGCGCGTCGGCCTCGGCCTTGGTGCACATGTTGTGGTGCAGCAGCTCCTCGCGCAGCACCTGGCGCACGGTCATGCGGGGGTTGAGCGAGGAATAGGGGTCCTGGAAGATCATCTGGATGTCTTTGCAGCTGTTGCGCAGCTCATGCTTGGAAAGCTGAGAGAAGTCAACGCCTGCAAAGACGACCTTGCCGCCCGTGGGGTTGTACAGGTTGATGACCGTGCGGGCAAGCGTGGACTTGCCGCAGCCGGACTCGCCCACCAGGCCGAGCGTCTCGCCTGCGTTGAGGGAGAACGACACGTGGTCCACGGCGGTGAGGTGCTTGCGCTCCTTGCGCATGACGGCGTCAAGCACGCCGTACTTGAGGGGGAAGCTCTTGCACAGGTCGGTCACCTCAAGCAGGGGCTGGCCCTGTGCGGCGGCCTTGGGAGCCTTCGTCTCTTCGGCCATTATGCAACGCCTCCCTTCTTCTTGGGCGTGATGTCGGGCGTAAGGGCATCGGCCGCGTCCTTGTCGGCGTTGACGCCCTGCTCAGAACCGGAAGCAATGAGCTCTTCGGCGAAGTCGCGGTCCTGATCGGTCACGCGGGTGCGGTCGTAGGGGTCGGCGTGGTGGCAACGCACGCGGTGGCCGCCCACAAGCGTCTGCATGTTGGGAGCCTTGGTGCGGCACATCTCGTCAGCAAAGGGGCACCGGGGCGCAAAGGCGCAGCCCACAATCTCGTGTGCCAGGTTCGGCGGCGCTCCGTGGATGGGCTCCAGGCGTGCGCGCGTGTCGTTCTCGGCGGGCAGCGAGTTGATGAGGCCCACGGTGTAGGGGTGCTTGGGGTGGTGCAGCAGGTTGCGCGTGTCAGCGATCTCGACGATGCGGCCGGCGTACATGACGCCCACGTGGTGGCACATCTCGTTCACGACGCCCAGGTCGTGCGTCACGAGCAGGATGGACATGCCAAGCTTCTCGCGCAGGTCGTTGAGCAGGCAGATGATCTGGTCCTGGATGGTGACGTCGAGAGCAGTGGTGGGCTCGTCGGCAAGCAGCAGGCGAGGCTGGCTTGCCAGGGCGATGGCAATCATCACGCGCTGACGCATGCCGCCCGACATCTCATGGACGTAGTTGCCCATACGGTTGGCCGGCTCGGGGATGCCCACGAGGCGCAGCAGCTCGATGGCGCGCTCCTCCATCTCCTTCTTGCTCATGCCCTCGCGCTTGAGGGACTCGAAGAACTGCTTGCGCACGGTGGTGACAGGGTTGAGCGAGGTCATCGGGTCCTGGAAGATCATGCCGATCTCCTTGCCACGAAGTCCTCGAATCTCACGGTCGCTCATCGTTGTGAGCTCCTGGCCCTTGTAGCGCACCGAGCCGCCCACGATCTTGCCCACCTCGGGCAGCAGGCGCACCAGCGAGCGGGCGGTGGTGGACTTGCCACAGCCCGACTCGCCGACCAGGCCGAATGTCTCGCCTTCGGCGATGGAGAACGTGACCTTCTCCACGGCGCGCACCGTGGAGCTCTTCGTTATGTAGTGCATTGAGAGGTCGTCGACCTCGAGGATGTTTGCCATGTCTCAGGCCCCCTTCTAGTCCTTGGTCCTGAGCAGGTCGTTGAGGCCGTCGCCGAAGAGCGAGAAGCCAAGGCCAACGATCGCCATGACGATGCCGGGCATGGAGGAAATCCACCAATAGCCGCCGAGCAGGTAGCTCTTGCCGCTGGAGATGATGGAGCCCCACTCAAGGGTGGCGGCGTCCACGCCCAGGCCCAGGAAGCTCATGGAGGCGGCGGTCATGATGCACATGACGATGTCGGAGGCCGCGTACACCACGGAGCTGGAGATGACGTTGGGCAGGATGTGGCGGAAGATGATCTTCGCGTCGGAGTAGCCCAGGGTCTTGGCTGCCTGCACGTACTCGGAGTTCTTGGCGATGAGGACCTCGGAGCGCACCAGACGCGTGTAGGGAGGCCAGCTCACGATCCACATGGCGATGAGCAGGTTCATGACGCCGTTGCCCAGGATGGCCACGATGGCGATGGCCAGGACCATGAACGGGAACGCCACGAAGATGTCGAGGACGCGCATGATGATGGTGTCGAGCTTGCCGCCGTAGTAGCCGCAGACAAGGCCCAGGAGCGTGCCTACCACGAAGGGCAGGGCCACCGAGCCCAAACCGATGAGCAGGTCCAGGCGCGTGGCCGCGATGACCATGGTGTAGATGTCGCGGCCGTAGTTGTCGGTGCCGAACCAGTGCTCGGCGCTGGGCGCCTGGAGCATGGCGGTGAAGTCCATGAGGTCGGTGACGGGCTTGGCCGCGTTTGGCGCGAAGAGCGTGGGGAAGGCCGCCACGACAAACGCCAGCGCCACGATGACGGCGCCGATGACAAGGCTGGGGCTGCGGCGCCAAATCGGGATTTTCTTGACCTTGGTGCGCTTGGGAGCGAGTGCTGCAGTGTCTGCCATTATTTCTCATCTCCCAACTTGATGCGATGGTCGAGCACCGAGTACAGGATGTCGGTGACGAGGTTTACGATGAGCGTGATGATGACGAACACCATGACGCAGGCCTGAACGGTGGCGTAGTCGCGGCCCGTGACCGACTGTACGAGCAGGGCGCCGATGCCCGGCAGGCCGAAGATGTTCTCGATGATGACCGAGCCGGACAGCATGCCGATGATGCGCATCGACAGCAGCGTGGCCGTGGGGATAAGGGCGTTGCGAAGCACGTAGCCCGTGGAAATCACCCAGCTGGAGAGACCCTTGGAGCGGCCGAAGTCCACGTAGTCGGCATTGCGCACGTCAACGACGTTGTTGCGTACGTTGCGGATGACGACTGCGATGGAGGAGAAGGCCAGGGTGAAGCCAGGAAGGATGAGCGCCTCAAAGTGCTCGGGCCACGTCTTGCCCCAGCCGGAGGTGGGGAAGATGCCCAGGTTCACGCCGAAGACGATGAGCAGCACCAAGCCTACCCAGAACGAGGGGGCGGCCAGGCCGATCAGGGCGAAGATGCGCGTAAGGACGTCGGGCAGCTTGTCCTTCTTCACGCCGGCCATATAGCCCAGGGGCAGTGCCACGATGACGGTGAAGATCGTGGCAGTGAGGGCCAGGCACAGGGTCACCTGCATGCGCGAGGCGATGAGCTGCGAGACGGGCATCTTGTAGATGGTCGACGAGCCCAGGTCGCCCTGCACGAGGTTGCTCACGTACACGGTGAACTGCGTCCACAGCGATGCGTTGAGGCCCATCTGCTCTTTGAGGGCCTCATACACCTTGGGGTCGATCTTGTCGCCTAGCGTTGCGAGGGCCGCGTCGCCAGGCAGAAGGCGCATAAGCAGAAATATCGCGATGATTGCAATGATGAGCACGGGGATCATCTGCAACACACGTTTCACGATGTAACGGAATGTTTCCACGCCTTCCCCTCCTTTCTATTCTCTCCTTGTGTGCGAACATAAATTGTATATGCGCACACCTTCCATACACGAAACGCTAAGCATACACGCTTTTTTACTTGCAATTACATCAAATGGGGCCGCGATGGATTTTTCCACCGCAGCCCCCAGATATTTGCGTTGTTACGCCTTAGGCGCGCGCCCAGTAAAGCTCAACCCTCGTGTGAGAGTTAGGCCTCGCGGGCAAGATCCTCGAAGCGGAAGTTGCCAAGCGGGGTCTGGACCCAGCCGGTGACAGCCTTGTTCATGGCGTTGCACCAAGGGGTGACCATGAGCGGCACGTAGATGGCCAGCTCGCGCAGCTTCTGCTGGATCTGGGCGTAGAGGTCCTTGCGCTTCTCCTCGTCGAGCTCGATGAGGGCGGCGGCGTTGAGCTGCTCCATCTCGTCGTCGAACTCCATGCCGGAGTAGTAGCCGCAGGTGACGCTGTAGTCGAACACGAACTGCATCATCTCTGCGGGGTCGGTGACGTCGTCGTTCCAGCCGGAGATGATGAGGTCGTAGTTGGAAAGATCCTTGCGGGCGGCGGAGTAGGCCGTGGCCTCAATCTGGTTGAAGTTCACGGTGACGCCGATCTGCGCCCACTGCTTCATGAGGATCATGCCGATCTGCTGATAGGTCTCGTTGCCTTCGCGCATCAGCAAGGTGAGCTCGAACGGGCCGACGCCGGCCTCGGCGAGCAGGGCCTTTGCCTTCTCGATGTCGCCGGAAGGCTGGTCGCAGGCATAGTAGAACTCAGAGGTGGGGTTGATGATGGAGCTGGCGGGCGTGGCGTAGCCGAAGGTGATGGTGTCCACGAACTCCTGGGAGTTGGTTGCCAGGTACAGGGCCTCGCGCACCTTGGGGTCGGCGAGCTTCTCGCTCTTGCTGTTCAGCGACAGCCAGTACACCATGGTGGAGGGGTCGGCCTCGACGCTGATGTTGGGGTCGCCCTCGAGCTGCATCAAGCCGGAGAAGGACAGGTCGGTGGCAGCGTCGATGTCGCCACCCTGCAGCTGGATGATGCGGGCCGCGTCGTCGGAGACGATCTTGAACTCGACGGTCTTGGTGAGGGGCTTGCCCTCAACGCGGTAGTTGGGGTTGGCCTCAAGCGTGAGGTACTCGCCCTTCTTCCACTCGGAGACGGCGTAGGCACCGGTGCCGAGGATGCCGTTGTGGTACTCGTCGGCACCGACCTTGTCGAAGTAGGCCTTGCTCTGAACGCCCAGGGTGAAGATGCTGAGGTTGGCCAGCGTGGAGGCAGCCTCTTCCTTGGTGTAGACGATGACGGTGGCGTCATCGGGGCACTCGACGTGGTCGAGGTTCTCGACGCACATGTGCCAGCTGGAGTCCTCGCTCTCGATGGCGCGGGTGAAGGTCCACTCCCAGTCCTCGGCGGTGACGGGGGAGCCGTCGGAGAAGAGCAGGCCCTCCTGCACGTGGAAGGTGTAGGTCTTGCCGTCTTCGGAGATTTCGGGCATGTCGGTGGCCAGGCAGGGCTCGATGGCGGAGCCGTCGTCGGAGCTCTTCAACAGGCCGTCGAGGATGAGGTTGAAGATGAAGATGTTTTGGTTGCCCGTGCAGGTGACGGGGTCGAGGTCATCGGAGTCGACGGCGCGGCCGATGACGATTTTCTCGACCGGGTCGGCGTTGGCGACGTTGACGCCACCGAAGGCGGCCAGGGTGCCCAGGGCAGCAGAGCTGAGCAGGAAATTGCGGCGGCTAAGCTGAAGGTCCATGTGTGTCTCCCTTTCGTATACCCGTCCTCGGGCTGAGGCCGGGTCGTACCCTTGTGCTGAAGGCGTCAGGTTGTACCAGACTGTTCCAACACCGTGACTTGTATTGTGGCAGCGGAAGAATCGAAGAGGACTGCAAACGATACAGATTTCCACACTTGGAAACAAAAGACCCTCGGCCAGATTAAAAGTGCTGGTCGAGGGCCTATCGCTGAAATTTTATGTTAATTTGCGCGCATGAACAGGCGGTTAAATTCTCCACAGAAGCGCGCTGGGCGCCGGCGAACGGCGGAATTGTCGCCCCCTGCGGTCTTAGAACTCGGCGACGACCTCGGGGGTAAGCGAGGCCACGCTTGCCACGGCCACGCGCGCCGTGTTCATCACGTCGTCGATGCTGGCGATGGCGCAGTTCGAGTGGATGTAGCGGCAGGGGACGCCGGCCACCACGCAGGGGATGCCGTTGTCCATGAGGTGCGCGATGCCGCCGTCGGTGCCGCCGCCCACGCGTACCGCGCCCTGGGCGGGAAGACCCGCCTGCTTGGCCGCATTGAGCACGAAGCGCTGGTAGCGGGGATGCGTGATCATGCAACGGTCAGCATACCGGAACATCGGGCCCTGGTTGACGCAGCACTGCGCGTCGTCGGGGTTGCCGAACGTGTCATCGGCCGGGGCGCCCTCGAACATGAAGCAGACACTGGGATTGAAGTGACGCACGGCGCTCGCCACGCCGCGCTCGCCGACCTCTTCCTGGGCGCTGACCGAGGCGACGACGTCGAAAGGCAGGTCGAGCTTGGAGAGTTCGCGCATGGCAAGCAGCATGGCGGCCACGCCGGCGCGGCAGTCGAACGCCTTGCCGAACATCATGCGCTGCTCGGGCTGGTAGTGGAATGTGGTGGCCGGGCACACGGGCTCGCCGACGCCCATGTGGAACTTCTCGATGGCCTCCTGCTTGCTCGTGGCGCCCACGTCGATCTTGAGCTCCATGCCGGCAAGGCCCGCCTCGCGCTCGGCAGGCGTCATGAAGTGCGGGGGCTTCGCGCCAACGACGCCGCGCACCCAGTTGCCCTCGGTGGTGCGCACGAGCACCTCCATGCCGATGGTGCTGCCGCCGGAGAAGCCGCCCAGGTTGATGAAGGTGAGGGTGCCGTCGGCGTGGATGGACTTCACCATGAGGCCCACCTCGTCGCCGTGGGCGTCGAGCATGACGACGGGCTTGGTGCCCGAGAAGTTCTTGGGCTTGATGAAGCCGCACATGAGCGAGTTGCGCTCAAAGTCGGCGAAGGGCTCGCAGAACTCCTTGACGGCCGCGAGGGTCTCTTCCTCGAAGCCCGAGGGGCTCTTGGCGTTGGAAAGCTTGCCCATGAGGTTGACGACTTCGGCGTCCTCGAAGGCAATGCTTGCGGCATCGATGCTGGAGCAAGTCATGAAGCAAATCCCCTTTCGTTTGGCATGTCGGGCCGCGCGGGGCGGCTCGCGCTGGATGATCGGTTTGCACGCATCATAGCCCGCTTGCGTCGCCAGGGAAACATTGGAGGCCATTCAGTTCAAAACGGCCACGCAAGGTGTGACTGCGAAAGGGGCCCGGCGCGGTCTTGGTGATTGAGGAGAGTTACGCTTCCGTTCACAAGATGCAAACGTTGGAGGCTAGAATGGCGCACATTCAATTCGGGCGACCGACATCGTGCCGGCCGCGTCAACGAAAGGGGACCGCCATGCGTTTGGCTCGCATCACTTGGCCTCAGTGCCAGGCCTACTTCAAGGACAACGACACCGTGCTTATCGGCGTGGGGTCCATTGAGTGCCACGGCCTGCACAACCCGCTCGGCACCGACACCATGGCGCCCGACTATCTCATGGACCTCATCGAGGCCCGCGAGCCCGGCGTGCTCATCGCCCCCACCGTGCCCTACGGCGCCACCGACGACCTCATGGGCTTCCCGGGCACCGTGTCACTGGGCGTGCAGGGCCTCATCGACGTGCTTATGAGCATCACCGACTCGCTGTATGCCTACGGCGCGCGTCGCTTCGTCTTCGTGAACGGCCACGGCGGCAACGTCAAGTCCATCGCCACGGTGTGCTCGGCCCTCAACGAACAGGGCTGCATCGCCGTCCTCATGAACTGGTGGAAGATGGCCCCGCAGCTCAACCCCGCATGGGGCGGCGGCCACGGCGACGGTATGGAGACGAGCGCCAACCTCGCCATCGATCCCGAAAGCGTGGACATGACGGCGCTTGCCCCCGAGGCGCTGCGCGATGACTTCGGCCCCTCGCTCAAGACGACGGGCTGGGTGAGTGTGGAGTGGGACGGCGTGTCGGTCGACATGCCCCGCCCGCTCGTGCGCATGGCCTCCAACGGCTGGGTGGCCGAGGGCCACGACAACCCGCCCGAGACCGCCAGCGCGGAGCTGGGCAAGGCCATGCTCGAGGGTACGGCCGACTACATTGCTCGCTTCGTGCGCAACCTGCGCGATGTGGAGCTGCCCGAGCCGCTGTGCTACGAGGACGAAACTGCCAAGGGACTGGCATACATCGAGGGTCTCAAGGCTGGCAAATAGCAACGCGTACTGTATGGTTGAAGGTTGCTGTAAACCCTAAAGGTCGCAGCTTATCGCCTTGTTTGAAAGGAAGTGCACCATGCGTCTTGAACGTAGCACATACCCTCAAGTAGAGGCTTATCTTGAAGGTAATGACACCGTGCTCATGCTCTTTGGCTCCACTGAGCAGCACGGCAAGCACAACCCGCTCGGCACGGACTCGTTCGCCCCGCAGAAGCTCTCCGAGCTTATCGAGAAGGACCTGCCGGGACTCCTCATCGCACCTATCCTGCCCTTCGGTTCCTCGCCCCGCTTCGTCGAGTTCCCCGGCACGTTCAACCTGGGCGACCAGCTCTACCTTGCCGTGGTGAAGAAGCTGTGCGAGAACCTCTACGATCAGGGCTTCCGCCACTTCGTGTTCCTGAACGGCCACGGCGGCAACTCCAAGGCGCTCACCGAGTGTCAGCTCGACCTTGCCAAGAAGGGCTGCCGTGCGGCGCTGCTCAACTGGTGGAGCATGGTGGCCGACTTCAACCCGGAGTGGGCCGGCGGCCACGGCGGCGGCCAGGAGACGAGCGCCAACCTCTACATCGATCCCACCATGGTGGACCTCGACAGCGTCGAGGGCATGGGCCTCATCAACGACCTTGGCGACGACATGCCCAGCGTTCACTTCGACACCGTGAAGTACAAGGGTGTGAGCGTGACGGTGCCTCGTCCCACCAACTATTACGCTGAGAACGGCTGGATCGGTCCCGACGACCCCAAGAAGGCCAGCGCCGAATGGGGCCGCGAGATGATGGAGACTGTGGCTGCTTGGATGGTCGACTTCATCCAGGCGTTCTCCAAGACTCCTCTGCCCGATTCCGAGGACTAAGGAATTCGACGCGGCATGCGTAAGACGCGGGCGGGAGCACAGACAACGCTAGAGGGCATTGAGGTCGTGCGCTCACGGCGAAAGACGCTCGCCCTTGAGGTGAAGGCTCCCGCCCGCGTTATCGTGCGCGCCCCCATGCGCACCTCGCAGAAGGCGATCTGCGAATTTGTGGAAAGCCACCGTGCCTGGATCGCTGCGGCGCTTGCGCGTGTGCAGGCCCGCCAGGAGGCGCGTGCCCAAGCGGTCGAGCAACAGGGCCTGCTGACTGAGGAAGACCTTGCGGCGCTTGCGCGCGAGGCTCGCCTGATAATTCCGGCTCGTGTGGAGCACTTCGCGGCGCGCATAGGCGTGACCTATGGTCGCATAACCCTGCGGTGCCAGAAGACGCGCTGGGGCAGCTGCTCGACGGCAGGCAACCTCAACTTCAATGTGCTGCTCATGCTCGCCCCGCCCGAGGTGCTCGACTACGTGGTGATTCACGAGCTGTGCCACCGCCTTGAGATGAACCACTCCGCCCGCTTCTGGGACCTTGTCAGCCGCTACGACCCCGACCAGCGCCTCCATCGCGTCTGGCTCAAGGAGCACGGCTCGGCCCTGCTTGCCCGCGCCGGGAAGTAGGCGGCGCTCAGGCGGGATGGGCCGGTGTCGCCTTTCAATATGTCACATTCTTGGACGTTCGGCCTGGGCCGGGCGCACGCTGCATGCTGGGCCGTTCAGCCTGGACGGGGTGAACATGCGCTTCTTTCTGTCGTTTGCTGCCCATCTTCGAATTGCCTTTTCCGTTGCAGGCGCAAACCTGCGATAATCAAGGCGTCGGCCGCAAACGCAGGGGAGACGTATGACAAGCCAGCTCACAAAAAGGGCCCTTGAGGAGTCGTTTAAGCGACAGCTGTCCACAAAGCCGTTCTCCAAGATCACCATTGCCGACATCGCCCAAGACTGCGGTATCAGCCGCATGTCGTTTTACTACCATTTCAAGGACATCTACGACCTCATGGAATGGTCGCTCGAGGAAGACGCCAAGCGTGCCATCGACGGGTGCAAGACCGTTTCCACCTGGCAGGAGGGCTACCTGAGCGTGCTCGACGAGCTCGCGCAAAACAAGCAGTTCATCAACGCGATTTATCGCGAGGTGAGCCACGAGCGTGTGGAGCGTTTTCTCATGCCTGCCACGCGCGAGCTCATATCCGGCGTGGTGAATGACGACCCCTTGTGCGAGCGGGTGCCCGAGCGCGAGCGCACGTTCATCGCCGACTTTTATGCCCACGCCCTGGCGGGGGTTACGCTCGAGTGGATCGGCAACGGCATGGCCGAAAAGCCCGAGCACCTGCAGCGTCGCGTCGGCGTCATCATGGAGGGTGCCGTCTCCACCGCGCTTTCGCGTTTCACGAGCCTCTAAGGTTTTTCACCGGCGGTTTCCTTACATTCGGACCCCTTTGATAAGTTTCTTATCAAAGCCAAAACCCTGATAGGGGTAGCGTTTCCGATGCCTGGGCACACTGGAGGCAAGGGCAAAGAGCCCAGCGGGGGAGACAAAAAGGCGCGCGAGACGGCGGCCTTTCCCTCGAACCATCGGTGTGCGACACGGAAATGGGGGAACTCATGTATTACTCCAGCGGAAACTACGAAGCTTTTGCACGCCCCAAGAAGCCCGAGGGCATCGACCACAAGAGCGCCTACATCATCGGAGGCGGCCTGGCGGCGCTGAGCGCGGCCTGCTATTTGGTCCGCGACGCGCAGATGCCCGGCAGCCACATCCACATCCTTGAGAAGGACCCCGTTGCCGGCGGCGCATGCGACGGCGCCAACATCCCCGGCGTTGGCTACGTGATGCGCGGCGGTCGTGAGATGGACAACCATTTCGAGGTCATGTGGGACCTTCTCCGTTCCATCCCTTCGATCGAGGACCCCAGCGTCACGGTGCTCGACGAATACTACTGGCTCAACAAGGAAGACCCCAACTTCTCGCTATGCCGAGCCACCGAGAAGCGCGGCCAGGACGCCCACACCGACGGCAAGTTCGGCCTGTCGGACAAGGCGGCGATGGAGATCATGCGGCTCTTCTTCACGCCTGACGAGGACCTCTACGACAAGCCCATCACCGACTTCTTCGACGACGAGGTGCTGAACTCCAACTTCTGGCTGTACTGGCGCACCATGTTCGCCTTCGAGA
>CABQHM010000081.1 GCA_902464015.1 uncultured Coriobacteriales bacterium | reverse complement strand
CGGCACGCCCAACATCGTGTGCTGCTCGCCGTTTGCGTGCCTGCCCAACCACGTGGTGGGCAAGGCCGTCATCAAGGAGCTGCGCCGCCAACACCCCGACACCAACATCGTCGCGGTGGACTACGACCCCGGCGCCTCCGAGGTCAACCAGCTCAACCGTATCAAGCTCATGATTTCGGTTGCCAAGGAGAAGTTCAAGGAGACGGGCCGAGGCCCGGCGAAATAGAGCCGCCTTGCACAGGGCCGCTTCCTTCCAAGGGGGCGGCCCTTTTTCTTTACAGGTCTCTTACATACGGTTTACCTGGGGCGTACGCGACGCACGCATTCTAGTGTCCAAGCTGCGGGACTATGCCACGGCGCATGACACGACGTCCGGAAGGAAACCATGAACGAGACGCTCACGACCGTCTTCGGCCTGCTTGGCGGTCTGGCACTGTTTATTTACGGCATGAACTTGATGAGCGAGACGCTCCAGAAGGTGGCGGGCGACGGCATGCGCCGGGTGCTCTCGCTGCTTACCAAAAACCCCGTGATGGGCGTGCTTGCCGGCGCGGTGGCCACGGCGGTGCTCCAGAGCTCGAGCGCCACCACCGTTATGGCCATCGGCTTTGTAAGCGCGGGTCTCATGGGCCTGCCGCAGGCTATCTCTATCATCCTCGGCGCCAACATCGGCACCACCATGACCGCGCAGATCATCGCGTTCAAGATCACCGACTACATCCCGGTGTTCCTGTTCCTTGGCTTCCTCGTGAACTTCGTGGCCAAGAAGGAGCGCACCAAGCAGATTGGCTTGTCGGTGCTCGCGTTTGGCCTGCTCTTCCTGGGTATCGACACCATGGGCGGCGCGATGAAGCCCCTGGCGACGAGCCAGGTGTTCGTCGACCTCATCGGCCAGGTGGCCGACATCCCCGTGCTTGGTGTGGCGGTGGGCACGCTCATGACGCTCGTGGTTCAGAGTTCGAGCGCCACCATCGCCGTGCTGCAGAACTTCGCCTCGCAGGCGGGTCCCGACGGCGTGAGCAGCATCATCGGCCTGCAGGGCGCCATCCCGATCCTTCTGGGCGACAACATCGGCACCACCATCACGGCCCTGCTCGCCTGCATCGGCCAGTCGCGCAACGCTAAGCGCGCCGCTGTATCGCACACGCTGTTCAACGTGTCGGGCGCGCTTTTGTTCATCTGGTTCATCCCGCAGTTTGCCCAGTTCGTGCAGTTCATCTCGCCGAGCGGCCCCGAGGTTGAGGTCATCTCGCGTCAGATCGCCAACGCGCACACGCTGTTCAATTGCACCATGACCCTCATCTGGTTGCCGCTCATCGGTCTCATGACCAAGATCGTGACCACCATCCTGCCCGACAAGAAGGTTGACAAGCAGACCGCTGCAGCTATCGAGAATCTCTCCACACCGCTGTACCTGGACGAGCGCCTCATTGGCACGCCTGCCGTTGCTATGCAGATGGCGGTGCAGGAGACGCTGCGTGCCGGCGAGGCAATCCGAGGGGCGCTAGGTGCGGTGAGGCACTGCGTGGAGGGCGGCGTGCTGAATGTCGACGCCGCCGACGATGCCGTGCGCCGAGCTGAGGCGGGGTGCGTCCTGTGCGCCAAGACCACCGACTACCTGACCGAGATGTTTGCTGCGGGCGTGCTGACCGAAGACCAGGCGACGGGGGCTGCCGGAGTGCTGCGCGTGTTGAACGACCAGGGGCGCGTTGCCACGCAATGCAAGGAGATTGCCCAGTGCCTGAACGGCAGCTTCTCGAAGGCGGCGACGAAAGACTTGGAGGAGGTCGTGGCTATCATCGAGAAGATGTGCGGTGCGACCCTCGAGATCGTTGAGCAGGGCGACCGGTCCCGCGCACGCGAAGTCTTCGCGGCAAAGTCCGATGCGCTCGACCTGGACATCAAGATGCGCAAGGCTCACATGAAGCGCGTGGCAAAGGGCGCCTGCGAGCCCGAGGCGAAGGGCCCCTTCGACGAGGTGCTCAATGGCTTGGACCGCATCGGCAACAACTGCGTGAACATTGCCGAAGCCGTGGCCGTGGGCCAGGTCGACCTGGGCAGGTTCATGCTCCCCGGAGACGAACAGGCTTAGGTTCGTTCCGGTCGTCCCCGGATGCTCCCGCGCCGCTGGTCCTCGCAGGGCAAAGTGCGCCCTGCTGCGGATTTGCGGCTTAGGGAGCACCGGGGACTGACGTAATCTCAGCCACGTTCGGTTAAGCGCGAAGAACAGGTTCACAAAAATCGAGGGCCGCCCTTTTCCCGATGTTGGGGGAAGGGCAGCCCTCGTTGTCGTGCGGGTTTTGAGCCCCCAACGACACCTTGGGGCAGAGTGCGCAGCTCGGGGACGGTCTCCTAAGCCGCGAATCCGCAGCCGCGTTCTTTGCGGCGAGGACCAGCGGCGTGGAGATCCGCCCCCGAGCGTCCGGGAAGGACCCGGCCCCGGTGTCCCCGCGAGGATCAGCGGCGTGGAGAGCCGCCCCCGAGCGTCCTACTCAGAAGAGGTGGCCTCGCAGACGAGGTCGATGAGGCCCTGGCGGTCGTAGACGCCAAGCTTGCGATAGGTGTTTGACGCATGGTGCTTTACGGTGCCGGGAGCGATGCCGAGTGCTTCGGAGATGTGCGCGATGCTTCGGCCGCGTGCAAGCAGGCGTGCCACGTCGAGTTCGCGTGCGGTGAGGCCGGCTTCGCTGCCAAGGAAATCGCAGCGTTCGTCGAGGTTGGGAACGTGCGGACGAGCCGGTTCCTGGGCTGGTTGGTACAGGGCGCGCAGGTTGCTCTCGGTGAAGACCGCGCTGCCGATGAGGACCACGGCGGCGATGAAGCAGGCGATGAGGCTCACACGCATGTCGGGATTCCAGAACGCGCTGCTCATCAGCGTGTATCCCAGCCACGAACCGATGAGCGTGCCTGCGCGCGTCGCCACAATGGCGCTGCCGAAGATGAGGGCCACCTGCGTGCGGGCGCGGTAGGCCAAATCGCTGGCGGCGAACATGATGAACATGTCGAGGCAATAGACGCCAAAGATGACCCCACCGTTGCCAAGAAACGACAGGTCGTCGGGAAGTGCAAGGCACAGCGCCGCCCCGCATGTAATGGCGGGCACGATGGGGCGATAGAAGGAGAAGGGGTCGGCGACGGAGTCGCGCATAAACATTGCGAAGGCAAAGACCGCCGTAAGGATGCCTGCCACCGACATGCCTAGGAGCTGCAGCGTGCGCGTGCTGCCGTCGAAAGAGCTCACCCGCTGCACGGCCCCGAAGACGACGGAGATCGCCACGAGGGCAAGGGCGAAGCCGATAAGGCGGCGCGCTTCGAGGCGCACGGCGGCTACGGGGACGTCGCCTCGGCATGGTTCGTTGCGGGAAAGGTGCAGTGACAAGGCTGATAGGGGAGCGAAGAGAGCGATGAGGGCACACCCTGGCACGACGGGCAAGGCGCAGACGACGAAGTACAGCGCAAAGGCGAGAAGAAACGAGTATACAAGGTGCCTGCCCACGTTGCCCGAGGCCAGCGTGCTCCAGCGTTCGCCCCACATGAGCAAGACGAGTGCGCTGAAGACGGACGTGAGGATGTAGCTCGCCCACTCAAGGGGGAGGCCGGCTGCATGGGGGAGCGTCACGTGCGTGCAGAGGGCAAGCATCACCGTGCCTGCGGCACCTGCTGCTGCGGCGAGCCATAAGAGGCCGGGCCTGCTGCTGTACGGTGCCAGGCGCGGGACGGCAAGCGTCGCCGCCACATAGCCAGCCAGCGTAACAATCAGAAGGAGCAGCATACTGCCGGGTGCGGGCTGGATGGGGCCCATAACCACCGACGTCGAGGCGAGCGTCATCCACCATGCCTGCCAGAATCCCAGGCCTACAAGGGGGAGCATCCCGGCGAATCCTTGACGGCTGGTTGTGTCTTCGGTGCTGTTGCCCTCGAGGACCTCAGCGACGGAGGCGGGTTTGTCTGATGTTGTCTGGGCGCGTGCCGCCATTGCGCTCCTTTGGTCGCACTTTTTTTGGATGCCCACACTATAGCAGCGATGAGACCCGACGTGCTCCGATGTCGCAGGGCCCGCACTTGGGGCGAGGTGCCCGGCGACATCTTTGCAGGGTAGCGTGACGAGAAGTGGTGTATGGGGGAGGAACATGCCTTCCGATTCTGTTTCTGGTCCGTTTGGCACGTTCGTGGGACAAACGTGTCGAATGGACCGTTTCGAGGCGATTTTGGGCCTTGTTTTGGTCCGTTCGGCACGATGGAGCGGCGAACGTGCAGATGCAGCGATGGGGTGCGGAATGTTTTGCCGTCAAGGCCACCTATGCGCCAACGAATGGTGTGAGATATCAAAAGCCCAGCTAGATTTGGCAATAAGCCAAAAGGTTCACGGGGGTTTAGATGAGGGTCCATAGGCATGGGGTGCTTCTCGTGCTTACACTCAAACCGTTATCTGCTCACAGGGTGCGTCCTTGTGGGGCAGGTCCGTTGCCAGTTGAAAGGGGAACCAACATGGAACTCAACCGTCGTCAGTTTGTCGAGGGTGCAGGGGCCGCCGCTGCCGGTGTCGCCGCCATGGGCGCACTTGCCGGTGTCGCTGTGGCCGACGAGCAGGAGGCTATGACCGCCGACAAGCTCGAGGGCGCCAAGTGGAGCTTCGAGATCGCTCCCGACCCCATCCCTGAGGACAAGATTTCCAAGACCGTCACGCACGACATCGTTGTCGTGGGCGCCGGTATGGCGGGTGTCTGCACCGCTGTCTCCGCTGCCGAGGAGGGCGCCGACGTCATCCTCTTCTCTGCCTCTTCCAAGGCCATGAGCCGCGGTGGCTCCAACCACGCCATCGGTTCCAAGTATCAGGTGGAGAAGGGCATCGAGTACAACCCCGAGCTCGCCCGCAAGATCGTCAAGACCGAGCAGACCTCCGGCACCTACCTCATGGACAAGAAGAAGTGGGCCCGCTGGATCAACAACTCCGCCGAGTCCATCAACTGGACCATCGAGCTCATGGAGGGCAAGGGCCTGCATTGCTGCCTGGAGCCCGGCTATCCCGATCCCGACGGCGTCATTGACGTGCCGCCCGCGTCGCACAACTTCTACAGCGACGAGCAGCCCTTCGGCGCTCTGTGGGGTGCCCCTATCGAGGCGCAGACCTACGCGCAGATCTTCACCGAGGACCTCGGCGGCGAGATTGATTACAACACCCGCGCTCTCTACCTCATCCGCGACGACGACAACACTGGCCGCGTGAGCGCCGTTGTTGCCCAGGACGCCGACGGCAACTACATCAAGTACGAGGCCACCAAGGCCGTCGTGCTTGCCACGGGCGACTTCTCCAAGGACCGCGACCTCATGGCCCGCTACAGCCCCATGGCTTACAAGTGGTTCAAGGACGCCATCAGCTGGGACAAGATCGACTACGACACCGAGCTCGCCTACGACGGCCTCATGCCCGGCGACGGCCAGAAGATGGGCCTGTGGGTCGGCGCCGCTTGGCAGAAGACCTTCCCCGTTGCTCCCATGATCAACGGCGGCGCCACCGGTCCCGCCCATGGCGTCATCTCCAACTTCTGGGGCATCAACCTCGACATTCACGGCGAGCGCTACCAGAACGAGATCACCAACTTCGCCTACGGCGCCATCTCCAAGCTGCAGCTTCCCCAGCAGACCGCCTTCGCCGTGTGGGACACCAACTACGCCTACACGCAGGACACCTGGGAGGCCTTTGGCTGCTGCGTCGACCTCGAGAACGGCATCCAGCCCTCGACCCCCGAGGAGATCATCGCTGGCTGGGACAAGAACGCCGAGGCTGGCGTCGTCGAGGGCATCGGTTCCTCCACGGTTTACTACAAGGCCGACACCATCGAGGAGCTCGTTGAGAAGATGGCCGCTGACGGCATCGACGCCGACAACGCTCTCGAGTCCATCAAGCGTTACAACGAGTATGCCAAGAACGGCCTCGACGAGGAGTTCCATGTGAACCCCGAGTACCTGTTCCCCATCGAGACGGGTCCGTTCTACGCAACCAAGTCCGTGGGCGCCACCTTCCTCACCGTGTGCGGCGGCCTGCGCACCAACGAGAAGATGCAGGTGTGCGACGAGAACGACGAGCCTATCGAGGGTCTGTACAACACCGGCATCATGACCGGCGACTTCTACGCCAACACCTACAACTTCGTGATGCCCGGCCAGAACCTTGGCGCCGTGTGCGGCACGCTGTCCTACCTCCTGGGTAAGGACCTTGCACAGCTGTAAGCAGCTGATGGGTTGTTTTGCTCGCTCGCCTGAGGGATTTCCCACGCTGCTGGTCCTCGTCGCAAAAAGCGCGGCTGCGGATTCGCAGCTTAGGGAAACCCTCAGGCTGGCGTTATTCCGGCTGGTAGCACCCGGGGTCCTCAACCCCCGCGAAGACAGTCGGTTATTGCTTTTAAAACCTTGGGGACTGACCGGGGCCAGCTGCGGCATTTGCAGGTGGTCCCCGGCGAGCCTATGAGATGAAAGGATTTGAAATATGACCCTCTCTCGTCGTTCTTTCCTTGCTGGTGCTGGCGTTGCCGCTCTGGCTGCTGGTTCTGCTGCTACTGCGTTTGCTGGTGGCACGGGTTCCGATGAGGACATGAAGTATGCTGCCCCCACCGAGGCTGGCGGCGTCAACACTGCAGGCCCTGCTTATGAGAAGGCCGTGCCTTCCTTCATGACTGCCCCCGAGCCTATCGACCCCGCTAGCTGCGCTTCTACCAAGACCGCCGACGTCATCGTCATCGGTGCCGGCAACTCCGGCTGCGCTGCCGCCAGCTCCTGCGTTGACAACGGTCTCAACGTCATTGTCATCGAGAAGCTCGGCACCGTTCAGGGCCGTGGCGGCGGCATGGGCCTGTGCAACACCAAGTTCACCAAGGCCTATGGCGAGAAGATCGGCCAGGACCTCACGGTCAACATCGAGGAGGCCCAGCACCGCTGGATCCGCACCTGCGCAAGCCGCGTGAAGGAGTCCCTCGTCTCCCTGTGGTTCAACAAGTCCGGCGAGGCTGGCGACTGGTTCATCGACAAGGCTGCAGAGTACGGCGTCGAGCCCGACTCGTTCCGCGCCTATGCGCCCAATGCCATCATTCCCGAGAGCTTCTCGTATCACCAGTTCCACAAGGTGGACGACTCGGTGACCTTCCCCGAGGAGACGGGCTACTTCCTGCCCACCGCCGTGCTGTATGTCGACTCCCAGGATGCTGACAAGCACAACGGCGTGTGCGCGACCTATGACTTCTACACCTGCGCCCAGCAGCTCGTGAAGGACGAGTCCGGTCGCATTACCGGCGTCATCGCCACCGATGCCGACGGCAACAACGTGTACTACGAGGGCACCAAGGCAGTCGTGCTTGCTACCGGCGGCATCGACATGGACGAGGAAATGGTGGACTACTACTGCGAGCCTATCGTCCACGGTTGCCTCGAGAACCAGAACGGCCCTGCCGGCTACTCCACCGGCGACGGCCACAAGATGGGCCTGTGGGTCGGTGCCGGCATGCAGGACGGTCCCTTCCCGCTCATGCTCCATCCCCAGGCCGGCTGCATGTTCCACGGTGCGTTCATGTTCCTCAACCTCGAGGGCGAGCGTTTCTGCAACGAGGGCACCTGGGTTCAGGGCAAGTCGATGAACGTCATGCGTCAGACCGACCACATCGCTTGGGCCATCATGGACGCCAATTACGGCGAGCAGAACGTTAAGACGCTTGAGAACGGCGTGGGCGGCGGCATGTTCTGGGACTCCATGGGCGGCGAGGTGGGCGACCCCTTCAAGCCCGAGGACGTCACCGCCATCGTTGATGCGGCCATTCAGGCTGACAATGACAGCGCCTACAAGGCCGACACCCTTGAGGAGCTCGCCGAGCTCATCGGCATCGACGCCGACACCATGAAGGCTTCCGTCGAGCGTTACAACACGCTGGTTGAGAACGGCGTTGACGAAGACTTCCACAAGCAGGCTGACTTCCTGTTCCCCGTCACCGAGCCCCCGTTCTACGCCTGCAAGGTCGGTGTAGCCCTGCTTGCCATCGTCGGCGGCCTTGACATTAACCGCCGCCTGCAGGTGCTCGACACCAACCGCAAGCCCATCGAGGGCCTCTATGCCACCGGTAACGCTTCGGGCGACCTGTATGCTGTTGACTATCCCATCAACATGGCCGGCAACTCCAATGGCCGTGCCCTGACCTGGGGTTACCTGCTCGGCCAGATTATCGCCGGTACGAGCGACCTCGTGGCCGAGGTTGTCCCCGCCGAGAAGGCGGAGGTTGTTGAGGAGGCTCCCGCGCAGGAGGCTCCCGCCGCAGCCGGCACTGGCGAGCTTGCCGACGGCACCTACACGGGCACCGGCAAGGGCATTGGCGGTACGTTCGACGTCACGGTGACCGTCGAGGGCGGCAAGATCACGAACGTCGAGGTCGGCGAGAACGCCGAGACCGCAGGCATCGGCTCCAAGGCCATCGAGCAGCTTCCCGCCAAGATCGTCGAGGCCAACGGCGTTGACGGCGTCGAGGCCGTCTCCGGTGCCAGCGTGACCTCCAAGGCCATCTTCACGGCCGTCACCGAGGCGCTCGCAGGCGCACAGGCTTAGATTCGTCCCGGCCGCCGGCGGATTCGCCACGCTGCAGTCCTCACAGGGCAAAGTGCGCCCTGCTGCGGATTTGCAGCTTAGGCGAACCGCCGGCTGACGTAATCTCAGCCGTGTGCGGTTTTTCAGCTTTAAAACCAGATTTACAAGAGTCGAGGGCCGCCCTTTTCCCGATGTTGGGAGAAGGGCGGCCCTCGTTGTCGTGCGGGTTTTAAGCTCCATATGACACCTTGGAGCAGAGTGCGCAGCTCGGGGGCGGTCTCCTAAGCCGCGAATCCGCAGCCGCGCCCTTTGCGGCGAGGACCAGCGGCGTGGAGATCCACCCCCGAGCGTCCGGGAAGAACTCGGCCCTGGTGTCCCTGCGAGGACCAGCAGCGTGGGAATCCACCTCAAGGCGTCCGGGAAGAACCCGGCCCCGTGTCTACCGATGAAAGGCTGGCACGCCGAAGCCGATGTTGTAGGCACCGGCGGTGTAGTAGATGCTTTCTTTGATGCCGCCTGCGATGGCGCCCACGGTCTTGTACCAGCCGTCGCCCACCTCCACGACTATCTCAGCATGGTCGGCAGAGACACCAATTTGGTTGGCGAAGGAGTTTTCCCAGCGGAAGAAGGCGACCGAGCCAACGCGGGGAGTCATGTCGTGCTGGCCCTTTTCAATCATGAGGTCGAGGTACTTGTGCGGCCAGCTGTCGACGAAGCCGTCTGCGAGAAATCCGCTCATGCCAGCGGCCTTGAAGATGTGGCGCACCGTGGCCATGCAGGGGCCATACCCGCAGTACGTTCCGCCGTCGGCCTTCACCTCCTTGAGGTAGCCGAATGCCGTTGACTCGCTGCCGCCCAGCTCAGCCAGGGCAAACTGCACGATGCGTCGCACTTCCTCGTCGCGGGTGTACATGCGCCCCGTGTCCTCGTCGAAGAAATGCCACGAGTTGTTGACGTACTGCTGACCGGTGTGCAGGCCGCCGTCGTAGTTGTCGTAGTAATACGTGTTGGTCTTGCCGGATTCCGGGACCTCGGTGAGGCCGCAGTTGAGACCCGTCTGCTCGTCGATGTTGCGCCAGGAGCCGCGGATGAACTGCTTTCCTGTGAGCTGGCTGCCGGTAATGGGGTCAAAGTACGAGACAACGTTGTTGCCCAGGTACAGGAAACCATATCCGAGCTGGCCTTTTTCGTTGAACAGGTACGTCTTGTCTTCGATGGTCTGCAAGCCGGTGAGGGATTTGCCGTCGTTGTCGTAGTAATAGCGATAGCCGCCAATGTTCTGCCAGCCGGTAAGCACGGCCGGCTCCTGGGTCGAGGGGTCCGAGCCGGGTTGGCCGGGCGAGGGAGCCTCAGGCTGCGAGCCGTCGCCTATGTCGGTTGCCCCTCCCTGAGAGGCATCAGTCCCCGTGCCAGGCGTATCGGGTTCGGGAGTCCCAGGCTGCGGGTTGTCGCCCTTGTCGGCTGTCTCTCCCTGGGAGGCATCGGTTCCCGTGCTGGACGTATCGGTGTCACTCGTCGACCCATCAACCGAGCCGCCGGTGCTTTCCTGCTCATCAGCCTTGCTGCCAGCACCATCAGGGCAGCTGTTTTGGTCCGCGCTTGCACCGCTTGTAGCGCCGTTCTGATCGGCGCCATCGCTGCTTGAGGCGACACCCTGGTTTTCGTCCGCACCGTTCGCGGCATCGCCCTGAGTGTCGTTGCCTTGGTCTGTGCCGACACCGCCTTCAACGTTGCCTTGAGTGGTGCCGTTGCTCGATCCTGCGCCCGAGGTATTGCTTTGGCCTGCATCCGAGCTGCTTGAAGCGCTGTCTTGTTTTGCGTTTGAGCTGCCAGAAATGGTGTTTTGCCCGGTGTCGCCGTTGTTCGCGCCTGCGCCGCTCGGGGTGCCATCTAGTCCCGCGTTGCCCTGGCTTACGTTTGTGCCGTTCGAAGCTTCGATTTGCCCTGCATTGTTGGTGTCTGCATTCGAGTCGCTTGGGGCGCCGTCTTGCCCGGTGTTATTGCCCTCCGTGTTATCTGCGGAGCCGTTATGCGTGCTGTAGGAGCTACCTGGGACATCGCCCTCACTTGAGGGCGCATTGGCCTCGTCGTCAATCACTGCCTGCATCTCGCCAAATCTGGGGAGGGGAGCGGCGCCGTAGTTGCTGTCCGCCTGGTATTCAAAACAGTCGATGACAGGGGAGTTTGCATCCAACTGCTCATCTGCCAGCGCAAACGCGGGTGTCGCGCTCATCAATGCGCTCAGCGCGAGCGATGCCAAAACAACGTTGTGCCTATGCTGCCTCTTCCAGTGTGCTTGACGGGTCACGCGGCTCCTCCTCGCAATTCAGCATGTGCTCAGAGCATCATACCCGCAACCCCCACCTCACCGCCACCCCCGGAGCAGCGCGCTACTCGGGGACGGTCTCCTAAGCCGCGAATCTGCAGCCGTCAGATGGTTTTAGCCCCCAACGGCACCCACTGGAGCAGAGCACGCAACTCAGACACCGTCCCCCAACCCGCGAATCCGCACCCGCCAGTTGGTTTTAAGCTTTAAACGGTACCCCCTGGAGCAGAGTGCGCAGCTCGGGGGCGGTCTCCTAAGCCGCGAATCCGCAACCATTAGTTGGTTTTGCCCCTAAACGGCATCCTTGGAGCAGAGTGCGCAGCCTTGAGGCGGTTCCCTAAGCTGCAAATCCGCAGCCGCGGTCTGTGCGGTGAGGACTGCAGCGTGGGAATCCGCCTCAAGGCGTCCGGGAGCCCCTCTACTTCGGTGCCTTCATTGCTCGCATCGCATTGAGAATCGCGATGATGGCCACGCCCACGTCGCCGAACACGGCAAGCCACATGTTGGCGATGGCGAGCGCAGCCAACACGAGGATGACAAGCTTCACTGCCAGGGCGAACACGATGTTCTGCCACACGATGCCCATCGTCTTCTTGGCCAGGCGAATGGCGCGGGCGATGTTGGAGGGCTTGTCGTCCATAAGCACCACGTCGGCGGCCTCGATGGCGGCGTCGGAGCCCATGGCGCCCATGGCAATGCCCACGTC